>SVTA01000006.1 GCA_015064005.1 Oscillospiraceae bacterium
AGAGATTTTAAGTTTGCTGACGATTTTTCAAATCTTTCAGGCGTACAGATAATCAAAACAGAATCAATAGACAAGTGATACATCATCTAAAACGGTCTTTCCGTTTGAGTTCGAATCCTTATTGCAAACCAAAAAAATATCTTTTTCGTAGTCTTTATACAACAAACAAGCCACCCAATCGGGTGGCTTTTCTGTTTGGCTGCGGCACTCGTCGCTTCGAAGCTCGCTCTGCGAGCGAAGCGACGCAGAATTAGGTTCGCATTCGAGCCGAAAGCCGTCTTTGTGTCATTCTGAGCGAGCGAAGCGAGTCGAACTTTTTCGTCCGAGATCCCAAACGGCACTTCGTACCGTTTGATCCTCACTCTGCTCGGATTTCGACTTCGCTCAGGATGACATGGACGAAAAAGCGCGAGGCGAAGCCGTGGCGGAATCTACAAAGCGGCTCGGCGAAGAATCCTCGCTTTTGCGAAGCAAAAAAGATCCCCCCGTGCCCCAAGCGGACAGTTGGGGACGCCTGTCTCCGCAAAAGATGCTTTACATTCCCGCGGAAATATGCTATAATAAGCTTGAAACCGATATGCGGAGGGAGAGCTATGCTAACGTACGACCATTTCATATTTGACTTTGACGGGACGCTTTCCGACAGCTACGCCTCCTTTGTGAAGGCGGCTATGATGACTGCGGGAAAATACGGCGTTCCCGCAGACGAAGAGCAGGTCTACTACCTGCTGAAGAAGTACAGCACCGTCTATCTGTTCGATACCCTGCCGTTTGGCCCGTGGCGAGATACCGCCTATGCCGAATTCAGCAAGCTCTCCAAGGAGATCCTCGCGGAGGAGGCGGAAATGATGACGGGAACGGTGGAGCTGCTGGAATTTATCCGGGCGCACGGCGGAAAAAGCTACGTGTACTCTCACAGCGGCGAGATCGTACTGAAAAACGTGGCGCGATGGGGCATCGGGCATTTCTTTACCGACTATATGCTGGGTGACAAGCGGTATCCGCGCAAGCCCGCGCCGGACGCACTGCTGGAGCTGGTGCGGAGAAACGGCCTCGACCTTTCCCGCTCAGTGATGATCGGCGACCGAGACATCGACGTTCTTGCGGGGAAAAACGCGGGCATGGCAAGCATACTGCTGGACGACTCCGGCTTTTATCCCGATCTGGAGGTGGATGCCAGAGTGGGATCTCTGATCGACGTCAAGCACGCGATCCTCTGCCCATAACAGCCTTACACGACTGTATCAAGGCATCTCACTTATTTCCCGCCAAGTATTGACTTTTCAAAAAAACGTGCTATAATGGCCTTAATACCGGCACCCGTTACACTATCTATTTAGGAGGAACATGATATGATCATCCATTCTGATTGGCACATTCACAGTGAATATTCCTACGACGCCACCAATACGCTGGAGGGCATCGCCGCAGCCGCCAAGGAGGAGGGGCTGCGCTTTACGGGCATTACCGACCACGCAAACTATAACGACACCAGCTTCCTTGGCAATATCAGAGATTCCGCGGCAGGCGTTGCTGAGGCGCAAAAGACACACCCCAATATCATTCTCGGCGTGGAGCTTACCCCCATAGCCAAGCCTCAGTTTGATTACATTGCCAAAACCGGCACCAAGGAGGGCTTCGTTTGGCCTGAGGGCGGCACGCCCTTCCCCATTGAGCTGGCACTGACCAAGGAGGAGCTGCTGGCGCTGGGCGTACGTTACGCCATCGGTGCATCCCATTGGCGCGTGGACGTGCCCACCGAGCAGCGAACGCCCATCGTGCTGGAGGATTATATCAAGGAGTGGTACCGTCAGCAGCTGTGGCTTGCCTGTGATGAGCGCGTAACCATTCTCGGCCACCCTTGGTACAATGGCAAGGGCATCTGGTATGAGGATTTCGATATGATCCCCCGCTCGATGAAGATGGATATTGCCGCCGCTCTCAAGGAAAACGGCAAGTACGTGGAGTGCAACTCCCACTTCCTCCGCAACAAGATGGCACCGGAAAAATTCCGCCATCAGTATGCCGAGTATCTGCGCGAGATGTTCGAAATGGGCATCCCCGTCACCTACGGCTCTGACTCCCACCACAACTATTTTGACGCCCGCCCCGACGTGGAAAAATACCTCATTGAGGCCGGCTTCCGGGACGGAGATATCGCCGAGATCGCCGAAAAGGATCTTTGGTAATAAGCTGTAAAAGAGCCTTGCCCGAAGGGGCAAGGCTCTTTTACCTTGACAAACGCACAAGCAAATGCTACAATAAGAGCAGAGGGACATCCCCGCTACCTAAGAAAGGAGAACACGTATGGATCATCAGACCCCCACCCCCGAGGGCTACACCCTTGAAACCTTTTCTGCGGAGGGACTCACCGCCGTCACCCCCATCCCCAAACGGAAAAGCGCCGCATGGAAGGCCTTTTCCATCATCCTTTTTGTGCTGTCCATCCTATCGCTCTTCATTTCCATGTTCATCATTGCGGCAGCGGAAGCTGCCACCAACCCCGCGCCCTTCCCCCATATGTGGCTCTTTGGCGTGACCCTGCCGCTGCCCATTGCATCGCTGGTATTCGGCATCGTCAGCACCGCCCGCGGCCGCAGGTGCCTCAAAAACATCATCGTCGGTGCCATTATGACCGCCTATCTCGGACTTTTCACGCTGATGATGATCGTGCTGGGTACCACCGACTCTGCGCTGCACGATGACGCGGCCATTTTGAGAGCAGAACAGGCCACCTCCATTGATATTCCCGCCCACGTATATGTCTCTACCCACGAATATGACGTGGAAACCGACGGCGAGGTGGAGCAGCGCGTGCATCTGCGGGCCCACACCACCGTTCATTTCGATGAGGACGTGGCCGCGGAATTTGAAGCCGGACTTGCTGCGGACGGCAGATGGATGAATCACGTTCCCAACGATCTCATCGGGCTGCTGTATAACCTCGGTGATGCAACCTATTACAACCACCAACACGTTGTTCTGTGCAACGCCACCGGCGGCGAGCTGAACCAAACGCCCGCAAGAAGCGGCAAATACGAGTTCATTCAGCTGGTCTACGACAGCGAAGAGGACGTGCTGTACATCATGGAGTACGTGCTGATCTACCGCAAATAAATGAGGCAAGCGCCCCCGTCTATCGCTGATGACGTGGGGCGCGACCCGTATATTTTTTGATGAGACGGCTGAAATAATTGACGTCCTCAATGCCTACCGCCTCCGCTACCTCGGCCACCGAAAGCCCGGTGCCGGAAAGCAGCTGACAGGCGGCATCCACCTTCACCCGCATCATATATTGCTTGGGAGAAACCCCCGTGCTTTCCTTGAAGGCGTGAGAAAAGCGCCCCTCGCTGAGGTGGCACATCCGGGCATAATCTGCCACGCTGCGATCCTCGGCGAGGTCGCGGTGCATGGCACGGCAAACGTCGTCCATGCGGTGTCGGAGTGCCGGTGCAACACCCGCCGCGAGATCCCGGGCGCAACGCCCCGCAAGTGTGAGGAAGCGCAATAAAAGCGCGGCGCACGCCTCCTCCCAAAAGGGCTTTTTCAGCTGAAACTCACTGGCCATTTCCCGAAAGATCCGCTCCCCCTCCCCGCTCTCACCCACGGCGATCACACGGCCGGAAAGTCCAAGATGCGCAAGCGTCTCCGGCACCTGAGTGCCGCTGAAATGAATATAGCCGGAAACCGTATCGTCCGCCGCGCGGAAGGCGTATTCCTGCCGCTCGTGGGGCAGATACAGCACCAGATGGCCCGCGGGAACGGTCACCACCTGCCCCGCCTCGGTCAGATAGCAGGCGCCCTGCATAATGTAAAGAATATGAAAATCCACCCGTCCCACGCGGCGCAGCATGGTGCGGTCACGGTCACGGAGCTGCTGAATGCCGCAGCTGTTGATCTCCAGAGGCTTTTCGGAAACCCGTTCACTGGAAAAATACATGGAACCCCCCTTTTTTCTTTATTGTACACCGAATTTTTTCCTTTGTCAATAGCAGATTTGTGCTAAAATACGGCAGGTTGCGGTATTCCATGGCGGACAATTTTGTGCTATACTGCAGATAACCCCATCCGTGCAAAATAAAATATAAAATGAAAGAGGACTGACTATGCTGAAATTTGGCGTGATTGGCTACGGCGGCCGCATTGGCGGCATCGTAGACCGTTTGGTAAGAAGCGGCGAGGCTACCCTTGTGGCCGTGGCCGACATTGACATTCCCGGTGCAAAGGCACGGGCAGAGGAAAAAAAGTACACTGACGTAAACTTTTACGAGGATGCGGAAGAAATGCTGAAGACAGAGCAGCTTGACGGCGTGCTGATCGGCACCCGCTGCTCCACCCACACGAAATATGCCCTTTTGGTGGCAAAATACGATCTGCCCCTGTTCCTCGAGAAGCCCGTTTGCATTGTGGACGAGGATCTTGCCCGTCTCGAGAGCATCGTGCCCACCATGGATACCAAAACCGTGGTATCCTTCCCCCTGCGCACCACGCCCCTGCTCCTTCGGGTGAAGGAGATCGTGGACAGCGGCAAGCTGGGCACCGTTGAGCACGTACAGGCCTATAACAACGTTCCCTACGCCCGCGGCTACTACCACAAGTGGTACCGTGACGAGAAGGAGACCGGCGGTCTTTTCCTGCAGAAGGCCACCCACGACCTTGATTATATCAACTTCCTGCTGGGCGACAACCGCCCCGTGCGCATCGCCGCCACCAAGTCGAAGCAGATCTTCAAGGGCAATGAGCCCGCCGGCAAGCTCTGCGCCGATTGCGAAAAGCAGAAGACCTGCCCCGAAAGCCCCCGGAACGTGCTGAAAAACGGCGACGGCTACGCCATCGGCCCCTACTGCTGCTTTGCGGTGGATACGGGCAACGAGGATAGCGGCTCTGCCCTTGTGGAGTATGAAAGCGGCATGCACGTGGTCTACTCCCAGAACTTTATCGCCCGAAACGGTGCGGGAAAACGCGGTGCGCGGCTCTTTGGCTTCAAGGCCACGCTGGAGTTTGACTGGGTCACCTCCACCATCCGCATCTTCCACCATCAGGAAAACACCAGCGAGGAAATCAAGATGACGGTTCCCGCCCACGGTCACGGCGGCGGCGACGAAATGCTGGTTGCCAATTTCCTGGAGGTCATGAAGGGTGAAAAGCCCTCCATTGCACCTCTCACCGAGGGTATCCTCAGCGCCAAAATGTGTCTGGCGGCACGCCGTTCCTCCGAGGAGCACGTGTTCGTGGAGCTGTAACTTGACAAGCCTCCCTTCGTATGCTATACTGTAGATAGCACTACGAAGGGAGGCTTTCTTATGAAATGGACCATACATTCCAAGGAATCACCGATGGAATGCTACCTGCGGCTGGCTGCCATCACCGATCCGGCTGAAACCTCATTTTGGTTCGCAGAAAGTCATTTTTTCGGCACCGTTGGGCAGGATTCCTTTGATATCTGCTACTGCGACCGTCCCTCCCCCTTTCGAAAGCATTTCCATCCCTTTAAGATCAAAGGACGTTTTGTTCAAACGGCAAACGGCACGGATATCGTGCTTCATTTTCGCCCCCACCTGCCAAAATGGCTTTGGTGGCTCTTGCCCGGCGCGATTCTTCTGCCGCTCGTTTTATTGATGGCGTTTCGCCAAAGCTTTGAACAAATGGGTGAGATCCTTTCTTTCGCACTGGCGTTTCTCTGCCTGCTTGCCTTTTTCCTTTTGGGCATGCTCCCATCTATGCTGTACGCCTTGAAAATACTCAAATCCACGTTCCGATAAGAAAAACCCGGGAAAGGACAAGTCCTTTCCCGGGTTTTTTCGCCCCGTTTGGGGGTTAAATATTCTTGCGGCGTAAAATGCGGGAGCTGTTGTACAGCACCACAAAGGCGCCGAGGTTATGCAGCACCGAGCCTGCCAGCGCCGTGATGACGCCAAAGGAGGACAGCGCGATCATCACCGCGCTGATGCCGATGGAAAGCACCAGATTCTGGTAGATGATGCGTCTGGTCTGTCTTGCAAGGTCGATGACAAAGGGAATGTTCATCAGGTTGTTGTTCATCAAAGCGATATCCGCAGATTCGATGGCCAGATCCGAGCCCATAGCACCCATTGCGATGCCAACGGTGGCCTCGCGCAGCGCAAGGGCATCGTTGATGCCGTCGCCCACGGCCAGTACATTATGCTCTCCCTCGGAAAGCTCCCGCAGGCGGGAAAGCTTATCCTCCGGCAGCAGACGGGCGTACACCTCGTCAATGCCCACCTTGTCGCAGATGGCGCGGGCGGGTGCTTCACGGTCGCCGGTCAGCATCACCGTATGCTCGGCGCCCAGCTCCCGCAGGGCATCTACACATTCGGCCGCATTCTCGCGCACCGTATCGTTAAAGGCAAGATAGCCAAGCAGCGTATTGTCAAGGCAAACGTAGCTGACACTGCCCGCCGCCTCTTTATCCCATCCCTCCGGGATCACACACCCAAGCTCCACCAGCCATTCCCGACGGCCAAAGCGATAGATATGTCCGTCAGCGCTCTCGCCCTCCACGCCGCCGCCGGAGATCTCCCGCAGGGTAAGGGTATGATCAAAGGGACGGTCGCCCACGTATTCCGCAACGGCGCGGGATACCGGGTGATTGGAGCCAACGGCCACGGAGGCGGCAGCAGCCAGCAGCGCTTCCTCGGTGACGTCACCGAAGGGCACCGCCTCCGTAAGGGACAGCTCGCCCCGGGTCACGGTGCCGGTTTTATCGAACACCACGGTGTCAATTTCCGTCAGCTCCTCAATGAACTTGGAGTTCTTGATCAGCACACCCCGTTTGGTGGCCACCGACAGCGCCGCGATCATGGGTGCGGAGCTGACCAGCATCTGCCCGCAGGGGCAGGACACCACCAGAATGGCGATGGCCTTGGAGATATCCGCCGAAACCAGCGCCACGGCGCCGGCCACGGCCAGCACGAAGGGAATGTAATAGCCAAGGAAGCGGTCAATGAGGCGGGATTCCGCCAGCGTAATGCCCTCGGATTCCTCCAGCAGCTTCAGGATCTTGGAGAAGGAGGTATCCACGTGCTCCTTTTTGACCTCCACGATCATCAGACCGTCCAGATTGACGGTGCCTGCGTATACCGGATCCCCCTCCGCTACGGCAGCGGGCTGGGGTTCACCGGTGAGGGACTTCTGATCCACGTTGCTCTTTCCGCTTTTCACCACGCCATCAATGGGAATGCCGGCACCGGGCTTGATGATGATCTGCTGCCCCACGCGGAGCGCACCCACCTCCACCACGGTCTCCTTGCCGTCCTCATACAGCACGGCGGTGGTCTGCTGCATATTTTTCAGGCCCTCGATCACGTCGCGGCCGCCCATAATGCTGCGCTCCTCCAGAATATGCACAATATTGAGGATGAAGGGGATCAGCACCGCCAAAATCAGCTCCTGATTGAACACGCACGCAATAATAGCAATGCCCACCAGGATCTCCATAGCGTTGGTCAGATTTTTTGTGAAGATGCCCTTGATGCCGGCCACGATTACGGGAATACCCTCGATCAGCACGCCAACAAGGTACAGAATCTGCGCCACTACGGGATAGGATCCCTTCAGCGCATAGGTGTAAAGGAGGCCCACCGCGAGGCAGGAAAGCGCTACGGCGCCGCAGAGGATATCCTTCGTCAGCTTCCGCCGACCTTTTTCGGTCAGGTTATCCCGGGAGAGCGCCTCGAGGCTGTTGCGCCCCATGTTATTGATATTTTCCATACGCCCTCCTTACGGATTGATAATGATGTTCGTTTCTCCGTCCTGCACCACACGTATTTTGCCGATCCGTTGCAGGAACGTGGCGGCTCTGACGGCATAAATACGCGTCTTAACCACCTCCGGGCTGGTCTCGTATTCCGGCAGCACGCCCCAAAACTCCGCCAGACTGTCGTTGGCGGTAGAGGTTCTGTTGGCCAGCTCCGCGCGGGCATCGGCGATATAGGCATTGGCCATGGCCTCTGCCAGCGGAATGATGTTTTCCCGATACTGTCTGGCGCGTTCGACGATGGTTTCGGCCTGTACGGTGGCGGCGTTCACGTCATCGTAATACTCACGAACCTCCTCGGGCATAGCCACGTTGGTCAGCTCCAGCGTATTCAGCGTGACCCCCACGCCCATCAGCTCCAGCCGCTCCATAGCCCGCTCCAGCACAGCAGAGGAAAAAGCGTCCTTGCCGTCTGTAAGGAGATTGTCCACGTCAAGATTCGCCGCCTCGCAAAGCATAGCGTTGCTCACCGCCGCGTTGATGAGATATTCCGCATCCTTCACCCGCAGCGTGTAGGCCACGGGATCGGAAATGACGTACTTCACCGAGGCAGAAATGATGGCAATGCTCTGGTCACCGGTGATGACGTAGCCACCCTCGGCGGTGGTGGCGACAGTGTCACGGTCGGTAAAGTGGGTGGTGACGCTTTGCTCGATCACACTGCCCGTAGGCACGATCACCACCTCGTCAATGATATAGGGAAAGGCAAAGAGCAAGCCCGGCTCATGCACCTGCTCCTCGTAGCTATCTCCCACCAGCCGGCCAAAGCGAAGCACCAACGCCACGTTGCCGCTTTCCACCCGCCGGATGCCGGAGAAGAAGACACCGATCAGCACCACGATGACCAAAATCAAAAAATACTTGGTCACGGTGCCGAGAATGTCCGCAAATAAGGTTTGTTTTTTCGTCTTCATGCAGCACCTCTTATCCGCCGATGCCGTTCTTGTTGGCAGCGTCCTCGATCAGTGCCCCCACAGCGGTGATCAGTGCCTCTCTGTCCTGCTCGGGCAGCTGGGTCAGAATGTAGGTCAGATCGTGAACCACGGTTTCGTTGCCCTCGATCTCCATGTTCTTGGAATACTCCGTGAGGATGTTGAAGGGATACTCGTTTGCCTTGACCACCAGAATGGTGGAGCTGTTCACCGAGTTCACCATGGTATCCAGATTCTGCAGGAACTTGTAAAGCTCAATGTTGGCCTTCTGTGCCTCGGCGTAGATGCGGGCCACCTCGGCCTCGGTCTGTGCCTTGATGGCAGCGGCCTCGTTCTTTCCTGCGGCCTCGATCTCAGAGGCATCGGCAGAGGCATTGGATTCGATCTTGCTGGCCTCCTTGTCCGCATTGGCAAGGATGATGTCGATCTCCTTCTGGCGGTCAGCACGCATCTGCTCAAACACGCTCTCCAGATTCGTATCCGGCAGGGACAGGCGAAGAATGCGGACATCGGTGATCTTGATGCCATAGTTGGCAAGGCAGTTATCCCGCACGCGGGTGAAGATCTCATCCTGGATCTC
Source organism: Oscillospiraceae bacterium (assembly GCA_015064005.1). GTDB lineage: Bacteria > Bacillota > Clostridia > Oscillospirales > CAG-272 > Firm-07. Next base: position 9,290 of record SVTA01000006.1, read on the forward strand.
GTCAATACGGATCTGCTCCCTTTCAAGGGAAACCAGCGCCGTCAGATCATAGCCACCCATGATGCTGTTGGTGGCGCTGAACACCTGGTCGTTGAGATAGGAGCTGACCTTGCCCTGAGAGCCGACGCTGCTATGATACAGCACCGTATCCTCGATCTCCCACGCCACGTAGGACTGAATGATGATGTTACGCTTGTCGCGGGTGGTGGTCTCCAGCTTGTTCGACTCCAGATACTGCAGCTTATCATCGTAGTTCACCACGGTTTCAAAGGGCCACGGCAGCTTCAGATAAAGGCCGGCCTCTGTGATCTCCTCGCGGACGGCACCAAAGCGCAGAATGACGGCGCACTGACCCTCTCTCACCTGAGCGGTGAAGCCGAACCAGAACAGCACCAGCAGCACCACCGCCGCCGTCAGGTACTTGGCAATCAGTCCCGCAACGGTGTGCTTTTTTTCGGTTTTTACGGTATTTGTATTTTCACGGTTACGCATATTGTATCTCCTTATTTCTCTTCGGTGCTGCCGGTCAGGCTGCCGATATAAATGTTGGAGGAATCCACTCCGTCGCCCACGATGACCAAACGGGCGTCGGCATAGGCGGATTTCAGCGCCTCCAGATATTTGTAATAGCGATACTCGCCCGGCCAGGCCTCGTCTGCTTCAACGCTGGCCATAAAAGAGGCAACTGCCTCGTTGGCACTGGCCACGGCCATGTAGCTGTCTGCCCGCTGGCCATTGACGGCGCTCTCGTATCTTGCCCAAGCACCTGCCAGCACGTAGGCCGCCTTTGCCTCCGCATCCAGAATGGTAGTGGAAGCAATGACGCCGGCGCTGAGGAAGTCCTGATAAACGGTTGCCACCTCCACGGGGGGATGGATGCTTTCCAACACCACGCTGACCACGCGCAGGCCTGTTTTATAGGTGTTCATCCGCTCGGTCAGCACCGTTTTCATACTCTCGGCAAAGGCCACGCGATCGGTGGAGAGCATCGTGTCAAGGTCGGTGCTGATGGTATTGTCCAGCACCATTTCATAGGCCGCCGCCTCCAGCAGCAGCTCGGGAGAGGTACAGTTGGTAAGGTAGGCATAAAGATCGTCGATGCAATATTCCACCCGCAAATTGATGGAGATCAGCTCATTACCGCCACCCAGCAGCAGCTTATATTCCTCGCTGCCGTGCGATTCGGTCCAGATATTATCACCCTCTCGCTCCGGAATATAACCGACGGTCACCTTCTGTACGGTTTTGGTATCCACCACCTCCACCTGATCAAAGGGCCAGGGAAGCGTGAGATGCAAGCCGGGCTCCAGCGCCTCCGACTGCAGCTTACCCATCCGGTAGAGCGCGCCCTGCTGGTTGGCCTCGATCTGTACCAAACCCGTGGAGGCCCAGATCAAAAGAAGTGAGAGCATCAAGGCGTAAGGGAACACCAGACGGATCAGCTGCATGCTCCACAGCGACCGCATGCTGATGCCGGTGTTCTTCTCCAGGTACACGAGAATGCCGAAATCTCCGCCGCCAAGCCCGGGCATGGGAATGGCAAGGTCGGGAGAGGTGAGCAGCTCGTTGCGCACCAAGCGCGCCACCAGTGCCACCACAAGGGAAAGCACCTCGTAGACGAACAGCACGGTGATCACCAGCGGCAGATAGCTCTGCAGGTTGATGAAGCCAAGGGCGTGAACAGCCAGCACCACCGCCTCCAGTATCAAGATCACCTCGCCGAGGCAGAATGCGCTGCGCAGATTCTGCAGCAGGGCACGGTCGGCCTTTTCCACGTTGGCATCGTCCTCCGCTGCGTGCTTGCACCATTTGTCAAAAACGATACACAGCACGAACATCACCGCCAGCAGCACCGGAAGGAAGAATCCGTTTGCGTACCCGGTGGTGGGACGCTTGCGATAGGTCCAGAACAGCACCGCACCGGCACCCAACACAAGCACGATCAGGGTGCTCAGCACGCGATGACGCTTTTCGCAGTAGTAGGTGCGGCATCCGCCCCAAGCCCGGCTGAAAAGGCCGGCAAGGCCCTGCCGTATCCGTCGGCGGAGCGGCACACGCTCTTCTGCGTCCGGCTCTGCATCCTCCTCGGCAGCTTCCTCCCGGGGAGTGGGCTTTTCTCGCGCCTCAAGGGCAGGTAACAGTAAAATCAAATTGATCACTGCCGGTGTCAGTAGCATCAAAGCTATCAACAGCAGCGGCAGATGCTTGAAGGTCACGTACAACGCTATCAACAGCACGCCCAACGCCAGCAGGCAAATTGCCGCGGCAAGGGAAACAAGACGCGCCTTGGTCAGCGTTTTCTTTTGCTTTTTCTTCATGGTTTCCTCCTTCACACAAGGACCTTTACCCCTCGCGCGCGAGAACGCGCGCAGGGATAGATAATATTATTATACATATATTTTTCCCCATTGTCAAGATTGTCAAAAATTTTAACATTTTTATCACATTTCTCTACATTTTTCCCAACAGAAAAGAAGGTGGCCGCAAGGGGTGCTTCCCTTGCGGCCACCTTTTAAAAACGCATACCGTTTTGGGGGTAAACGGTAAAATCAGCCCTTCAGCAGGGCGAGAATATCTGCCCGACCGGCAAGTCCGGGGAGCCCCGCCGTAGCGCCGCCTGCGGCAAGCCCCAGCCGCAGCGCCCGGTCGTATCCCCGAGAGATGCCTGCCAGAAAGCCGGCCACCATAGAATCTCCCGCGCCCACGGTATTGACGGCGGCACCGCCCACTGCCGGCGCGCGATGCACGGTGCCCTCCGCGTCCAGCAGCAGCGCCCCCTCGCCGCCAAGGGAGACCAGCACGTTCTGCGCCCCCGCAGCCTGCAGCTCCCGCGCGGCGGCGGCCAACTCCCCATCGTTGGAAAGCGTTCGCCCCACCAGCCCCGAAAGCTCCCTGCGGTTGGGCTTGATGAGGAAGGGACGGTAGCCAAGGGTTGCCCGCAGCAGCGCGCCCTCCGCATCCACCACAAAGCGCACACCGCGCCCCGAAAGATGCGCCAGCATCCGCTCATATATATTAGAAGGTAGCGTTCCGGGCACGCTGCCCGCCAACACCAGCGTATCGCCTTCCTCCAAACGATCCAGCTTCTCCAGCAGCACCTCAACCATCTCCAACGGTACCGCAGGCCCCTTACCGTTGATCTCGCTCTCGCGTCCCCCGCTCTTTACCTTGACGTTGATGCGGGTAAAGCCCTCCGGCAAGCGCAAAAAGTCGGTTTGGACGCCGGCAGCCGCCAAATGTGCCTCCAGCGCGTCTCCCGTAAAGCCGGCCACAAAGCCCAGTGCCGTGCTTGTCACGCCCAGCTCCCGCAGCACCAGCGATACGTTGATGCCCTTGCCTCCAAAATAAATTTCTTCACCGGTGGCGCGGTTGGTCGCCCCCTCGGCAAAGGCGGGCAGATGCACCACGTAATCCACGGCAGGATTCAGCGTAACGGTATAGATCATAACGTCCTCCATCATAGTATCTGCTTTTATTATACGACAAAGCGGCAAGGGCGTCAAGTGGCTTTGTGGGAATTTGCCAAATCCTGTCTTTTCCCTCTCTGTTCCCTTCTCATTTTTTCCAAAATCTCAAAAAGTCACGCAATCCCCTTGACAAACACCGCAGAAAGTCCTATAATATGGTCAGTTAGGCAAGACTAACTTTCTTGCCGATCGGGAAAGGAGCTCAATATGAGAACTTTGAAGGACGTCCCCGTGGGTGGTAGCGCCAAGGTACTGAAGCTGCACGGCGAGGGTGCCATCCGACGCCGCATCATGGACATGGGCATCACCAAGGGTGTGGTGATCCGCGTACGTAAGCTGGCCCCTCTCGGTGATCCGATGGAGCTGTCGCTGCGCGGCTATGAGCTGTCGCTGCGCAAGGCAGATGCCGAAATGATCGAGGTAGAATGACCGTTTTTGTTTCGCACAAAAGTTAGTTGAAACTAACAGCTAACAGAAAGGATACATCAAATGGAACTGAAAATTGCCCTTGCCGGCAATCCCAATTGCGGCAAGACCACGCTGTTCAACGCGCTGACCGGTGCCAATCAATACGTAGGAAACTGGCCCGGCGTTACCGTGGAAAAAAAGGAAGGCCGGCTGAAAAAGCACGACGGCGTGATCATCACCGACCTGCCCGGCATCTATTCCCTCTCCCCTTACACGCTGGAGGAGGTGGTAGCCCGCAATTATCTCACCGTAGAGCGTCCGGATGCCATCCTCAACATTGTGGACGGTACCAATCTGGAGCGCAATCTTTACCTCACCACCCAGCTGATGGAGATCGGCATTCCCGTGGTGGTGGCCATCAATATGATGGATATCGTGCGCAAGAACGGCGACACGATCCACACCGAAGCGCTGGCCGACAAGCTGGGGTGCCCTGTGCTGGAGATCTCGGCACTGAAGAGCGACGGCGTGCTGGCCGCTGCCGAGGTGGCCATCGAGGCCGCCAAGGCAAAAAAGCCGCCCCAGCCCATTATGTTCTCCGGCAAGGTAGAGCACGCCATTGCCCACGTGGAGGAGGCTGTAGTACACCATCTCCCCGAGGAGCAGCAGCGCTGGTACGCCATCAAGATCTTTGAGCGGGACGCCCGCGTGCTGTCCGAGCTGCAGGTGAACGAGGGGGTCAAGGCTCACATTGAGCAGGACATCGTTAAGGTGGAGCGGGCGCTGGACGACGATGCGGAGGCCGTGATCATCAACGAGCGCTACAATTACATCGTCAGTATTATTGGCGACTGCTACAAAAAGAAAAACGCCAATGCCCTCTCCGTTTCCGAAAAGATCGACCGCATCGCCACCAACCGCATTCTGGCTCTGCCTATTTTCGCCGTGATCATGTGGCTGGTCTACTTCCTGTCCATTGGCTCCGTCGGTGATTTCACCGTGGTCTTTATGAACGACGGCCTCTTTGGCTCCTTTGCCGAGGCTGCCGCCGCCGGCGACCTCCCCGCCTTTATGGGCAGCTGGATCAGCATTCCGGAGCTGCTTGACCGGGTGCTGCTGAACGCCGCGGGCGAGCCTGCCGTATTCCCCTGGCTTTACTCCCTCATTCAGGATGGCATCGTCGGCGGCGTTGGCGCCGTGCTTGGCTTCGTGCCTCAGATGCTGGTGCTGTTTTTGCTGCTCTCCCTGCTGGAGGACTGCGGCTATATGTCCCGTATCGCCTTCATTATGGACCGTCTGTTCCGCAAATTCGGCCTTTCCGGCAAGTCCTTCATCCCCATGCTGGTGGGCACCGGCTGCAGTGTGCCCGGCATTATGGCCTCCCGTACCATTGAGCAGGACCGTGACCGTAAAATGACGGTGATGACCACCGCCTTTATGCCCTGCGGTGCCAAAATGCCCATTGTGGGACTCATTGCGGGCGCCCTCTTCAGAGATTCTCTGATGGGCGGCGCGTGGGTGGCCACCAGTGCCTACTTCCTGGGCGTCGGTGCGGTGATCCTCTCCGGCCTGATGCTGAAAAAGACAAGGCCCTTCCGCGGCGAGCCCGCTCCCTTCGTGATGGAGCTGCCCGCCTACCACGCCCCCGTGGCCGGCAACGTGCTGCGCACCACCTGGGAGCGCGGCTGGAGCTTTATCAAGCGCGCCGGCACCGTGATCATGGCCGCCAGTATGATCATCTGGGTGCTGAACAACCTCTCCTTTGAGGGCGGCTTCCATTATATCACCGAGACAGCAGGCGGCAGATCCATCCTTGAGATGATCGGCTCCGGCGTCGCCTGGCTCTTTAAGCCGCTGGGCTTTGGCTACTGGCAGGCAGCCGTTGCCACCGTCCTTGGTCTTGTGGCCAAGGAGGAGGTGGTGGGCGTGTTCGGCGCCCTTGGCATGGGCTCTGCCGAGGAGGCCATGGCGCAGATCTTCGGTGGCAGCGGCCTTGCGGGCTTCTCCTTTATGGTCTTTAACCTGCTCTGCGCTCCCTGCTTTGCCGCCATGGGTGCCATCAAGCGGGAAATGAACAATCCCAAATGGACGGCGTTTGCGATCTCCTATATGTGCGTGTTCGCTTATATGGTCTCCTTCATCATTTACCGCATCGGCGCGCTGTTTGTCACGGGCTTTACCCTGCCCAACGTCATCGGTGCCGTCATCGCCCTTGCGTTCATCGGCTTCTTTGCCTATATGGTAGCGCGTCCTGTGCGGGATGCCGTCACAAAGAAGTGATCAGAAAGGAGCAGCTCTATGTGGCTTTCTTACGTATTGATCGTCCTGATCGCCGCTGCCTTCATTTCCGTTGTGGCGGTGGGCATCCGCAACAAGAGACAGGGTAAGAGCTCCTGCTCCTGCGGTGGGAATTGCGGCGCCTGCGGCTGCTGCCCCAGTGCCAAGAAGAACGAAAAATGAAAAAAAGCCCCCAAACGGGGCTTAAAAACAAAGAAATGCGTGTTCCCAAACGGGAACACGCATTTCTTTTTATCTTGCCAATAACCAAAAGATGAAAAAGGCAGCGGCAAGAATGCCAAGGGTCACGAGGCAAGGAATAAACATCAGCTTCACGCTCTCCCAATAGGTGCGAGCGCAGGCCTTGAAGCGGGAGGTAGGATCCAGCGGGTCCAACGGGCGCTGCCCGTTGAGCGGGCGTCTGCCGCCCAGCGCCGACATATCGGCAAGGCTTCTGCCATCGTCGATATAGCGGATCTTCTCCTTTTTCTGTTTCTTCTTCTTTTTGCTCATAGCGGCTCCTTTGTTGTGGCTCAAGCCTTACCGGCATAGTGGCAGGCGGCGAAATGGCCGGGCTCACACTCCCGGTATTCCGGCTTCTGCTGCTTGCACAGCTCCGTAGCGTGAGGGCAACGGGTGTGGAAGCGACAGCCGGAGGGGGGATTGGCGGGAGAAGGGATATCGCCCTTCAGCACGATGCGCTGCATTTTGACATCGGGATTCGGATTCGGGATCGCCGAGAACAGCGCCTTGGTGTAGGGGTGCAGGGGGTTGTCAAAGATATCCTTCTTGGTGCCAAACTCCATCATCGCGCCCAGATACATCACACCGATCTTATCCGAAATGAACTTGACCACGGAAAGATCATGGGAAATGAAGAGGTAGGAGAGGTTCATCGACTTCTGCAGATCCTTCAGCAGATTGATGATCTGCGCCTGAATGGATACGTCCAGCGCCGAAACCGGCTCGTCACACACCACAAGGCGGGGCTGAACGGAAAGGGCGCGGGCAATGCAGATACGCTGGCGCTGACCGCCGGAGAACTCATGAGGATAGCGCTCGTAGTAATAGTCGCGCAGGCCACATTTCTCCATCAGATCCATCACGTATGCCTTGACCTCCTCCTTGGGCACGATACCGTGCACCAGCACCGGCTCGGAGAGAATATCACCTACGGTACTGCGGGGAGGCAGAGAGGAATAGGGATCCTGGAAGATGATCTGCATATCGGTGCGGATGGGGCGCATCTGCGCCTTGGTGTAGTTGGTAATATCCTTGCCGTCAAAGAGAATTTGACCACCGTTTGCGGGGTAAAGCTTCAGAATGGTACGGCCAAGAGTGGTTTTACCGCAGCCGGACTCACCCACGATACCGAGGGTCTCGCCGGGCTTAAGAGTGAAGGATACGTCCTCCACCGCCACCAGCTCGGAAAGTACCTTGCCGGTGATGGATTTCTTCAGGGGAAAGGTTTTGCGGAGATGATTGACCTCAAGCAGAGGGGCATCTGCGGATTGTTTCAGCTGCTCATCCATTATCGGTCACCTCCTTGCTTGGTTTCATCGTACAGGTGGCAGGCCACGTAGTGCGTGGGGCTGACCTGCACCATGCCGGGATAATCGCCGCTGCACTTGGCAGTGTACCTGGAGCATCTTTCCTTGAAGTAGCAATGCTTCGGCATATTCACCGGGTTCGGCACGTTGCCGGGGATATTGAAGAGCGTATCGCTGTCCGAGTCCATAGTGGGCTTGGATTTCTGCAAGCCGATGGTGTAGGGATGACGGGGATCGTGGAAGATTTCCGATACCGTTCCCCGCTCAATGACGCGGCCGGCGTACATGACCACCACGTAGTCCGCCATCTCGGCAATCACGCCAAGGTCGTGGGTGATCAGGAGAATAGAGCCGTCCATCTTCTTTTTCAGATCCTGCAAAAGCTCCAGGATCTGTGCCTGAATGGTCACATCCAGCGCTGTGGTGGGCTCGTCCGCAATGATCAAACGGGGATTGCAAATCAGTGCCATGGAGATCATCACGCGCTGGCGCATGCCGCCGGAAAGCTCATGCGGGAAGGAGGCATATACTCGCTCGGGAGCAGCGATGCCTACCAGACTCAGCATCTCAAGAGATCTGGCCTTGGCCATCTCCTTGGTGGCGCCGGGCGTATGGATAAAGGTCACCTCGTCCAGCTGCTCACCGATGGTGAACACCGGGTTCAGGGAGGTCATAGGCTCCTGGAAGATCATGGCGATCTGTCTGCCGCGAATGCGATGAATCTCATGGATAGGCATTTCGGCAATATCGTAGACCTTTTCCTCGGTCGCGTACTGCGCAGTGCCGTCCTCGGCGGTGCCAATCACCACGGGATTTCCCTTCTCGTCCCGCTGATAGTCAGCGGCCTTGAAGCGGATGGAGCCGGAATAGATCTGACCCTGCGGGCCCTGCAGCAGGCGCATCACCGACATACTGGTCACGGATTTACCGCAACCGGACTCACCCACGATGCCGACGGTGGCATTTTTCGGCACCTCAAAGGAAACGCCGTTGACAGCCTTGACCACACCCTGGTCGGTAAAGAAGTAGGTGTGCAGATCCTCAATCTCCAGAATGTTGGCATCATCCTTCATTTGGGAGATGAACTCACTCTCCGCAGCCTTGCGATGCTTTTTCTTCTCGAGCGCGTTCATCACCTTGCGATTTTCCTTCGCAATAGCGCGGATCTCCTTGCCGGAAAGGTAATGGCCGTTCTTTTTCTTATCATGTTTGTTCAGCAAAGCCACGGCGATCACCTCCTCATCTTGGGGTCGAGGGCGTCACGCAAGCCGTCGCCCACAAAGTTGAAGCCAAGCACGGCGAGGATAATGCAGATGCCGGGAGGGCCCCAGATATTAAAGTAGTTTTGCAGAATGTTCTGATCCTCCGCGACGATGTTGATCATCGTACCCCAGGCAGCGTACTTTTCGGGAGCGCCGAGACCCAGATAGGAAAGGGACGCCTCGTAAAGGATCATGCTGCCAAGGCTCAAGCTCATCGACACGATGAGCTGGGGCATCACGTTGGGGATCAAGTGTTTGGCGATCTTACGGGTAGCGGAATATCCCATGGCTTCTGCCGCCACCATATACTCCTGCTCGCGCAGCGACAGGATCTGACCGCGCACCAGTCTTGCTGTGCCCGACCAGGAAATGAGGGTAAGGAATGCCATCAGATAGTAGATCTTATACTGTCCCTTGATACCAAAGGAGTCAATAAGCGTGCCCACGATCAGCAGGATCGGGAAGCCGGGCAGGCACATCAGCACGTCGCAGATACGCATGATGACGGTATCCACCCAACCGCCGAAATAGCCGGCGATGCCGCCGAACACCACGCCGAAAAACGTGATGATGAAGACGGCCAGAAAGCTGACCGCAAGAGATACGCGACCGCCGTACATCAAGCGCGCCAGCACATCCTTGCCGGTCTTGTCAGTGCCGAGGGGATGATCCCCGTCGGGCTTGGCAAGAGAATTGACGGTCTTGCCGGTCTCCACAACCTGATAGAAGGTGTGGGTCTCGCCGTTCTCGTCCACGTAGGTAACCTCGCTGTAGGTATACTCCACCTTACCGGTTTCATCCACGTCGCCCTGCCCCCACTGGTTATAGACCACAGGGCCCAGCCAGCAGAACAGGAACAGGGATACGATCATCACAAGGCCCACCACGCTGAGCTTGGAGCGGAAAAAGCGGCGCAGCACCATCTGCGTGGGGGACATCAGCCGCACGTTTTTCTCGTGGGGCTCGGTTTCCTCCACCGCTGCTGCATGCTCGGAGGCGGTGTCAAGCACAGTCTCGTTTTCTTTTTTCAGTTCTTCGGTTTCCATGTCGCCCCTCCTTTACGCAAGCTTGACGCGGGGGTCCACCACGGCGTACATCAGGTCGGCAAGCAGCACGCCCAGCACGCTGAGGATGGCAAGGAACATATTGTAGCCCATAATGAAGGGGATATCCGCCTCCATCATGGCCTTAAAGGCCACGTTACCGATACCGGGCAGGTCAAACACCTGCTCGGTGATGATCGCGCCGGAAAATAGCGACGGCAAAAGGCCTGCAAGAGAGGTAACAAGGGGAATGAGCGTGTTGCGGAAGGCGTGCTTGTATACAACAACCCGCTCCTTCAGACCCTTGGCTCTTGCGGTACGGATGTAATCGGAGTTCAGCACCTCCAGCATTTCGGTACGGGTCATACGCATACGGCCGCCGATGCTGAGGATGACAACGGTAAGAATGGGGATAAACATATGGCGCACGTAGTCGCCGAGAAGCGCGATACCGGACAGGGTCTGGGTCGCGTCGATCAGACCCGAGGGCGGGAACCACCCCAGCTTCATAGCCAGCACGTTTTTAAGGATCTGGCCGAAGAAGAAGGAGGGCAGCGAAATGCCAATCATCACCAGCACGGTGACGAGGTAGTCGCGGATGGAATACTGATGGGTAGCGGCTGTGATGCCGAGGGGAATGGCAATGAGAAACTCAAATATGGTTGCAATGGCCGCCACCGCGAAGGAAACGCCCATTTTGCTGACGATCACGTCAATGACGGGAGCGCCGTACTTGAAGCTGGTGCCGAAATCAAATTGGCATAGCTTCACAAGCCAGTTGAAATAGCCGCGGAGAATGCCCATAAAGGAGTCGTCCTCCAGGCCATAGAGCTTCTTCATATTCTCCACCGTTTCCTCGGGGATGGTGGCACCGCCCTGGTTCATTGCCGCGATCTTGTTCTCGATGAAATCCACGGGCATACAACGGATCAGCACGTAGATGATCAGGGATACACCAAGCAGGATCAGCAAGGACAGGCCCAGTCGCTTGAGAATATATTTTAACATAATTTCCTCTGTCTTTTTGAAAGATTGGTTCCCCGCCCGCCTGAAAGCGGGCAGGGGATGTCAGTTCCGATCAGTTGGCAAATTCAATATCCCAAATGCGGTCCAGAGGAGAGCTGTAGGGATTGATGTCAGTGGGCAGACTCGAGGCCTTGATCACCTTGCCGTTGTAGGCATACAGAACCTTACGCTGGTAAACGGGCATCTCAATGGCCAGATCCAGCACGTAGCCCATGGCTTCCTTGTAGAGCGCCGCGCGCTCCTTCTGATCGTCGGTCTCACGGGCAGCATCGATCTTGTCGGAGAGCTTGGTGAGAACATCGTTCTCATACACGTACTTGGCAGGCTCATCCTTGAAGGCATTGTAGCCCCATGCAAGGGTGCTGGTGGCGGTGGAATTCTTGTGGTAGACCTGATACATATCGGGGTCAATGGTGGAGCCCCAAGCGGCAGCCCATACGGCAAGAGAGCCGGTGGAGAGCTTGGTAAGCGCCTGGGTATCCGGCACTACCTCGATGTCCCAGCCACACTCGTTGAGGAGGTTGGCGGCAGACTGGAAGGTCTGATAGGTGGGGTGGTCGGTGAGGTTGGCACCCGCAATGGTAAACTTGATGGACAGATCACTGTCGCCCGCGCTAACGCCGGCCATAGCCATGTACTCCAGGATTTGCTGCTTTGCATACGCCTTGTCAAAGCGCACGGCGATATACTCGCTGTGGCCATTGTCACGGTCGGTCTTGCCCTGCTCGTCCTTGGGGTATGCCCAGCTGACAGTGGACATAGGCCAGTAGATGGTTTCTGCCATGCCGGTGCTGTAGTAGGACAGCGCCAGGCTGGTATCCATAGCGGACATGATGGCACGGCGCAGGTAAACGTTGGGGATCTCGCGGGCATTGATGCCGATGTAGCCGTAGCCCAGCTGGTCGGTCCATACCTTATCCACGCCCTTGTCCTTCAGAGAGTTGAGCTTATCGATGTTGTTCTGGGTGAACTGGGGAGTGACGAAATGCACGGAGCCGCTCTCCAGCACGCTGATGGCGTTGGTGGCACTGACTACCTGATAGCGAACCTTCTCGATCTTGGGCTGGCCGAGGAGGAAATTGTCGTTTCTCTTGAAGTAAACAACGTTGTTGCTGTAGAAGGCGTTGCCGTCGGGGTTGCTGTTGTTGTTGGCGTCGGTAGCCTGATAAGCGCCGGCACCCATGGGAACCTTGATATTGCGAGTGGACTGGATCTCGTCCTTCATGAAGTCAAAGCTGTTGTACTCCACGCCGAACTGGTTGTTTGCGATATCCACGGTGCGGCCCTCGGCATAGTAGTGCTGGGGTGCTACGGCAAAGGCGAAGTTCCAAACGGCCTTGGGGTCGATGCCGTTGATCTTGATCTGCAGCACGTCATAGGTGCCGTCAACGGCGGGGGTGCCGTCAGCGTTGTGCTGCTTTGCGATGGTGTATTCGGTACCGTTTACGGTGATCTTATCGGGAGCGGTAGCGCTGTGGCCAAGGGAAACGATGCCGGAGATGTTCTTGATCTTCAGCTCATCGCCCTCCATCTTCTCGTCCAGAATGACCTCCTTGGCCTTTGCGGTGAACTCGGTCATCAGCTTCTGAGCGGTAGCCCAGTACTGCAGGATCTCGTGCAGGCTCTGCTCCACCTTGGTGTCGTACACGTACTGCACGGCGGAGTCCATATCCTTGCAAACAGCAGGATTGTACTGGCGGGTCACCTTGACGATCTTGGACTTATCCTCAACCTCTCTGCCCTCGCTGTTCAGCTTCTTGCCGTACTCCAGGGTAACCAGACCCTCGGCGTACATAAAGGAGGTTACGGCGTCAAACTCGCCGGTGGACTTGTAGGGCTCCTCGGTGTAGGCATCCTTGGCGCTGGCGTAGTCGGTATAAAGCTCTTCCTTGAAGAGCTTCAGTGCCTGCTCGTAGTCGGCAAGCAGCTGAGCGTTGGTCACCTTGCTGGGATCCGCGCTGACAGCCTCCTTGTAGCCGGAGCTGAGCGCGTGCTTGCTGATGGCCTCGCGCATCTGAGCCTCGGTGGCGCTGTAGCTGCCGGCGGTGGGGGTCTTACCGGTCTGCATGAAAAGGGTGATCAGCTCGTTGATACGGTTCTTGGCTCTGGTGCTGGCACCGGAGGTGATGGTATCCTCCACGTTGCCGGAATCAGCGCCAAAGGTCTGGGTGCGGTAGTCCTTCAGACCCACGATATCGGTGGAGTACATGGTGGAGGAGCCGGTGTAGACCGGGTCCAGGTACACGTACAGGTTGAACATCACGTCCTCCATGGTCAGGGGATGACCGTCGGAGAACTTGATGCCGTTCTTCAGCACGAAGGTGTAGGTGGTGTAGGTGCCATCGTAATTGCTGGCGTAGTCCTTGGTCACAACGGCGTATTTGTCGCCGAAGGCTACCACAGCCTCCTCGTTCACGTAGTCGGTGGTCAGCATACCGATCTGCGTCATGGACACGATGGTGCCGTCAGCACCGGTGGTGGAGTAGAAGGGGTTGAACAGGCCGTCCAGCTCCTCGGACATGATGACCAGCGCATCGGGATTCTGTGCCTGCTGGGGCTTCTTGCAGGAAGCCAGCAGCGTTACAGTGCCGAGGAGCATGGTCAAGCAAAGAATGAGTGAAATGATCTTTTTCATATTTGCCTCCATATATCTTTCATTTAATTAAATACGTTCAGGAAAATTGGAGCGTGACGTTGCCTGCGGCATCCACGGCAATGGTGGCCGTCTGCCCCACAGTATCCGTGCCCGTCAGGGCCACGGTCACATTCTCAGCGGACACGCCCATATCCACGCCGTTGCCGAACAGCACACCAATGGTCGCTGCGGAGGTCTGCGGATGGCAGGCTCTGTCGATCAGCAGACTGCCGCTGACGGTCACACCCGTAAGGGTGGCACCCTCGGCGACGCTGCCGGCAAGAAGTCCGAAGCTGGCTCCGTTCAGACGGGAGCCGGCGAGGATGGTGTAAGAAATATTTTCAAAGGACACGTTGCGCAGGGTGGCATTTGACTCCAGGGCACCGAAAAGGCCGCCAATCATCTTGGAGTTATCCGCCTGCACCACGTTGACGTTGCTGATCTTGTGGCCGTTGCCCTCAAGCATACCCGAGAAACGGATAAAGGCAAGGCTGGGAGGCCACATTTCACCGGCAAAATCAAGATCTGCCATCAGCTCCAGGCAAGCACCCGGGCGAACCGCGCTCTGCTGGAATTGCTTGACGGTCTGGATGCGGTACCACTCGCCTTTGCGCCAGGTGGTGTATACGGGGATCTTCTCCGCGCTGGCAATGCCCTTGTCGTAATCCACCGCGCCACCGAGCTTTTCGGTGATGGGGGTGGTCTTTTCCGCGTCTGCATAGGCGGAAACAAAGGTCATGCCCTCCACCTTGGGAAAGCGCTGCATATTCATGGCGCCGGTCTTTTCATCCCACGAGGGCAGGGAAAGCTCCAGAGCCTCCACCGTGCCGAGAGAGGAAAAGCTGCCGTCGGCCTCCTCCTTATAAAATTCAAAGGAGAAATAGGGTACCCACGCGGCATACAGCGTCAGCACATTTTCCTCGGCGGTGTAGCTGCCGTTGGGATCAACCTTCACCCGATCCGTGGAAAAATCCCACTTGCCCGCATATTCATAGCCCTGCGGTCTACCGGACACGGCAGTGGGCACGCCGTATTCGTCAAGGGGCTCACCCGCCTCGTTTACGCGGGGAATGCGCTGGGTATACCAGCCGGCAAGGAAGCACTTGGTACGGGAGACCTCGAAGGCGCCGTCGCCCCGACGCTCATCGTCGGGGGCGATCAGGGCGATCTCCTTCATACCGTCGGCGCCGGTCTTGCCGTTTTCGGGGTTGAATACGTCCACCACGAAAACGTCCTTGGTACCGGCAAATACGCCGCCATTGGCATCAAAGCGCACGCTGACGGTGTGGCCGTCCTTGTCAAGGGAGCTGTAGGGGGTCTCCCACTGACTGCAGCCACAGAGCAGACCCACCGCCAAAAGCAGTGCCGCCAGCAATACTGTTACAATCCATTTTCTTTTCATCATCAAGTAAACGCTCCAAAAGCTTATGCTTTATCGGAGGAGTCATCCCCGTCGGCCTCGGCTGGCTCAGCCGGCGCGACGGTATCCTCCGTGACCGCCTCCTCTGCAGATCCAGGGGTGGGGGTCTCTACGCTATGGGGAGATGCGGGACCTTGGGGGTCGTCCTTGCTTCCTTTGCCATGAAGGGACTCAAAGACAGCAGCAACGATTGCGATAAGCGCAATGCCCGCGCCGAGGACGATGGCCACTACCACGGAGGTGGGGAACGCATCCGTCTCCACGGGAGTTTCATCCACAGGAGGCTCCTCGGGAGCAGGAGGCTCCTCGTTCTGGAGATATTCCAGATCCGTAATGCGCTTTTCTGCCTGAGTCAGCTTGGCATATTCAGTCACCAGAGCCCGCTGCTCCAGGCTCGCCACCTTGTCGTAGGCGGCACGGGCCAGCTGAACGAGTGCCTTATCGGAAAGGGATACGCGCTCGGGCAGCTTATTGATGGCAGCAATGGCAGCCAGGGTCACATCATCGGCAGCGGTGGCACCGTCCAGCACCACATTGAAGTACTGGGCAAAAATGAAGGAATCGTAGTTCTTGCCGTTTACGGGACGCACCATCACCAGATTCTGATCCATATGACCGATGTAATCCACAAAGTTGGCGCCGTAGTAAACGTTGGTGGCAAGATCGGCGGCGTTCCACATGAAGTAAGGAACGATGCCAAGGCCGGGCTTTTCCAGCACCGTGACGCCGTCGGTATCCATGAAGACGTAGTTGCCGGTGGCGGGCACGTTATCACCGCTGACATAGTAGTAATAATCGTACTCCTCCTCAAGGATGGGAGCGTCATAGCTGGCGAAGGACACGAGAGAGAGACTGTCACAGCCGAAGAATGCCTTGTGACCGATGGACTCCACCGTGTAGGGAAGCATCACCTTGACCACGTCGGCACCAGCAAAGGCCATGGCGCCGATGCGCACGGTTCCTGCTGCCACCTGCGCACTCTCGGCGTCGCCGGCGTAGGTGATCAGCACAAGTCCGTTGGGCACCACGCGATACAGAGAGCCATCCACCACCTTGACGGTTTCGCTGATGTCAAAGGTATAGGTGGGTACCTCGTAATCGGTGCCGTTGAAGCTTTCCACAACAATGCTGCTGAAGGGCACCAGGCGGCACATGGCGAAGGGATTGTCGCCGATGCTGACCAGACTATTGCCCAGCTTGACGGCAAGATCGGTCACCGTTTCCATCATAAAGGCATTGGTGCCGATGTGGGTAGCGCCGGAGAGGTCTGCCTCGGCCAGTGCCGTGTAGGCAAAGGCATAATCGGCAATTTCGGTAGCATAGGCAAGGTTGGCAGTTGCGGACAAATCCTTGCAGTAGGAGAACGCGCCCTCACCTACGGTGAAGGGAGCATTACCGAAGGTCACGCGGGCAAGCTCCTCCACGTACACAAAGGCATACTCGCCGATAGCGGTAGCGGAGGAGAGATCCACCTCCACCAATGCCGTTTCGCTGAAGGCGTTATCGCCGATAATCTCCACGTTTTGGGTATTGATGGTGGAGAGCTTGTCGGCACCGCCGAAGGCGCGAGCGGGGATCTCCTTGATGCCGGCGCCGAGCTTCACGGTAGTAAGCTCGCGGCAGTAGGCAAAGGCATCCTCACCGATGGCTGTGGCAGCGGAGAGGTCCACGGAGGTAAAGACGGGGGCATAGTAGCGGTATACGTAGTTGCCGTCCACCACGGAGGGAACGGTACAGCCGCTGTTGGCGAAGAGATAAAGCACGTCGCCGGAGAAGGCGCTGTCGCCAATGGAAACAACCTTAGAAAGGTCGATATCGCGGAGCGCGCCTGCGTTGTAGAAGGCCTGGTCGCCGATGACGGCACCGTCGCCAAGGGTCACGCTCTCCAGCGCGCAGGCACCGAAGAAGGCGCTGTCACCGATGGTCACGTCACGGCCGACGGTCAGATTCTTAAGATTGGAGAGATAGACGTAGTAGTAATGACGCACGCCGTCCTCGTCCTTGAAGTTATCCACGCGCCAGAACTCATCTCTGTTGAGGTGGAAGGCATAGTCGCCGATGACGGCGCCATTGCCGATGATAACGGTTTCAAGCTCCGCGCACTCGCAGAAGGCACCCTCACTGACGGTGAAGCCGTCGGGCACGTTAACAGTGGTAAGCTTGCTGCCCGCAAAGGCATACTTGCCGAGGGTCATGCCGTTCTTCAGCACGAATCCGGTCATGGCCGTGTTACAGAAGCCGTAATCCCCAATGTCAGTCAGGGCGGGCATATTGACGGTAGCAAGACGCTCTGCGTCCGCAAAGGCGTAGTTACCGATCTTCGTCACGGCAGGTGCCGTGATGGCAGTGATACCGGTATGACCGGAGAAAGCACCGTTTTCGATGACCTTGATCTCACCGCCCAGCACAAGCTCGCCGCGGAAGGCGGGCAGCGCCAGCACCAGCGTATCCCCTGCCCCGTTGGTCAGGTAGTTGCCGGAGGTGTGCAGCTTCAGGTTGGTGTTGGCAGCATCCACAGTGAAGCGCTCCACCTTGGTGCCGCGGAAGGCATACTCACCGATGACGGCCACGTCGCGACCGAAGCTGACGCTTTCCAGCTTGGTGCAGCCGTTGAAGGCGCCGGTGGGTACCACCGCTGCATTGACGGTCACCTCGGTGAGGCCTGCGCAACCACTGAAGGCGTACTGACCCAGCTTGATCTTTTCCGCACCCATGGTGAGGGTGGAAACCGAGGTGCAGCCCGCAAAGGCGTAGGCACCAACGGACTGGGTGTTCTCCGGCAGAGCGATGCCGGCAAGGTTTTCATTGCCGAAGAAGGCGTAATCCGCCACGGCCACGGTGCGCTTCAGCGAAAGGGTGCCGCGCAGATCGCAGTTGTAGAAGGCGTGCTGGTTGATGAACTTGGCGTTCTCAAGACCCTGCACGGTTTCAAGAGAGGTACAGCCGTAGAAGGCACCGTAGTCCACCTTCACAATGGTGGAGGGGAGGGTGATCTTCTTCAGGGACGTGAGTCCCGCAAAGGCGTACGGGCCAATGGTCTCCACGCCCTCGGGAACGATGACCTCCTCGATGGTATCCTCACCGATGTACCAGATCTTGGTGGCGTCCGGCTCCTCCTCGGTGATCTCCCAAGGCTCCTTGGGAATGTAATTGAAGTTGGAGAAGGCGAACTGGCCGATCTCAGTGACGGCAAGGCTTGTGGGGATCTGTACCACGCCACCGTTACCGTAATAGTGGGTAATGGAGGGGCCGGTGGTCACGTAGGGATCCTTGACCTCGATGGAAACAGATTTGCTGTAGAAGGTGCTCTTTCCATCCATCAGCACGCGAATGGAGATGGAGGCAAAGCCCTCTCCCACCGCTACGATGCTGCCGTTTTCATCCACCGTAGCTACCTTATTGTTACTGCTCTCGAAGGTCACCTTGGTGGCATTCGGGAAGTAGGCATCCAGCCGGTAGCGCAGTGTCACGGCCTCGGAGGGATACATGGTCAGCGAGCAGTAGGCATCGTTATTAAACTTACGCTCGTCACCGGTCTCACCCAATTCTCTATCGGGAGAGGAGAGCATAAAGAAGGCCTTGTCCGTGTGATAACCGGTGATGGTAAAGGTGTCAAGCACAGGCTTATCGTAGCGCACAAATCCTGCCTCGCCCTCGGCCAGCACCGTCAGCATGAAGGTAGTGGTCTTGAGCGATACGGGGTCACGGGCGGCAATGCGCGCCTTGCCGGGGGCAACGGCCACCAGTTTGTTGTTGACAACCGTTGCGACGGCGGGATTCAGAGAGGAGAACTCCAAAAGCTCCGGCCACTCGCCGCCGGGATAAACCTTGGGGGCGAGGGTGTAGACCTGATTGGGGCTGAGGGTAAGGCCCTCGGCAGCCTCCTCAAAATAGAAATCGGCGAAATCGTCGGGCAACGGGATCTCGTAGGCTGCCTGGTTCAGCGCGTAGTCATAGCAAACCACGGTGAAGGTGTTGCGATTGATGGTGCTGTTGCGGATGATATCCACGTAATCGGTCAGCTCGTAGGTCACGTAGGAGGTACCGTTGAATTCGGAGTAAACAGGGGTCATATACTCCCCAAAGGTATTGAGCATATAGCCGCTGCCATCCGATGCCATACCCACGTAGCCCATCTGCATGGACATGGCGTAGTGGTTATCGTAAACCGCCACGCGGGCAAACAGACGCGTTTTCTTTTCGGCACGGTCGTACTCGGTGTAGAAATCACAGCCGGTCACGGTGGGGGCGGAGAAATCGGTGCGGAAGGGGAACTCAAAGACGTTACTGTCGTTGGTTTCAAGGCCGCCGTTGCCGTAATCCACGTAGCCCTGAAGCTTCACGGTGTAGGCGGTGTTGTTCTTGAGATTTTCCTCAATGGCGGAGAACTCAATCTCCACATTAGCGGGATAGATAGTGCCACCGTCACCGTAGGACTTGCGCACGTCGTCCTCGATCTTACTGAACACCACCTCGCCGGTGGCATCCTCCGTGATGGTGATCTCGATCTTCGCGGCGTTGCGAAGGAGACCCATCCACACGAAGCGCAGAGAGTTGACGGTATCCGCCTGGTTGGAAAGGGAGATGTACTTGCGATCCGCGGCAATCTTAGTAGAGCCGGGCGCCTGCTCAAAGTAGTAGGAGCCAAGGAAGCTGACGTAGTCGTCGGAAAGGCCGCCTACGGGACGGGAGGCGTATGCATCGGGCAGGGTCTTGTCCAGCACGTCAATGGCATCGTCCAACTCATCCTTGTTGGTTTCAAAGTAATCAAGGTCGAAAAGGGGTGCCTCGGTCCAGTCACCGTAGAAGCCAAGGTACGGCACGTTCAGATTCACGGTGGTGCCGCTCTTGGCGGTCAGCTTGAGGAAGCCCTCCACGTACATACCGTTTTCAAAGGAGGCGTCAAGGTAGGCCTTGTCCGCATCGCTGAGCGTGATGGTCACGGTCACGTCGGTGGTGGAGCCGGGGGCAACGGTCACGGTCTTGCCGTCGGCCGAGCCGCTCTCGATCTTAACGGTGGCACCGCTGAGGATATAGCCCTCCTCGGTAACGGTGGTTTCACCCTGATGGGTCTTGGTGTCACTGACACCCTCGGTCATTACAATAGCAGAAAGGTCGTAGGAAAGGGTCGCGTTTCCAAAATTCTTAACAGTAAATTTCAGCGTATACTTGCCGGTCTTTGCGGGATCGTCACCAAGCTCGATCTTGGTCTTATCCATGGCATCGCCGGTCACGCGGTTGTAGGTAATGATGTAGGCGGGGGTCAGGGCGCAGCTGTTCAGGTTTGCAAGACCCGCGCCCTGCTTGCGCACAGAATAGGGCAGGCCGTTCTTGTTCAGCACGATATCCGCGGTGGACATCATCAGCTGATTGACAAGATTGGTAACGGCAACATGATCGTTTGCAATATCCGGGAAGTTGGACTTCACGTACTGGCGCAGCAGCGCGGTAAGGCCGGATACGTTGGGCGTTGCCATGGAGGTGCCGGAGATACGGTCGTAATCCTGACCGGGCACGGAGGAGAGAATGTATCCGCCGTGAGCGGTGATCTCGGGCTTCAGCTGCAGGTCGGGCGTAGGGCCCCAGGAGGAGAAGTCGGACATGAAGGGGCCGGAGGTCTGATTGCGGCTTACCTTGATCTTGCCCGTGCCGGCAGCGGCCAGCAGCTCACCGTGATCCTGCGCGATGGAACAGACGGGAATGGTGGTGTCACCAACGTTCATCTTGATATCACCGGACACGTTGTTATAAATGATAATGCCGGCGGCACCCTTCTGCTGTGCCACGTTGGCCTTTTCCTCAAAGGTGGTGGAGCCACGGCTCACCAGAACGATCTTGTTCGTCACGTCAATGCCGGTGTAGTCGGCGGAGCGGCCGGCACCGGGAATGGTGATGAATTCGATCTCCATCTCATTGACGCCGTCGGCCAAAAGCTCATCCACAAAGTGCTTCTCATCCGATACGCGGTTGTTGGACTCCTGGAAATAGATGATGGTGTTATTATAAAGAATGTAAGGAGTTTTTACACCGTTGATAGACGCAACCGAGAGGGCGCCGGCGTAGGTGCCGGGAGAGCCGACGGTAGCGCTGTCGGGATTGGAGGTAAGACCCAGGTTGCCGTTCTTTTCGGAGCCGTAGGTAGAGTTGTAGCTGTTGGAGGCGGCAACGATCAGGCTGATGCCGCTTTCCTTGATGCGATCGTAAACACCGGAAAGCGCCTCGCGGTCGGTAGGACGGCTGAAGCCGCAGCCGGTACCGAGGGACATATTGATCACATCCACACCCAGCACCACACAGTCCTCCAGCGCCGCCAGGATCCAGGAGGCCAGCGCCGTCTGCTTCACGTCGGAGAAGGTCTTCATGATCACCAGCTGGGCGTTAGGTGCCACGCCGGTAATGGTATCGTCCTTACCCGCAATGATGCCTGCCACGTGGGTGCCGTGGTCACTGTTGATGGGGAATACGTCGGAGTCACCGTCGGCATAGTCGAAGCCAAAGGGCACCTTGTCGCTGACGTAAACATCAGAGGCGGTGAGACCGCTCTGCATGCCGTTGGCGCGGGTGCCGCCCACCAGCGCGCTCACCTCGGCAAAGGTCAGGCCCAGCTTGCTTCTGTCAGCCTTGAAGTTGCCAAGCGAAAATGCGGTGTGGTAGTAATCAAGACCGGTATCCAGCACAGCCACCACCATACCGGTGCCGTCATAGGCAAAGGAGGAGCTGTTGAAGATGCCCGTGTCATATACGTTCACCTTGTTTTCCACCAGCTGAGTCTCGGCCACGTGATACACCTCGCTGACGATGGTGGTGGCACGGTCACCAAGGGCGGTGCAGACCGTTTTGAAGTCCGCAGCCTTGACTGTGATCTCAAAGCCGGAAAGCACAGTGTCGTAATCCACACCCGTGCCGTATTCCACTGCAGTGGTGTCCAGCAGCGCCATCAGCGCCGCATTCTCCCGAGAGATCTTCGCCTTGACGGCGGCAGCCTCATCGGTCAGGACATACTCCGTGAAGGAAAGCTTGCTGCCGGATTTTTCATAAGCATCAAGCAGGCTCTCCTCCTCGGTTTTGATGATCAGGGATATGATGTCCGTATCCTTGACCGTATCGGGGAGCTCGTAAACCACAGAGCTGTCAAAAAACTGATTTCGGTTGGTAATGAGCGATTCCTCCAGCAGCCTTATGGTCGACCCGGCGCTTTCGGTTCCGCCCACCGCCGTGATCAGCGCGCCAAGCAGCAGCACAAGGGCCAGCAGCAGTGACACGCCACCAAGCAGCGATCTGGCAAGTTCTTTTTTGGTTGTCATTGTTCGTACCTTTCTGGATTATTTTGCGTGCGATATGCAAGGCCATACGTGCCCAGCATATCATTGTTTGATTATATCACACCCGAGCGCAAATTTCAAGCCTAAATTTTAATATATATATAAAATATTTGTTAAATTTATAATTTGTACAAACTTTGTTTTCATTTAGTTTTTGTATTTCCTCTTGATTTTTGACGTGAAATGTGGTATTCTAATTTATGATGCCTAATTATGCCCTTCAAGCAATGACGGTAAGCCTCACAAAAAACACATAGGAGAACACCCATGAACAACCTCAAGCGCGCACTTGTCCTGCTGCTGGCGCTCACAATGCTGATGGCAATGCTCTTGCCTGCCCTCACCTCTTGCCAGACACCGGACACCCCTAACGATCCCAACACCCCTCCCAGCGGCGACACCCCCGGTGGCAATACCCCCGGCGGTGACAATCCCGGCACCTCCCAGAATCAGAGCTACACCATCCGGGTCAAGTCCCAGGGCGGCATTCTGATGAAGGGCGTCAACGTCTTCGTTTATGCCGACAGCGCCCTTTCCGATCTGAAGGGCTACGGCACCACCGATGAAAACGGCATTGCCACCGTTTCCCTTCCTGCCGGCACCGGCTACCACGCCGTGCTTAGCTCCGGCGTGCCCGCCGGCTATAATAAGGAGGCCAGCTACGCCATCACCGGCAACAGCCTGGACATTACCCTCACCTCCTCTCTCGTGATGGACAACAAGCAGCCCAGCTCCTATAAGGTGGGCGATGTTATGCATGATTTCTCCATGCTCACCGCTGACGGCAAGACCTTCACGCTCTCCGAGGTGCTGAAGGAAAAGGACGCTGTACTGCTGAACTTCTGGTTCGCCTCCTGCGACCCCTGCCGCATCGAGTTCCCCTTTATGATGTCCGCCTACGAAAATTTCAAGGATGACATTGAAATTTTGGCCATCAACCCCCGGGATGACGCCACCACCTTCAGCATGGGTGTCAATAGTCTGGGGCTGACCATGCCCGCAGCCAACGTGGCCGAAACCAACGCCGTGAAGATGGCCTTTGGCGTGGATGCTTACCCTACATCCGTACTGATCGACCGCTACGGCGTCATCTGCCTCATTGAGGAAGGCAGCCTCCCCGCCGAGCAACCCTTTAGCCTGATGTTCCAGCACGTGACGGCGGAGCCCTATCAGCAGAAGCTCTTCTACGACATCAACGAGCTGCTGCCCGAGGAGAAGCCCGATGTGCAGATGCCCTCCTCCGATGAGATCGGTGCCGTGCTGGACGGCGGCCGTGTGGAGGTCACCTACGCTCCCGAAACCGATCCCAAGGACGCGGAATTCTCCTGGCCCTTTGTGATCAACGGCGAGAAGGTGCTGGGCGTTGACTGCATCCGTCCCGCAAACTCCTCCAAGCTGCACAATAACGGTATGTCCTTCCACAATTCCTACGCAACCCTGTACGCTACCCTGCATCTGAACGCAGGCGACGTGCTGGCTCTTGATTATTTCGCCTCCTGCGAGAACGGCGGCGACGCGCTCATCGTGCTGGTGGACGGCAAGGATATCTACCAGATCTCCGGTGAGAGCGATGCTTGGAAGACCTGCTACACCTTTGTGGCCGAGACCGCGGGCGACTATGAACTTGCCCTCTGCTACGTGAAGGACGGCTCCACCCACGTGGGTGATGACACCGTTTACCTGAGCAACCTGCGGGTGCTGACCGTGGACGACATCACCTCCGCCACCTATATTCCCCGCTATGCTGCCACCAACATGATCGAGGGCGGCGGCGGCTACGAGCACTACGCCGATGTGTATTTCAACACTGAGGACGGCTATTACCACGTAGGCAGCGTGAACGGCCCGCTGCTTTTGGTGGATCTGATGGGCACCACCCTCTTTGCCCCCAAGGATTCCATCTACAATATGGCCTATAACGGCGAAATCAC
The DNA here is from genome assembly GCA_015064005.1 of Oscillospiraceae bacterium. Lineage (GTDB taxonomy): Bacteria > Bacillota > Clostridia > Oscillospirales > CAG-272 > Firm-07. Next base: position 33,631 of record SVTA01000006.1, read on the forward strand.
CTATAACGGTGTGAATTATTACGATCAGATCGTCAAATATTGCTCCTTTGCCTCCAACTCTGAGCTGTACGGTATGTGCACCGTCAATGCGGAGCTGGCAGATCTTTTGAAGATCGTTGCCAAGGTCAAGGGCATTCTCCCCACCGAGAATACCTGGCTTGAAATGTGCGAATATTACGATTGCTACGGCACCGATGAGGAGCTGGCCGATCCCATTCGCGGCCTTGCCGCCTTCTGTGCCTTCCCCACCGTGGAGTCTACCGAAAGCAATCCCTTCCCCAACAAGATCACCTACAACCGCGTGATCATGCCCCGCGGCCTGCTTTACGAGTTCGTTCCCACCAAGTCCGGTGCCTACCGCATCACCTCCAAGAGCCAGTGGGAGGTCAACGGCTGGATCTTTGACGCAAACGGCAAGCAGCTGTACGCGCATGAGGGCGGAGAGCGCCTGTGGCGTGATGAGGACGGATCCGGCGACCTCTCTATGGTCTACTACATGGAGGCCGGCACCGCCTACTATATTGATATTGCCTTCTACGACGTGTACCAGTACGGCGATATCTACTTCGCGCTGGAATTTATGGGCGAAAGCTACGATCTGTTTACTCTCGCCTCGCAAGGCTTCTTCACCTACGAGGAAAGCGTGGTCGAGGGCGAAATTAACGAGATCCTGGCCGGTGGCATTGATGTGGCGCTGAACCCCGAGACCGGTTACTACCATCACAAGCTCTCCGACGGCAGCTTTGGCTCCATCCTGTATCTGGACGTGATCGGCTACAGCAACATCTTTGGCGACAAGGACATGAACGATCTGCTGGCCGCCGGATCCTTCAACTTTGGCTATTCCGAGAACGATCAGTTCATCATCACCTTCAAGAACACCTATGGCGACCAGTGGCTTGATAAGCTGCGGGTCTACTGGGGCGAGGATTACGACGAAAACTACGCCCTCTATCAAGTGGATGAGGTGCTGGCCGGCATTTACCACGGCACACCCAATTCTGACTACACCGAGCGCATGCGCACTCTGCTGGCCGATGCCTACACCGTGGAGAACGCCCCCTCCCCCGAGCTGGTAGGCTGTCTTGCGGTGACTGAGGAGCTGGCTACGATCCTCCAGAAGCTGATGGATAAATACACCTTTGAGGGTGTGGATCATTCCTTCACCAAGCTTTGCTACTACTATCAGCACTTCGGTCCTGCCAACTGATCCAAAACAAAAATTTTACTCAGCGCCCCCGCGCTGAGTAAAATTTTATCAATTGAAAAGGAAAAAACTATGAAAAATATGATTTTTCGCGCCGCATTGCTGACGCTACTGCTCGCCACTCTGCTGGCGCTGACCGCCTGTACCACCCCCGAAGCGCCGCCCAGCGGCGACAATCCCCCTCCCCCCTCCGGCGACGCGGAATACACGGTAACGGTAAAGGATAACAAGGGGGCAGCGCTCGCAGGCGTGGTGGTCAATTTCAATCAAAACGGCACCGTAGTAAAAATGGCGCTGACCGGTGCCGACGGCACCGTGAAGGCAACCCTGCCCCGAGGAGATTACAGCGTCAGCTTCACCGCCCCCGACAAGGCCTACGACTACGAGGCAGAGAAATGTGTACTTTCCGCCACCGTTTTGGCACTAAATGCGGTTTTATACACACCGCTTTCCGAAACGGTGACCTTGTACAACAATTACAAAGCCTATTATGTGGACGAAGGCGTTTTCCGCCCCGTCTTGGCACCAAACGATATGACCTACTTTGTTTTCGTGCCCTCCCGCGCAGGCGTCTATCGGATCAGCGTGACCGCTGACAAGCCCCTTGACCTTGGCAATTACGGCGCGCCCACGTATATTTGGGAGCAAAAGATCGCCCCCCGCGAGGACGGCACCGTTGAATTCGTCGTTCGCAATTACAATGTAGGAGACACGCCCCAGCAAACCACCCAGTATCTCTTTGGCATTCATACCGGAAGCACCGGCCTCGCCTCCTGCATTCTCAACGTGGAGCACACAGGTATGCCGGAGGTGGCGCCGGAGGAACTGCCCTGGAACGATCTGCAGGCCGACGCCGACATCAAGCCCGCGGACTTCGTGCATTATCTCAACTGGAAGCCCACCTTCCACAATCTTCCCATCACCGACCCCGACTTGACGGTGATATTCAATGAAAGTGACGGCTTTTATCATTACGGCACCGCCGACGGCCCCGTGGTGATGATCCGCATCACCTCCCCAAGCCCCTATCTCCCCTCCTTTACCGAGATCTGCGAAAGCGACCCCTTGCGCGCGTATATCTATGACGACGAGGGAAATTTCGTCCGCAAGGAGGGCTATCTCAATCTGATCAATGCCTATGCCGCCATTTGCAACGCAGACGGCGTTTGCCCCCTCACCAAGCAGCTGGAATATGTGATCAAAACCTGTGGCAAGCACAAATCCTGGTGGGATTTTGGCAAGGGTATGCACATCTTCGGCGACAACATCGTTGAGGTGGATACCGCTTGGCTCTTTGCCTGCGGCTATTACACCGTGGAAAAGGACGGCGCTACCCTTGAGGCGCCCGCCAAGCTGACCACGGAGGCTGCCGGACGCGCGCTGATTGCCGGTGACACCACGCTCTATTTCACCGCCGAGGCAATGGAGGCCGCTACTCTGACCGTGACCGGACTTGGCGCGAATGATGCCGTCACCTTTGCGGGCACCGTTTACCGGCCCGTGGACGGTACCGTGACCGTTTCCGTTCCCCAAGCCGGCGACAAATCCTTCTCCATCACCCATGTGGGTGCAGGAGAGCTTGAGCTGACGCTGACACTTTCATAATTAAAATCCCCCCAAACGGTGCAGTTTTTTTGCCGTTCGGGGGGATTTTCTTTGCTGAAATCGGTGTTTTCACCCACTTTTCACAAGTTCTTTTCAAAACAATGTTGCAATTATGCAAAAAATGTGCTATAATAATGTGTCGAAATCATACGATGAACGGCAGGTGATACGGATGCGTTATACAACGATCGTGGGCACGCAGGATCAGGTAGACATCACTATTTACGGCAACGTGAGCTTGATTTGCCGCGTGATGGAGCTGGGGAAGCAAGTCGGCGCCCTGATCTACGAGGTAGAGCTGAGCGGCAAAGAGCTGCTGGAAAAAATCCACCTCAACGAGAAATACAGGGCCGAGATCCAACCGGATCATCACTATATCATCACTGCATACGACTGGTAATTCAAATCAAAAAGGAGAATATGATGAAAACACTGAAAAAGATCCTCCCTCTGGCGCTGGTGCTTTGCCTGTGCCTTGGCACGCTGCTGCTTGCCGCCTGCACCAAGCCCGAAACACCCGAGGAGCCGGAAGTTCCTGCTGAAAAGAAAAACTTTGCCATCACCGTGGTTGACCAGAACGGCGCCCCTGTGGAGGGTGCGAAGATCCACTTTTATGACGCCTCTGTCACCGAAAAGGGAAATGCCACCACCAACGCCGCCGGCATTGTGATGATAGAGCTGGAGGCTGTAGCCTACAACATTGTGGTGGATGCCCCCACCGGCTACACCGCCGAGGCGAGTTATTCCCTGCCCGCCGGCACTACGGTCATGACCATTACCCTGCAGAAGGCTGATACCCGCCCCGTCTACACCGTTACCGTCAAGGATATGTACGGCGACCCCATTGCCGGACTTGACATTCAAATGTGCGTGCCCGAGGGCAACTGTGTCCTTGGCCCCACCACTGACGCCACCGGCACCTCCAAGGTAACGGTTCCCGCTGTAGACAGCTACTACGTGACCTTCCCCAACTCCGCTGCATTCTCCAAGCAGTATCTCTTCGAGGAAAAGTATTATTTTGAGGAGAACGCGCAGACCATCGAGATCACCCTTTATCCCAACAACACCCCCGACGGCACCGCCGAGCGTCCCTTCGTCTTTACGGGCGAGCCTTATACCGTGACGCTCCCCGCCGGCTCCTCCACTTATTTCATCGGCTTTGGTATTTATAACTGCGACTTTACCGCCACCGGCTTTGTGGGCGGCAAGCTGACCTGCGGATCCCTTGCCGTAACCGCTGAGGCAAACGGCACCCTCACCGCCACTATGCCCATGCCCGCCCCCGGTGCCGCCGGCAACACCCCCGTTTCCTTCGTTTTGGAGAACACCGGCAGCGCCGCCGCCACCGTGACCTTCCATATCCAGTCCAAGCCCGGCACCTCCGGCAATCCCATTGCCCTTACCGATCTCACCGCTCCCCTCACCGTTGAGGTAAAGGAGGGCGCCGCCTTCTACTACACCTATACCGCCACCGCCGCAGGCACCTTGACCGCATCCTGCACCGATGCCCGCAGCAATATCACCCTCAACAATCTGACCTCCTCCCGGTACGGCAATGCCTCCGACGGTGCTGCCTCCACCACCATGACCGTCAACGTCGGTGATACGGTACAGATCATCATTGGCACCGTGGCAGCTGAGGGTAAGAACAACGTGACTCTCACCGTCACGCTTTCCGTAGCATAATTCAAAATCCCGCACCGTTTGGCGGGTAAAGCAAAAAAACGCGAGCATCCGCTCGCGTTTTTTTGTTGCGCTCATTTCAGCGCGGCGTCTACCAGAGCCTTCAGCTGCTCGTAGGACATGGCGCTGGATTTGCTATAGGTGATCACACCGTCGCCGTCAATGATCACGGTGTAAGGATAATAACCGTCACCACCGTAAAGGGTATAGAAGGGGTTGCCCGCATCATTCACGCCAAAAATGATCTTGGAATCGGGGAAACGCTCGGTTACGTACGCCTCCGGCTCATAGGGATCGGTGTCAGCGGGATAGCTGTGCACCGCAAAAACCGTAACCGTTTCGGCATATTCCGTGGCGATCCGGTCAAAATCCGGCAGCTCGTTACGGCAGGGTCCGCACCACGTGCCCCAGAAATTCAGCACCGTCACCTTGCCGCGATTGCTCGCTACGTTAAAGCTGCCCTCCGAGAGAAGCAGTGGGATATCAGCGCCGTAGGCAAGATTGCCCACGTTATTGCCGGGCACGGCGGTCACCTTATCGGGAGAAGGTAGCTCCCCACCGATAGGCGGCTCCTCCGGCTTCTGGCAGGCAGCAAGGCAAAGCAGCAGCACACCTGCCAACAAAAGGCAAAGTATTCTTCTCGTTTTCATAAGCATCTCAATCCTCCGACTTGGCATTGTGAAGCGCAAATTCCTGACCGTAGCAAAGGTTGCCCACGTTCTTGCCGGGCAACACCACTCCCGTGGCGGGCCCTGCGGAAAGTCCTTTTTCAATATCGGCCTTCAGCTCCTCGTAGCTGACAGCGCCGGGATGTCGGGCAATGATCACGCCGTTCACGTCCAGCACGACGGTCATGGGGTAGGCACCGGGAAGGCCGCCCAGCGTCTGGAAATAGGCATCTCCCGCATCATAGCCAAAGAGCATCTTGCTCTCCGGGAAATGAGTGGCAATATAGTCGGGGGCCTTCTCCTTTTCAAACTCGGTATTGAGAATGAGGAAAGTGGCACGACCTTCAAACTCTGTGGCCAGCTCGTCGAAATGCGGCAGCTCGTCCTTGCAGGGCTGACACCACGTGCCCCAGAAATTGATCACCGTCACCTTGCCCTTGTTTTCTGCCGGGTTGAAGGTGTCTCCCACGGGCGTTTCGACGGGAGGCGTCACCGCCGTGCCCTTATCCAGCACGTTATAGTAAACCAGCGCACCCGCAAGCAGGGAGAGCATCAGCACCACAGCCACGATCTTGGTGACAAATTTCCGTTTTGCCACGGTTTTCTCCACCCGTTCGGCGGCTTTTTTGGTTTCCTCGCCGGCATCCTTCTCGGCTGCAGCCTTCACCACGGCAATCTCGTTGGGCGCGATAAACACCTGCGAGCCCTTCCAGGAAATGGCCTTGGTGGGGCAGACGGAGATGCAGGCACCACAGTTGATGCACTCGTTGTCACCTACGTGGCGAATATCCATTTCGCATTTCGCGAGGCAGCGGCCACAATCAATACACTTGGGCTTTTCCAGCTTAATGCCGAAGAGGGCGATCTTGTTGAACAGGCCGTAAAGTGCCCCAAGAGGGCAGAAAAAGCGGCAGAAAAAGCGGTAAATGAAGATGGAGGCCACCACGAAGATGACCAGCAGCACGAATTTCCACGTAAACAGCGGCCCCAGCATGCCCAGCTGCTCCGCGTTATCGGGATGGCCAAGCAGACCGATACCACCGAGTAGCGTTCCGGAGGGGCAAATGTACTTGCAGAACGCGGGCAGGATCACGTCCTTCCCCGCAAACATCAAGGGGAGAATGATCACAAACAGCCCAAGGATCACATATTTCAGATAGGATAGCACCCGCGTGACGCGGCTTTTCTTCAGTTTGGGGGTCTTGATCTTATGTAGCAGATCCTGAATCAGACCAAACGGGCAAAGAAAACCGCAGATCCAGCGGCCAAAGAGCATACCGTACAGCAGAATAATGCCAAACATATAGGTGGCCGCCTTAGCATTGGAGGCGGTCAGCGCGTTCTGCAGCGCACCGAGGGGGCAGGCAGCGGAGGCACCGGGGCAGGAGTAGCAGTTGAGGCCGGGAGCGCAGATATTTTTGATTGGGCCTTGATAAATGCGCCCCTTGCCAAATCCCTTGAGATTGGCATTAAAGAGCAGCGCCGCATAGAGCTGAATGAGTCTGCGCTTGGTAGGCAGGTGTGCGCGTATCCAATTTTTCACTTTTCCCATACCGTTTCACCTCATCCAAGTCCAATACATTCGGTACAGATGTTGATGGCCTTGCCCAGCACATCGGCCATACCGCCGTGGAGAATGCCAAAGACGATCAACACCGCAGCTCCCACCAAGAGGCTGCAGCGCACGGCAAGCATCACCGGCCTTTCGTGCCGCTTCAGCCACTGCCGCAGGGGGCAGGCACATACGGGGGCGGGGGCTTTTTCCGTTGTCTCACGCAGCAGGCGCATCTCCTGCTTGATGAGGACGCGACAAGCATAATCGGCCGCTAAGCCGACAATGAAGGCGAAGCCGAACCACAGCACCGTCCACAGCGCGCAGGCAATGACTACGTTGTTATAGGCGGCGCCGTCGGGGTAATTTTGTGCATTCAACAAATAAATAAGCGAGCCTACCGTGGCGATAACCGATGCCATAACGTTCAGTATCCGCAGCACGCGGCGGCGATGCGCCAACGCCTCGGCCTCCGGCGTCGTTCCTTTCCGTTTCAAGCGGGAAAGGGCCATTTCACCGTGCGGATCGGCGCGCAAAGCCGCCTCCTCCGGGGGAAACAACGCCCGCAGCACGGCTGTAGTCACAATACCGAGAAGCGTTAGACACCCCGGCACCGCAATGCGGGAAAGTGCCGCGCCCACGCTTTCTCTCGTAAAGGGAGAGCTCCCTTGCCGATAGATGCCAACGCAGGAAAGGATCAGCAGCACGCCCGTGACGGTCAGCAGCACCGACAGCACGATGCCGCAGCTCAGGTGCAGCCGCTTTCTGTTCTTTAAGGACATAGCAAAGCCCCCTTCTTCACATAATTTATCTATTTTATCATACCACAAAAAGCTCACGCCGTCAAGTTTCTCTGAAAAATTACCCTCTTTTTCTTTTTTTAAGCGATATGTCACGCATTCATAATATCTTGTTATCGTTTTATTATTTATTATTATTTTGAAATAATAATTTTTCTATTGACATTTTTTTGCTTTCCCAGTAAAATGAAACTGCGCAAATCACAACAAAAGCCTTCCTATTACTTTAACGAAAGGTTCCAACCGCTATGATTCCCGCAATGATTATTTTTGCCGTCACCTACGTGCTCATGCTGGTGTTCAGCAGGGTGCGTCCCTTTATCGCCCTTGCATCCGGCATCCTCTTTATTATTTTCGGCTTTCTCCCTCTCGACCGGGTGTTGGTTGAAATCGACTTCAACGTGCTTTTGATGATTGCGGGCACCATGGGTCTGATCGCGCTGTTCATCGAAAGCAAGATGCCCGCGCTTCTTGCGGACCTTGTGATGGAGCGCGTCCCCAATGTACAGATAGCAGCCGTAGCGCTGGCGTTGTTTGCCGGCATTATTTCCGCCTTTGTAGACAACGTGGCCACCGTGCTGATGATCGCTCCCGTGGCACTGGAGATCTGCAAAAAGCTGAAGACCAATCCCGTTCCCTTCATCATCGCCATCGCCGTTTCCAGTAATCTTCAGGGCGCGGCTACGCTGGTGGGCGATACCACCGCCATCATGCTTGGCTCTGCCATGGATCTGAACTTCATGGAGTTCTTCTTCTATCAAGGCAAGCCCTCTATATTCTTTGCCGTGGAGCTGGGCGCGGTGCTTTCCGCACTGATCCTCGCATTTCTCTTCCGTCGGGAAAAATCCCCCATTCCCAAGACCGGCGAGCGTACCAAGGTTACCGATCCCGTGCCCTCCGTCCTGCTTTGCATTCTGCTGGCGCTGCTGGTGGCGGTTTCCTTTGCTCCCGACAGCTGGAATCTCCCCGACGAGATCAACGGCATCATCTGCTGCGCGCTGATGGTGATCGGCCTCGCCATTCACTTTGCCAAAAAGAGAACCCTTTCCGCCATTATCGATCCCCTCAAGCAGATCGATTACGAAACGCTGGGATTGCTGCTGGGGCTGTTCCTGATGATCGGCGGTCTTGAGCACACAGGCGTGATCGCCAAGCTGGCCGAGCTGCTGGCACATATGGGCGGCGGCAACATCTTCCTGCTCTATACCGTCATCGTATGGGCCTCGGTGCTGATCTCCGCCTTTATCGACAACATCCCCTACGTGGCCACGATGATTCCCGTTATTGGGGGCCTCGCGATTCAGCTCAGTGCCACCACCGGCGTGGGTGCCGCGCTGATTGCTACACCCCTTTATTTCGGTCTGCTCTCCGGTGCCACGCTGGGTGGCAATATCACCCCCATCGGCGCCTCCGCCAATATTACCAGCATCGGCATTCTCCGGCGTCAGGGCTATGAGGTGAAGAACCGCGACTTTTTCAAGATCGGCATTCCCTTCACCGTGGCCGCCATTGTACCCGCTTATATCTATATCTGGCTTGTATTCGGCGTATAAGACGTCAGCCGCTCCGCGCTTGCACGGCGGAGCGGCTTTTTCGCAAAAAGGTCGCCGCAAAGCATCTGTGGCGACCTTTTTCGATATGTTTCGGCGTGGCGTGCGCCACACAACAATATTATTATAGCATAGTTAAATGCGCTTGTCAAGCAAAACTTGGTCAATCCTTACACTTTCTCCCTATTAAACAAAAATTTATTGTTTATTTCTTACAGTTTGCATATTGCAAAGAGGCCAAAAATATGGTATACTACAAGTGCAAAGGAGGATAGGCCAATGAACAAGTAAGCATCGGCTCCCGGCCAAAGCACCCACCACGGATCCCGGCACGGGTAGCCAGAAAGCACGCTTTCCACCCTTTGCGGCATATAGCATGCCGTACACATGTACAGGAGGAAGGTCCAATGTACAAGTAATCAAACGACTCCCCATCCAAGGCGAGCGGATCGCTGTCAGGCACACGATGTGTAATATAGACGAGCATCCCCCCCTGCAGGAAACGCCTGCGGAGATGCATCCACCCCCGCCTGACGCAAAATAGCCAGCATGGGCAGTCAGCATCGCACCCTTACATGAAGGCATCACGCGAAAATCAACGGACTCTCGTTAGAGATATTGGAATGAATGAATCGTTTTCCGATGGTGAGTGCAGCGCAAGGGTAGCTTAGGAAAGAGAGGATCACAAAAGATGTTAGATACTAAGAGCGAACAGAAATGACCCTTGGTTGTTGTAAAGAAAGCAACCAAGGGTCATTTCTTATTTACTTGCTCACCACGCGCAAAAGGCGCGAGGCGGCAACGCGGGGACCAATCAACGCGAAAATAGGTTTGAGAGCGGTTTTTGCCGCTCTTTTTATTTAATCTGCACAAAAAAAAAAAAAAAAAGGGGTTTTT
>SVTA01000119.1 GCA_015064005.1 Oscillospiraceae bacterium
ACTCACCGACTCTACGGCGGTGTGGTGCCGGAAATTGCCAGCCGAGCCCATATCGAGGCCGTCAGCGGCATTACCCGCGAGGCGTTGGATGCCGCCGGCATCACGCCAAAGGATCTCTCTGCCGTGGCTGTAACCGCCTTTCCGGGCCTGATCGGCGCCCTTTTGGTGGGCGTGAATTTTGCCAAATCCTTCGCCTTTGCCCACGATATCCCGCTGGTGGCGGTGAACCACATCAAGGCTCACGTGGCGGCGGCATATCTCTCCGAGGCGACGCTGAAGCCCCCGTTTCTCGCGCTGGTGGTCTCCGGCGGTCACACCTCGTTGTTTGACGTGGTGGCTCCCACGGATTTTCGGGAGATCGGCGCCACCCGCGACGACGCGGCAGGCGAGGCATTCGATAAGATCGGCCGCGTGATCGGGCTGCCCTATCCCGGCGGTGCCGCGCTGGACAAGCTGGCCTATGAGGGCAACGCCCACGCCGTGCGCCTCCCCTCGCCCGCCTTGCAGGGCGATACCCTGGATTTCTCCTTCAGCGGTCTCAAAACCGCCGCCCTCAATACCATCAACACCTGCCGCCAGAGCGGCATGGAGGTACCCAGAGCCGATCTTGCTGCTTCCTTCACCGAGGCAGTGGTCAGCGGCCTTGCTGCCAAGACCGAGGAGGCGCTGCTCCGTACCGGCAGAAAAACGCTGGTGCTGGCCGGTGGCGTTGCTGCCAATTCCCACCTGCGCCGCAGATTGGAGGCGCTGTGCGCGCGTCTTGGCGTTCATTTTGCGGTGCCCCCGCTCTCCCTTTGCGGCGATAACGGTGCCATGGTGGCCGCTGCCGGATACTACGAATTTATGGAAGGACGCTTTGCCGACGTGTCCCTCAACGCCTCCGCTCTCGATGAGCCGGAGGCCGTGTGCGGCAAAAATTAAAGCGAATGTTTTGTCAAGCCCTTTTTTGAAAAAAGTGCAAATTCGGCGTTTTGGATAAAGTTTGAGAAAAAAGTCGAAAATCCAGTTTCCCACAATCGTTTTCCACAGCTTTGTGGAAAACTCCCCGTTTTGGGATTTTATGTATGGAAATTCATTGAAAAACAGAATACTTTTTCAAAAAAAACACCGAAACTCCTTGGAAACAGGCGGTTTTCTGTGGAAAAGTTTGTTGGAAATGTGGATAACTTTTCTCTCGCCCCGCCTGTGGAAAAGTCGGGAAGAACCAAAATTTGCCATCCGTTGCCCCCGCAGTGGGGGCGAAAGATGATTGTGCAAAGTTACAAATTTGATGATTTTGATAAATTTTTTTAGGAGTGATGACTCTGATGGATAAGAAAAAAATGCGCTACACGGTAGAGGGCGGCGGCGAGGTCAGCCCTGCGGTGATCAAGCGGTTGCCGCGCTATTTCCGATACCTGCGGGAGCTGATCCGCAACGGCAAGCTCCGCATCAGCTCCGGTGAGCTTTCCGAGATGATGCACGTCACCGCCTCCCAGATCCGGCAGGATCTGAACTGCTTTGGCGGCTTTGGCCAGCAGGGCTACGGCTATAACGTGAACTATCTCTACGCCAAGATCTGTGAGATCCTCGGCGTTGGAGAGGGTTTTCGGGCGGTGATGATCGGTGCGGGCAATCTGGGTCGCGCGCTGGTACGCAGCCCCATGTTTGAAAAGCGGGGCGTGGACATCGTTGCCATGTTTGATGTGGCGCCGGAGCTGGTAGGCAGCTCCGTTGCAGGCGTCAACGTGCTGCACGTGGACGGGCTGGAGCGCTTTTGCGAGGAGAACGTGGTGGACATTGCCGTGCTGACGCTGCCAAAGGAATACGCCACCGAGGTGGCGGAGCGCCTGGTCAAGATCGGTGTTGCCGGCATCTGGAATTTTACCAGTAAGGAGCTGGTCTGCCCCGAGCCTGTGGTGGTGGAGAACGTGCACATCGGCGATTCGCTGATGACGCTCTGCTACGAGCTGCGCTGTCGCAGCCTGCAGGAGGAGGAACAATGATGCTGCACTTTACCTACGGCACAGGGGTGCTGAATCTGCCCTCGGCCGTGCTTTCACATATCAATCGCGCAGGCAAGCGGGAGCTGCGGGTGCTGCTGGCGCTGGCAGCCAAGCTGCCCGCCGACGACGCAACGCTTGCTGCCGCGGTTTCCGACGCCACGGGGCTTTCCCCGGCAGAGGTGGATAGTGCCATTGCCTTTTGGCGCGGCACCGGTGTGCTGCTGACGGAGGAGAGCGCGCAGGCTACTGCCCCCGCACCCCAGCCTGCCCGCGCGGAGCGCAAGCCCTTGCCGGACAAGGGACTGCCCTCCTATTCCACCGACGAGCTTTCTCGCGTGCTGGAGAGCCGCCGGGAGTTCGCTTCTTTGGTGGATGCCTGCCAGCAGACTTTTGGTAAGATCTTTAACGCAGCAGAGGTGGGGATCATTGCCGGGATGGTGGATTATCTCGGCGTGGACGGCGAGTACGTGCTGCTGTTGCTTTCCCATTGCGTCAGAATGGAGAAGAAATCTCTGCGTTATGCGGAAAAAACCGCCATCAGCCTCTATGACGAGGGCGTCACCGATGCCGCCGCTCTGGAGGAGCGACTCAACCGCATTGAACTGCTGAATACGGCCGTAGGGCAGATCCGCACCATGTTCGGCGTCGGATCCCGTGCCCTCAGCACCAAGGAAAAGCGCATGGTGGAGCAATGGGTGTGCGTGATGCAATACGGCATGGATGTGCTGCAGCTGGCCTATGAAGCCACGGTAGACGCCATCCACGAGCCCTCCTTTGCCTACGCCAATACCATTCTGGAGCGCTGGCATGCTGCCGGATACCGTACCACCGAGGACGTGGAGCGGGCGCTGGCCGAATACCGTCGCGCGAAGGCGGGCGGCAGCAGCTTTGACGTGGACGATTTCTTTGAGGCCGCGCTGAAAAAAACCTACGGAGAACAGTAATATGGGATACAATCAAGAGAATTACCGCCGCGTGCGCTTGGAATATCAGACCAAATTCCTGCGGGCGGAGGAGGCGGCGGATCACCGTCGGGCAGAGTTGTACGCCATCTCGCCGGAGCTTGCTGCCATCGACCGCCAGCTTTCCGCCACAGGCGCGGAGATCGCATTGGCCACCATCGGGGCAGGTGAACGCTGGCAGGAGAATCTGGAGGTCGTAAAGGCCAAAAATATGCGCCTGCAGGAGGAGCGCCGGCAGCTTTTGATGGGGCTTGGCTATCCGGCCGACTACACCGATCCGCATTACGAATGCCCTCACTGCAGGGATACGGGCTTCGTGAATGCCAAAATGTGCACCTGCATGCGGCGGGATTTGATCCTTGCGGGCTATGAGACCTCGGGGCTTGGGGAGCTGATGCGCACCCAGAGCTTTGAGAGCTTTGACCTTTCTTATTATCAGGAGCATAACGGCGATCGGAAGCAGATGAAGCGGAACCTTGCGCTGATGCGGCGCTATGCAGAGGAGTTTGATCATACCTCTCCCAATCTGCTGCTGACCGGCCCCACGGGACTCGGTAAGACGCATCTTTCCACCGCTGTGGCTCGTCGGATCATTGATCGGGGCTATGATGTGTATTACACCAGCGCTGTTGGCATGTTTGCGGATTTTGAGCGTGTGCGCTTTGGTCAAAGCACGGAGGAAGCGGCCGAGGATCCTCGCCGCTATACCGCCTGCGATCTGCTGATTCTGGATGATCTGGGCACCGAGGTGACCAACCAGTTCACCAACTCCTGTCTCTATACGGTGCTGAATAATCGCATCAATCTGAAGCGCCCCACCGTCATCAGCACCAATCTGACCGGCAAGGAGCTGCAGGCACGCTATGCGGATCGCATTACCAGCCGCTTGATCGGCGAGTTTCTGCCACTGCGATTCATGGGCACGGATATCCGTCGACAAAAGCTGAATCACTGATATCACGTATAAAAAGCGTAGGACACGGGCATAATAGCCGTGTCCTACATTTTTTGGAGGTGAAGCGGATGGATACGGTAAGAGAGCTGTTGACGGAGGAGGAATGCTTTTCCGCCGTCTACAAAAGCGCGAAAATGGGTGCAGAGGCAATCATTAACCTGTTGCCTAAGGTGACCAGCGACGGCTTGCGCAGTCAGATGACACGCCAGCTGGATGGCTACGAGCGCTATGCTGCCGCAGCACGGCGGGAGCTGGAGCGCGTGGGCGGACCGGTAAAGGAGGAAAATCTGATCGTGAGGGTCACGGCCAAAATGGGCATGGCCTTTCACACCTTGGTGGATGCCAGCACCGGGCATATTGCTGAAATGCTGATCGAGGGGTCGAACATGAACATCACTGATATGACAAGGCTCCTCAACAACTGTGTCGACGAGGAGGCGCTGCGTCTGGTGCAGGAGGTAGTCAGCTTTGAGGGATGCAATGTGGAGGCGTTGAAGCGATATCTTTGAGTAAATGCCATTTTTCTCGCACCGTTTGGCAATTAAACGCAAAAAATGCAAAAACGGCCGCACAAACAGTGCGGCCGTTTTTTATGTGATATCGAATTACTGAGCCTTCTTGACAAGACCCTTCTCCAGCAGAGCCTCATCGGACTCGTACTCGCATACGTACTTTTCAGCGGTGAACTTAGGATCGGGTACCAGCTGATTCTTGGAGGCAAGCAGAGCGATCAGCTCCAGGCCCCACTTCACGCTACGCTTGGAGGTCAGGCGCAGGCAGCAGGGAACGGTGTCGTACTTCTTGGAGGAACCAACGTTGGTTACGTTGTACTTGGAGGCCTCCAGCTCGTCGGGATTCAGCGCCAACAGCAGGCACAGGGTCTTGCCGCGCACGGCGAACTTGGCCAGCTGATCGCGGCCACTCTTGAAAGACTCGTAGCCCCAGCTGGTGCGTGCGGCGACCTTCTTGTAGGAAAGCAGGGCGTTCTTCAACTCCTCATAGCGCTCCTGTACCTCAACGGGTGCCTGGATCATACGGGCGGTGAAGGATCTCTTGTACTCGGAGTAAGAGGTGCTGGCGGTATTCTCCTCGCCATCTGCCTCAGCAACGGGCTCCTCGGCAGCGGGCTCCTCGGCAGCAGGCTCCTCAGCAACGGGCTCCTCGGCGACGGGCTCCTCGGCAACGGGCTCCTCAGCAACGGGCTCCTCGGCAACGGGCTCCTCAGCAGCAGGCTCCTCGGCAGCAGGCTCCTCAGCAGCAGGCTCCTCGGCAACGGGCTCCTCAGCAGCAGGCTCCTCGGCAGCAGCTTCTGCGGCAGCCTTTTCTGCAGCAGCCTTTTCAGCTTCAGCGGCCTCAACGGCGGCAAGACGGGCAGCGCGAGCCTCGGCAGCAGCCTTCTGGGCATCGGTCAGAGGTGCCTCCTTCTTGGCAGGAACGGGAGCGGCCTTGCTAACCTTCTTCTTGGCAGAAGAAAGCTTGGCGATGATGGCGATGATCACCACAACCAGCACGGCGGCAACGGCGATCAGAGC
This sequence comes from Oscillospiraceae bacterium, assembly GCA_015064005.1. GTDB lineage: Bacteria > Bacillota > Clostridia > Oscillospirales > CAG-272 > Firm-07. Next base: position 5,435 of record SVTA01000119.1, read on the forward strand.
AATGGACTTGGTCTGGTCCAGACCAAACAGCGAGAAAGCAAGGATGTTTTTCATAATCTCTTTTCCTTTTCTTTTATTATTTTTAGCGGTGTTTCCGCATTTTTTTAGACAGCTTGAAGGCGACGACCATTAGCACCGCCGCGGCAAAGACGGAAGCGGCAATGATCACGGCTATTTTGGCACGGGATGGGGGTGCCACGGCGATCAGATCGCCCTCCTGCTCCACGGCGGTAGCCCCGTCGGGAAGAAGCAGCTCGTATTCCGCCAGCGTGGCCTTGCGGGCAATCACATCGCCGTCGGATAGATTCCAGCCGCAGACGACCTGCACGGGGCCGGCGTCCACGTATTCGGTATCATCGGAAGGAGCGGGTCCCGCGCCCT
>SVTA01000120.1 GCA_015064005.1 Oscillospiraceae bacterium
TGATGGGCGTTGTAGGCCGTCTGGGTAAGGTTCTGGGTCCCAAGGGCCTGATGCCTTCTCCCAAGGCAGGTACCGTTACCCCCGACGTTGCCCGTGCTGTAACCGAGGCTAAGGCGGGTAAGATCGAGTACCGTCTGGACAAGACCAACATCATCCACTGCCCCATCGGCAAGGCATCCTTCGGTGCTGAGAAGCTCTCTGAGAACTTCAACACCCTGCTTAGCGCTATCATCAAGGCTAAGCCCGCCGCTGCCAAGGGTCAGTATATCAAGAGCTGCGTTCTGGCCTCTACCATGGGCCCCGGCATCAAGATCAACTCCGGTAAGCTCGGCTGATTTTGACGCAACGCAAATCATAAAAAACACCGCCCGTCGGGCGGTGTTTTTTGTTTTTTCGCATTTTGGAGAGGGTCAGGCCAGTTTTTGCAGAAAAGCCTCGGTCACGGCGATGGATTGCTTTGCGGCCAGCTTGACGAACTCGGAAAACTCCATACCGTCACCGCCGTCGGAGATGGCGCGGATCACCGCGAAGGGCACGTTATTCACGAAGGCTACGTGGCCAATGGCCGCGCCTTCCATTTCACACGCCACGGCGTCGAAGCGCTCCACGATGGCACGCTTGGTTTTCTCCTCGGCGACGAACAGGTCGCCGGAGGCGATGGTACCCACTACGCTGTTGATCTCAAGCTCTGCCACCGCCTCGCAAAGCGGCTTCAGCAGGCGGGGGTCAGTGGGAATTTTTACGACATTGATGCCGGAAAGCAGACCCGGTGCATCGCCGAGGGCGGTGGTATTCATATCATGCTGCACCACGGCATCGGCCAGTGCCACGTCACCAACCTCCAATAGAGGGAGCAGGCCACCGGCCACGCCGGTATTCAGCAGTGCGCCAACGCCAAAGCGCAGGATCATGGCCTCGGCACAAATGGCGGCAAATACCTTGCCGACGCCGCAGACGGCCACCACCACGTCTTTGCCGCAGAGCTTGCCCTCTGTGAAATTTACCCCACTAACGGTATGCGTTTTCGTGTCCGTCATCTTGGCTACAAGGCCGTCGATCTCTACCTGCATCGCGCCGATAATGCCGATACGGCCGGAAATGGTTTCATTCATCGTATGAAAAATCTCCTTTTTGATTTTCTAACACCGCGAGATATGCGGCACATTCCTTTTTGGCATCGTCAAGCGACAGATTCAGATAGTTGCCGCATTCCCGGCGGGCGGCGCCGGGCATTTCGCCGGTGTATTCCACCGTTTGGCGCAGTGCAGAGAGCAGTGCTTCCCGCACGGGCTCGGGGGCGAGATCGCGGGTCAGCAGGTAGAAGCCGGTCTGGCAGCCCATAGGGCCAAAGTAAATGACGCTCTCGCCGATCTCACCGTTTCGCAGTAGCGTGGCCAGCATATGCTCTACCGAGTGCATGGTGCGGTTGTCCATATAATTGCCGCAGTTGGGGCGGCGGGTGCGCAGATCAAAGGTGGTGATGTCGCCGTCGATCCGGGAGATATACATGCCGGGCAGGATCTTGTCGTGATCCACGGAAAAGCTTGCGATTCTTTTCATAGCTCTCTCACTTTCTGGCAGGGTCGCCGTTCTTGGGGCGCTTGCCCTGCCGATATTCGCTGGGCGTGCAGCCGATATGCTTCAAAAAGGCGCGGTTAAAGGTGCGGGGCGTGCCAAAGCCCACCAATTCCACGATCTCCGTAATGGAATGGTTGCTGTGCCTCAAATGGTGACAGGCGTAGGAAACGCGCAGAGAATTGATATAGTCGCTAAAGCTGATGTTCAGCTTGTCCGCAAACAAGTGGGAGATATAATATTTGTTGATGTGCAGCTCCTGTTCCAGCACCGAAAGCGAAAGCTCGTTTTGATAATTTTGGGTGCAGTAGGCGATAATGGTTTTCAGTGAGTGAGAATCGTGATGGGCGGATTCAACGATTTCGGATTTCTGCAGCAGCTTGGCAAACATCACCTGCAAGTATCCCCGCCGAATGACGTCGGAATAGGCGTGCTCTTCATTTTTGCAGGCAAGAAGGCGCGCCGCAATCTCCAACAGCTCAGGGTCGTCGGCGGCACCTGCGATGCGTGGTGAACGCGGTGTGGTGCTCATGAACGTGGCGGCCAGCTCGGGGGCAAGATCGGGGCTCACAATAAAAATGTAGTATTTTTCCGGCCCTGTGGTTTCAAAGCGATGGATCTGGTTGGGAAAGGCGATAAAGGCATCGCCGCCCGTTAACGGATAGCGCTCCGTTCCCGCGTATGCAACGGAATCTCCCTCCAGCAGTAGTACCAGTTCAATGTGATGGTGCAGGTGAGCGGCACATTGCAAGCGATTTCGTTTGGGCGAGGGGGAAAATGCGGCGTAAAAATCATCCTTGCGGTTTTCGTAAAAAGCAATCAAAGCGGCGCTCCTTTCTTCTTTCTCTCCACACGGCAAGAGACGGCTGTCAGTATCTCATAAGGAATGGTGTGCAGGTGTCTGGCGAGAGGACGCGGATCCTGCCAAAACAGGATATGATCGCCAACCTCCGCGGGTGTTTCACTCAGATCGACCATGGTCTGATCCATGCAAATATGTCCTGCAACGGGTATGGAAAACGTCTGATTCTGGTGCAGGAGCGTTATGGGAACATTCTCTGCGCCGCGGGGGTATCCGTCGGCATAACCGATGGGACAGACTCCGATGCGAGATTGACCTTTTGTGACAAAAGCGCCACCGTATCCAACGGGAACGCCCGCAGGAACTTCGTGAATTTGTACGATGGGTGCAAGCAAAGCCATAGCGGGTCGCAGGGGCAAGGGTGTTGAAACGGGCGGGATACCGTAGAGCGCGAGCCCCGGACGAGCGGCGTCTAATACCGTTTCCGGCAGAGCAAGCAACGCTGCGGAGGCTGCTGTGTGGCAGAAAAAGCGGAGACCTTTTGCCTCCAGCTGCTCGCGGCAGCGTAAAAAACGGGAAAACGCACACCGTGTGGCGGCTAAATCCGTGTCTGCCGCAGGGAAGTGGGTGTAAAGCCCTGTGGCGCACAGCCCGGGGAGCGCCGCGACGGTGGCAACCTCCTCCAACGCATCCGGAGCGAATCCCAAGCGGTGCATGCCGCAGTCGATTTTAATATGTACCGAAACGGGGCGGTTTTTTGCTGATTTCGACAGGGCAATGGCGTATTCCGGAGAAAAAACGGTCTGCGTGATCCGCGCCTCGGCCAAAAGCGCTGCCTTGGAGGGCGGGGTGTAGCCAAGAATCAGGATATCCGCCTTTGGGGCCAGCAGGTGGACATTGAGCGCCTCCTCCAGCGTCGCAACGGCGAAAAAATCACATCCCGCAGCTGTCAGCGCTGGCACTGCCAGTGCCGTACCGTGACCGTAGGCGTTGGCCTTGACTACCGCAATGAGGCGGGGGGCACGCCCGTTTTTGGAGGCGTGCTGTCGTAACAGCGAGAAATTATGTTGGATGGCGGCGGTATCGACGGTGGCGATGGCACGATGAGCGGAAAAATGGCCGGTCATATCGTTCTCCCTTCATCATATCACAATTTTTGTCTGTTGGCAATAGAAAAAACGCATTTTTTCGCAATTTTGCGCATAGAATTGCAAAAAAGGAGGGGCTATGAAACGTTTTGGGTGCTTCATTCTGTGTGGGATATTATTGCTTGTGGGATGTGCGGGGCGGGAGGTGCATCCGCTCTGTCGCTTTCGGGAGGGGTTCGCAGCCGAATGCGCCGGCGAGTATAACGGCGTGTGCTTCTCCGCGCTGTTTGAAGCGGCACCGCTGACAGAGGCGGGGGTGTTGCCGCTGACAGTTACATTTTATGCACCCGCAGCATTATCGGGCACCGTGCTGGCACGGTCAGCGGAGGGCGTTACATCCCTTTCCCTTGACGGTATGCAGGTGGATGAAGGAATCACAGAGCTGGCGCGGCTACTGGATGCTTTTCCGACAGACGGTGAAATTAGTGGGGTAAGGACATCGAAGGAAGGGCATACGGTGGTAAACGGTGTGGATTTTTCCGCAAAATTCCTTGCGGACGGCACGCCGCTGGAGGTGACGGGTGCGGGAATTCGTTTGCAGATCCTGCGATGGGAAAGCGTTGATACATAAAAAATCAAGCCCGTGGCCTCAGCCACGGGCTTGATTTTAGGAGATTTAAAGCTGAAGGAGAATGGTTAATTGCGCCTGCTCGTATTGCGCTGAGATCCGGCCGCCGATGCGTTCCGCCAGCGTTTTGGCAATAGCAAGGCCGAGGCCGGTGGAGTTTCGGGCGGATTCAACGGTGAAGAAGCGGTCAAACAGTCTGCCGACCTGTACCTCGTCAAGGCCGGGCGCCCGATTGGTGAAGGATAGTGTCCCTCCGTCCGTGAGCGTGATGGCAAGATCCCCCTCGCTGTATTTCAGCGCGTTGCTGAGCACGTTTCCAAGAATGCGGGAAAGCGCTCCCTTGTCTAACACCCGCACCACCCGCGCGTCGGGGAAGGTGATTCTCGGCTCAATACCGCGCTCCACAAAGGCGCCGTAAAAGGAGGCAAGGCTTTCCTCCAGCATCGCGCCCACATCTACCGCCTCCGGTGTGACGTTCTGGGTGGAAAGAATAACGGAGTAGCGGAATAGCTCCTCGGTCAGCTGGCGCATGGCCTCGGTGCGATTTTCGATAAAGGCCAGGTAACGGGTCACGTTTTCGCTTTTTTCTTCCTTTTTCAGCAGCTCAAGGTAACCGTAAATGGCAGTTAGCGGTGTGCGCAGGTCATGGGAAAGACCGGTCACCGCATCCTTCAGCTCCTTGTCGCCGTGGAGATAGCGGCGGCGCTGATCCCGCAGCAGCCGCAGCTGTTCGTTGATACCGGAGGCCAGCGCCAGCATATGCTTGTCGCGGCTGGAAATACCGATGAGGGTGTTGGTATCTGTGGAAAGGCGCTCTGAAAAAGCCACCGTGATCTCCCGCGCCGCTCTCTGCAGCGTCAGGATCTTCACGGCAAGCACCGCAATGGTTATGGATAATAGCGTGATTACAATCCACAAAAAGGCCAACACCCGGTATTCCTCCCTTGATGATTATTTCAGATTTTGTCTTTTAAAAACGGCAATACCCGTTGCCGTTGAGGCAACAAGTGACAGCACCGCGTAAAGAGGTAAGCGCCAGAAGCCATCGGGCAGACGGGCTTCCTCCTTGCCGTATTCTGCAAGCTGCCCTGTGGGTAGAATTTCATGCAAAAATTGCACCGTTTGGCGCTTAAATCCCGTAAGATACTCGGGGTTAGGCTGCTCCTCGATCACATGGGTGGTGCCGTCGGGGTTGATGATCTGCATGCCACCGATGGTTTCCGGTACGTCCACCAGAACAAGCAAATCCGAACTGTTTCGTTACGACGGAACTGTTCGGATTTGTTTTTTACTTTGATTATCCATATTGAAAGATACCGCCGAGAGTAACCGTAATGGTCGCTCTCGGCGAATCTGTTCATTCAAACGATAATGTAATTGACAACATGTTTCCTTTATAATCAGCGGATATACAACCGCCCATTCGCTCGGTCAGTAGCTTTGCAATAGACAGACCAAGCCCCGTCGATTTCCGGGCGGAATCAACCGTATAAAAGCGGTCAAAGAGCTTGCCGACATCAACCGACGAAAGCTCGGATGCCGTGTTGGAGAACGTAATTTCTCCCGCATCGGTCATTGTTACCGAAAAATCTCCGTC
>SVTA01000121.1 GCA_015064005.1 Oscillospiraceae bacterium
AAAATACCTTCTGCGCCGAGGAGGGCACGCCGCCGTATTTGACGCGGCGGAAGGTCTCCTTGATGCTCTCGCCCAGCTGGCCGGCAAAGAGGGATGGCATAGAGCTGTTGTCTACCTTGTAATAGCCGGGCTCGGCGGTGAAGTCCACCACCTTGCCGCCGTCCACCAGCAGCATGCACTGGTTGTCGTAAACGTGAATGATGGAGCCGTTGGAAACAGTACCCGCAGTGCCGCGCTTGTTGCTGCTCCGTTTGTCATTTTTTCTGACCGTTACGCCCGCCGCAAACACCGTGGTGTCGCTCATGGCGTCGGCCTCAATGACCTCTTGCCAGGAATCGGCCAAACCGCCGCCGATGGCGGAAAGCGTTGCTTTGATAATGCCCATAAGTATATGTTCTCCTTTTTGTAAAAATAGCGTAAAAAGGCAAGAGGCAGCCTGTGCCTTTGTCGCACAAGCTGCCCGTTAAAGAAACCCGCCGAGCCGTGTAACCGATGCATCGAGAACCCTGTCAGACAAGGCGGTGTCCTGCCGGATGCTTTACTGCTCCCAACGTCCTTGCACCCACCCGAGACAAGTCAATCGCAGTGGGGAAGGGAGGTCTGCAAACCGCACCCGGACCGATGTTTCCGGACTCCATTTCGAATTTGTAGGCTCCACATATCGATTATCACGCACTAAGCAGGATGTAAACGACAAAAGCTTATTTGCCTGCGTCGTAGTCGATATCACCGGCAAAAAGATCGTCAAAATAATCGGCAATATCGTCAAACTCGTCGTCGTCCTCAACGGAAACGAGGCTCTCCTCGCCATCCTCAACGACGGATTTCAGGATCACGTATTCGCAGAACTCGCCCTCGCCCTCGTTTTCACCGGCGGGGATCATAGCGAAGTATTTGGTACCGTTCTTCTCGCAGGTGCCGATCAGCTCAAACTCCAGCTCGTTGCCGTCTTCGTCCTGCAGGGTGTAGATCTCAACCTCAGCTTCCATTTTGTTTTCATCCATAGCAGTTACCTCACTTTCGGGCGGTTGTTTGTCGCTCCCGCCTTTCATTCTTATTGTAGCCGATTTTCAGTAAAATGTCAATAGGCGAGACAAAAAACGTGCTGGATGTTTTTACAAATCGCCGCGAGGAGGAGAGCGGGGGGCGGAGGTCGATATTGCTTTTTGACGGGGGGGAGGATTCATGAATGCCGATGACAGATCATGCAAACGTATTTGGGAGTATATGATGAGGCTTTACCCATGAGCTGCACGCATTGAACGTTCCTGATGCGCATCGTCAGCGTTGCTGGCGATGCCGTTGTGATGGCTGTGATAAACATAAAAAATCGCATGTGGAGGTCAAACGCCGAAAGAGACTTGATCACAGGTGATTTTGGGGCGTTTGATCGGCAAAGCAGATGGTTTTGGAAAATATTTATTCGCAGACAAACAAAATTGCAAAGTTTGCTATAAATAATTGGAAAATTGAAACGGCGATTTGGAATTTATTTTGATTATTTGAAGTTCATCGGCGTGAAATGAGCAATATTTTACAAGTTCTATCAAAAAGAGCAATATAATGCTATCATTGCCGTCATGCTTCTGATAAAATATAAATATACAGCATTGCCGGTCGCGTTCGCGCGGTGCGCGGCTTTGAAAGGAGTACAGATATGAAGCTTTCAACCTCAACCTGTTTGCATAAAATACAGGATGACAACGGTCGTCTCTTTTCCCCGGCGGAGATCCTTTCCGCCTTCAAGCGCGCCGGCTACGATTCGGTGGACATCGACTTTTGGTCTCTCAGCGGTCCCGATCTTCCCATGTGGGGTGACGATTGGGAAAAAACGGTAGAGGCCTTCGGCGAGGCCTCGGCCGATCTGCAGCTGCCGGTGTGGCAGACTCACAGCGATTCCTACCTCGGCACGCAGTGGGATGACCCGCATTTTCTCCATCACGCCGAGCGCCGTCGGTCGATCTTCCGTTGCATTGAGGCGGCAAGCCGTCTGGGGGCAGACTGCGTGGTGATGCACCCCTACAACAAGAAGATGGTTGGAGAATATTCCTCTGCGGAGAACCGCGAGGCCGCCATTGCCTTTCTTGCACCCTATATCGAGGCGGCCAAAAAGGCGGGCGTGCGAATTGCCATTGAAAATCTCACCAACTTCAATGACGGGCGGAGACGCCATTGCGGCGGCCCCATCGAGGAGCTGATCGATCTGGTGGATGCCATCAACGATCCTGCCGTTGGCATCTGTATCGATACCGGTCATGCCAATATTGCAGGGTTGAACGTGGCCGAGGCGCTGCGTGCGTCGGGCAGTCGCGTGATCGCTCTGCACGTCAACGACAACTACGCCAGCCTCAAGTCGGATATGCACCAGCTGCCCTTCATGGGCGATGTGGATTGGGCCGACGTGATGCGGGCGATCTCTGAGATCGGCTACCGTGGACACTTTACTTATGAGGTGGGTGGGTGCAGGCGCCGCCCCGACGCGCTCTATCAGGATTGGCTGGATTATACGGTCAAGGTGGGTCGTGGCCTGATTGCCATGCTGGATGAAGCAAACGGATAATATGAAAGCACCCGTCCCAGTCTGCTGCGGCAGACGCGGGGCGGGTGCTGTTTTTGCTTCGGGTGTTGAGATGCTTTTTTAGGAGAGGCGTTTAATCCATATGATCGAAATCGACAAGCTTCAGCCCGGGGTTGTTATCCAGTGCCCACTTGAGGCTCCACTGGCCGGTGAAGAGAAGGTAATCCTGCTCCCGCACATCCTTGACCCAACGGGTATCGGAGGCAAGGTTCAGCTTGTTCGGCTCTACGTCGGTGGCGGCAATGCGCTGAATGAACTGGAAGGGCAGTTCTCTTTGGAGATACTTGACACCGTACTCCGACTCCATGCGGAACTTCAGCACGTCGTACTGCAGCACGCCGATGACGCCCACGTACACGCGCTCGTAGCCGGCGCCGGGCTCAAAGAAGATGCGGATGGCGCCCTCCTGGGCGATCTGGTTCATGCCCTTGGCAAACTGCTTGCGCTTCATGGAATCGATCTGTTCCACCATGGCGAAATGCTCGGGCGCGAAGGTGGGAATGCCAGCGTAGGTGATCTTCTTATCTTTGGCACAGACGGTGTCGCCGATGGAGAAGATGCCCGGGTCGAATACGCCGATGATGTCGCCGGCATAGGCCTCCTCGATGCCGGCACGCTCCTCTGCCATCATCTGCTGGGGCTGGGAGAGCTTGACTGGTTTGCCCGCCTGCACGTGGAAGTACTCCTTGCCGCGTTCAAACTTGCCGGAGCAAATGCGCATGAAGGCGATGCGGTCGCGGTGCGCCTTGTTCATATTGGCCTGAATCTTAAACACAAAGGCGGAAAAATCGTCGCTGAAGGGATCAACGTCTCCCTCGGCCGCGCGGCGGGGCAGGGGCGTGGGGGTCAGCTGCAGAAAGTAGCGGAGGAAATCCTCTACGCCGAAGTTGTTGAGAGCCGAGCCGAAAAAGACGGGGGAAAGCTTGCCCCTCGCGATGGCCTCCAGATCAAAGTCGAAGGACGCGCCGTCCAACAGCTCCACCTGCTCACACAGCTCCTCTCTGAGGTTTTCACCGATGAGGGTGTCAAGGGTTTCGGTGTCGGTGATGTCGCAGGCGATGGTGGCAAGCTTGCCACGGCCGCCGTGGGCATTGTCAAAGGTGTGGATGCAGCGCTCCCGGCGGTCGTAAACACCCTTGAAGGTCACGCCGCAGCTGATGGGCCAGTTCATCGGGTAGGTGCCGATGCCAAATTCCCGCTCCAGCTCGTCCAAAAGATCGAAGGGATCTCTTGCCTCGTGATCCAATTTGTTGATAAAGGTGAAAATCGGGATACCGCGCTTGGCGCAAACGTGGAAGAGCTTGCGGGTCTGGGGCTCAATACCTTTTGCGGCATCGATGACCATGACGGCGCTGTCGGCGGCCATCAGGGTGCGGTAGGTATCCTCAGAGAAGTCCTGGTGACCGGGGGTGTCAAGAATATTGATGCAGTAGCCGTTATAGTTGAACTGCATCACAGAGGAGGTGACGGATATGCCGCGCTGCTTTTCCAGCTCCATCCAGTCAGAGACCGCGTGGCGGTCGCTCTGCTTACCCTTGACAGAGCCTGCGGACTGAATAGCGCCGCCGTAAAGCAGCAGCTTTTCGGTCAGAGTAGTCTTGCCTGCGTCGGGGTGAGAGATGATGGCGAAGGTGCGCCGACGCTCTATTTCTTTTCTGGTTCTTTCGTCCATGTGTGTTCCTGTACGCGATAGCCGCGTTTCCTTTTGTTGAAATAAATGCACAATCTTATATATTTTACCGCATTTTGGAATAGAATGCAAGAGGAAAATGAAAAAAAGCGAAAAAGCAGGGAGGGGAAGAGGCGGTGACACCAAGAAAAGCGGCGCGCAGCGCAGAAAAATGACGGAAAAGTGCTGCCAATGATGGGAAACAAAAAGGTGCCCGGGGCGCAAAAAAATACGGCGGTGTTTGGTGCTTGCCATTGACAGCGGCGGTTTTTTGCGGTATAATAATAAAGCAACGGTTGTCGGCGGTGACCGTGAGTGAATGCGTCGGTTTTGCGGTATACTAGCCGTAAGGCTTATGCGTTCAATGAACTAAGGAAAGGGGGCCTTGCCGTGCCGGATCTGCAATTTTTTATCGACCTGTCCTGGGCCGCACTGGCGGTTTTGGTGGCGGTTTTGGCCATTTATCTTGCCCTGCGGCTGCTTGGGAAATTTGCCAAGTGGCTGATCACCGTGGTGGTGATCGCGCTGGTGCTCTGGTTCCTTTTCTCCAACCACAGTATCCTGCAATATCTGCTGGAGCTGCTGGGCAATCTTCGGGAGCGGGTGGGCGACCTCCGGCTACCCGATCTCGGCTTTTTGAAGTGATGCTTTCGCGCTGTTGCCATCCGGCGAGCTGCCGATCGGCAACAGCGATTTTTTAAGAAAAGTGGTGAAACGGTATTGAAAAAAACGAAATTAGTGGCTATTGTCGGTTCTACTGCCAGTGGCAAATCCGCGCTGGCGGAGGAGCTGGCGCTCCGCCTCGACGGGGAGGTGATCTCCTGCGATTCCATGCAGATCTACCGTGGCATGGATATTGGCACGGCAAAGCCGACCCTCGCCGAGCGCCGCAGGGTGCCCTATCACCTTATTGATGTGGCGGATCCAACGGAGGATTTTTCTATGGTGGACTATGCGCGTGCCGCCGACGCTGCCATCGCGGACGTTTGCGCGCGGGGGCGGTTGCCGATCCTTTGCGGCGGAACGGGCCTGTATCTTGACGCGGTGCTGCGGGGAGAGCCCGAATCCCCGGGTGGCGATCCCGCTTTGCGGGCAGAGCTGCAGCGCATCGGTGAGGAACGGGGAGCGGACGCGCTGCACCGCATGCTGCAGGAG
>SVTA01000007.1 GCA_015064005.1 Oscillospiraceae bacterium
GCTGACGGATGAGGTGTCAAGCTTTAGCATTAACAATTTATTGCCGGATTTGATATCATCGCCGCATGGCAACATCAGACTCCCCGCCCACTTTTTCTTTGACACCACAGGCGCAAAGAAAAAGTTATCAAAAAGAAACGCCCTTTTTGTGGGCGCCGCCCACACCCGCCAACTTTTTGAAAAAGTTGGATCAAAACTTCCCGAAAGGGCTTGTGCGAACAGGGCGATAAATCAAAATTTGAAGCCCGGAGGCGTTCGCTATGAACACGCCCGATCTCTTTGTTTCAGATTTTTGGGGTGGAGGTGCAGGAGGAGGGGGCTTTTGTAAAAGCCCCCTCCTCCTGCTGATATCCCCGATCAATCAAAATGTATCGTTCCGTCTGCCCGCAATGTGCGCTGCCCTTTTTTAGAAGGTTTTGGGGGTGGTGGGTGAATGCCTTTTCGCCTGCGCGAAAAGGCAGAGGGAGGCGAGCCCCTTTTACAAAAAGGGGGCGCCTCCCTCCCGCTCTTTCTCCCTTACCAAAGGCTTTCGTCCAGATAACACTTGATGGTATCCTCCAGCCAGAAGGTAAAATCAATATCGGGGTGCTTCGATTCGTATTCCTTCATTTTCAAATACAATTCCCTGCCGTCGCCGGCGTCGTGCCAGATATCGGCAAACACGAAATCAAAATTGCCGGCCATCTTGGTATCGGCAAAGGCAAAGGCATCCTCGCACACAAGACGCACCTTCTCCTTGTGGGGGAATTGGGGCAGGATCTGTTCCTTAAAAAGCGCGATCACGTCGGGGCTGATATCCACCACCGTCACCGATTCCACCTCCGGGTTCTCCGCCGCGTGGTAGGTGAAGTACCCAAGGCCAAGACCAAAGGTCAGCACGCGACCGTGGGCTTTTTTCAGCGCCGGCCAGGTGGTCACCATTTCGTTGGGCTGCAGCGTCATCCATTCACGGCCGTTTTCCAGCACGGCGGGAAAGGGATAGGCCTCCTTGAAAAAGCCGATCTGCGGGATCATCCGACGGTCACCGGTGATAACGAAATCGTCCCGCACAAATGCCTCAAAGGGGCGCAGCGCCTCGGTCTTCAGCTCCCATTTGCCCCGCTTGCGGGGCTCGATGTGAATATTTTGAAAATACGCGTCCGAGAGAAACGGCGCGGGGTCCAGCTCCTTGATGGCGGGCTGAAGCCAATAGCGGAAAAAGAGTCTGTCACGGCCTGCGGTATCCAACCCCGCAATGGCGGCCAGATACTGAGCAAAGGCCTCGTCGCGGGTGATATGACAATCGTCGGCAAGGCTCTGCACGCTCTTTTCGTCAATAGCATCCGGTGCCAGGTTCAAATAGAGGCTGAAAAGATGCACCAGATCGTTATTGTACTTGCGGACGGTTTCCGCAGGCAGCCCCACGTTTGTTAAAAATAGATTTTCCATGCTCAAATTTCAACCACCATACCGTCATAGGAAACGAGAAAATCCTGTTCTGCGGCGATCTTCACAAACTCGTCATAGCTGACGTTTCTGCCGTTATGAGAAAAGTGATTCAGCACGAAACGGGTGTGTGCATCGGCGGCACCGATGCGAAGCAGCTCCTCCCGCAGGGCGATGCAACGGTCAAGAGTCAGATGTCCCACGTAGGTGTGGTGATTGCAGGCCTCGGTGCAGTCAAGAGAAATCAGATCCAGAGGTTTTTGAAGCGTTTTTAAGTAAGCAAATGATTCCTCCGGGTATTCACTGGTATCGTTGGAGTAAAATAGGCTCTTGCCGTCCTTTTCGATGATATACACCACCGGCGAGGAGCTTTTGCCGTGAGCGGCTCGCAGGGCGGTAACGGTATAATCGCCCACAGGAAAGGGTTTATTCAGCTCAATTCCCTTCACCTCCACCGCCGTCATTTTGAATGCATCGATCACGGCCTGAATCTTTTCTCTGCCATCGGTATCGGAATAAAAGACCATAGGAGATTGGTCGCTGAGGTGAGCATAGCCGTTGATGCGCATTTCCAGCTCGATGGGATACAGGTGATCGGAATGAGAATGGGTAATGAGACAGCTTTTGATCTTATGAAGAGGAAAACGGTGGGTAAGATAGTGCAGATAGGTATCGGCGGGAAAATCGATCAAAAGCTCGTCGTCTACCAAAGCCTGACTTCTGGTACGAATGTGCCGCCCGCCCCGCTCCATTGCGGTTTTGCAGGTCTCGCACTCACAGAAAATGGCGGGGATGCCTTCGGCCGCGGCCGTGCCCAAATATTGCAGTTTCATCGTGTTTGTTCCTCCATAATGCAAAATTAAAATGTAAAATGTAATGCGGTAAAGAGAATTTTCATTCAAAGGTATCGTTATCACGGAACTGGAGGGCGTAGAGTTCGCGGTAGGTGCCGCCCCTCGCGATCAGCTCCTCGTGCGTGCCGCGCTCGGTGATCTCGCCGTTCATCACCACGGCGATCTCGTCGGCGTTGCGGATGGTAGAAAGGCGATGCGCCACCACCAGCGTGGTGCGACCGCGGCAGAGCTCGTCCAGTGCCTGCTGGATCAGCACCTCAGTGGTGTTATCAAGAGCGCTGGTGGCCTCGTCAAGAATGAGGATAGCGGGGTTTTTCAGGAACACACGGGCGATGGAAAGGCGCTGCTTCTGACCGCCGGAAAGCTTCACGCCACGCTCGCCGATCTCGGTATCGTAGCCGTTTGGCAGTGTCATGATGTAATCGTGGATGTTGGCGCGGCGGGCGGCCTCCATCATCTCCTCCTCGGTGGCATCGGGACGGCCGTAGAGGATGTTCTCGCGGATCGTGCCCACAAAGAGGAACACATCCTGCTGCACGATACCGATGTTACGGCGCACCGATTCCAGCGTCAGACTGCGGATATCCTTTCCGTCAATGAGGATGGAGCCCTCGCCGTCGCGGAGCTGATAGAAGTTGGGCAAGAGGTGGCAAAGAGTGGTCTTGCCGCCGCCGGAGGGACCCACCAGCGCCAGCTTTCTGCCCTTTTCCAGAGTGAGGCTCACATCGCGCAGCACGTCCTTTTCGGGATCGTAGGCGTAGGTGACGTTGCGGAATTCGATCTTACCCTCCACGTTTTCAAGGGGCTTGGCATCGGGTGCCTCGGCCTCCGGCTCCTCCTCCATGATCTCCACGAAGCGCTTGAAGCCGCTGACGCCGTTCTGGAACTGCTCCATAAAGCTGATGAGGGTGTTGACGGGGCTGATGAACAAATTCACCGATACGATAAAGGTGGAATAATCACCGAAGTTGATGCGTCCCGCATAGAGGAACAGGCCGCCGGCAATGAGAATGATCACGTTGAATACGTCGGTGATAAAGGTGGTAGAGGAATGAAATTTGGCCATGGCGTTGTAGGCGCTTTTAGAGGCATTCACAAACTCCTCGTCGCCCCGCTTGAACTTTTTCACCTCCAGCGGCGCGTTGGTATAGGCCTTGGTGACGCGGATACCGGTAACGCTGCTCTCCACCGCCGCGTTGATGGTGGCGTTGCTCTTGCGACGGTCGGCAAAGGCCGTTTTCATCGCCTTGCGGTAGTGCGCCGTCACCACGACGAGAATGGGCACACAGGCAAAGATGATGAGGGTGAGGATCCAGTCAATGGTCATCAGATAGATGAAGGAAAGCACGATCATCACCGAGCTGATCAGCAGATTCTCAGGGCCATGGTGCGCCAGCTCGCAGACCTCGAAAAGGTCGCTGGTGATGCGGGTCATGATGCGGCCGGTCTCGTTGTTGTCGTAGAAGCGATAGGGGAGCTTCTGCAGATGGCCAAAGAGGTCGATACGCATCTGGGACTGCATCTTCACGCCGATGATGTGACCGTAATACTGCACGAAATACCGCAGCAGCATCCGCAGCACGTAAAGCACCAGCACCACGATGCCGGCAATGACGATGGTCTTGTACTGCTTTTCCGGTATGTAGATATTCAGCATATTGCGGGTAACGATGGGATAGACCATGCCGATGACGGAGATGCACAGCGCGGCCAGCATGTCCAGCACCATCATCTTTTTGTGGGGGCCGTAATAACTCATAAAACGCTTTAACATGGGCTTATTCCTTTCCTCGCCGTTCCGGCGGTACGTAAGATTTGCATTGGATGTGCTCCGATTCCGGACACCCGTAAAAGGGACGGGTGCAGGGCTGACACTCCGCATCCCGCAGGGCGACAAACGCCTCCACCACGCGGCCGAGCGCCTCCTTATTGAGGCTGTAATGGGTGTAGTAGCCCCGCTTCAGCCCCAGAACCAGATCTGCCTCCCGCAGCACCTTCAGGTGTTGGGAGACCGCCGACTCGGAAAGGCCGCTGCGATAGGCCAGCGCCCGCACGCAGTAGCCCCGCTCCGCCATCAGCTGCAGCAGCAGAAAGCGGCTTGGCTCCATGAGGGCCTTCAGTGTTTTTTCGTCCATAAAAGCTCCTTTTTCGTCATAAAATCGCAGTGATGTTTATATTATACCGCGCTGAATTGATTTCGTCAATACTAAATTAAAAATTCGATTCTTGGTTTTGAAAAACGCAAACGGGGTATGAACAGAGTGTAAATTTTGTTAATAAATATAAAACAATACACTCCGGCCCTTGACATATTCGTGCAAAATGTGTAATATGAAATTGAAAGATGCGTTTTTTGCCACAAAAAAGATGTCAGAACGCCTCTGACCACAATGGAACGAAAGGAGTGTTTTTATGAAGAAGCTTTGTGCCATTTGCTTGTTGCTCCTCACGCTGATCTCGTTGGTGCTGCCTTGCCACGCCGAGGACGCAGTGATCGAGATCACGCCGCCGAATGTTTGCTATCCGCCTCCAATTTTCTGGCCTCAAACAACCTTTGATACCCTGGCAGAATACCAAGCATCCATAGAAGAATATTTACCCATAGAAAATTTTGTCCCCTATGAGAAGATCAGCATCTTTGGTAGCTTTTCCCGGTCGACTGTGACACACATGGAACAGACCAAAACAATATCTTATGACGTCATAGACGAAAACGACGTGACCTTCACCATTTCACCCAAAGCTTCGTCATATGACCTTCATTTGATAGAGGAAACCGATCTGAACCTACTATCGAATATGCGTAGCACCGAGGATACGGCATATGCAGACAAATCAGAATTGCGCGTGGGCAATGTCTGTTATATCTATGGCGCGGAAAATTCACTGATCGGAGTTCGATTCGTGTTGGATGACGTGGTTTGCGAGGTGACCTGTACGGAATCGAAATTTGTGAATTATCCGCATGACGGCCAAAGCACGTTGATGGCGCGGCTGCTGAACCCGAAAACTGCAGAGGACGCCGCCGAGGAGCTGGAGGATCATATGAGCGGCAAGGCCCAAATGCGCAAAAAGGCACTGCGCATCATCCTGCTATCCATCGCCTCCGGCGTCTTCGCAGCCGCGATCGTTACCTTCCTCGTGATACGCAAAAGGTCAAAAAACCCGCACCGTTTGGGGGGTAATGAGGTTGACAACGGCATGAGCGATGCGGAAAGCCTATCTCCCTCCAACGAAACCGCACCACCCGTATCGTAAACGATCACGATCAACTCTGCGAAAAGGAGGTATCGCATGAAAAAAGCCATCGTCATTCTGCTTTGTTTGTTATATATTTGTGGCTCGGTGCTACCTGTTGCGGCATCCATGCCAGAGTCGCCAAAGCCGGATGATCCAAAGGAAACCATCCGTCTGGATACTATAGAGGACTATAAAAAGTGGATAAGAACAGAAAAATTGGCCGATGACTTTGTCTGTTACGAGCAAATTTCCTCGCTGGGTGAATTTGTGCAGTTCTCTATCACAAATACGTATGCAGGCGATATTCACAGCTTTTACTACACGTTGCGGGACGCATCAGGAGAGCGCATCAGAATCACTTTTCGTAAGTATGCCTACGCCTTTATCGCCTATGGAAAGCTGTGCACGCAGGACGATGCTACGGATCCCCAATGGATGACAAGCCTGAAGGACGATTCTCGGAAAGGACATCACGCACAGAGGATTGAGCTCTCTAATATGTCTTATCAGTATCTTCTGGGTCGGCTTGCAGCAATATACTTTTCGTATGCAGATTGGCGCTGCAAAATAAGTTGCGTGTACTATCCGGAGAATCGGGAAAAAATAGAGGCCTCGCTTCCTGAGACCATTCGTTTGGTGGGACTGGCAAGAAACGCAAAGTACGATCTGATTGCGACGCCAACGTATCTTTATCCCAACACCGACGAAACAACCTTTGCTCGCCTTTTGAACGCAAGCACGGCCGAAGCAGAGCTACAACGACTGCTGCATGAAATGGATCGCAATCGTTACCACCCCATTTCCGAGACCACGATCATACTGTTGGCTGCTTCAGGCGCCCTTGTTCTTGTGCTCGCCGTTTCTTTTTTGATATACAAAAGGTCAAAAAACCCACACCGTTTGGGGGGTAATGAGGAAATCCTCGAGAAAATCCCCGTGTTAGAGACACCTCCGGAGGATGTCGCATCCGAGGAATAATGTTTCCTTAGGTAAGAGGAGATGTCCGAATGTCTCCCTTTTACCTAACCGGCAAATAACCGCAAAAACACATGGGACTGATGCACTGAAATGTGAATCAGTCCCTTCTTTCAGTGCATCCAAACCGCTAAATTGGGGTTTGTTGGGCTGTGGATAAAACGAAATGGCTACGCACATCTCTTTTCGGCACATCAATACTCGCCTTGTTGTGTTGTGCGAACATATCATGGACCGTCGAGGACGCCGGTCCCTACAGGGTGTGGAAACAGCCGTATCGCTACATTCAACTCCCCGGCAAATCAAAATTTTTCCGCGCCGTTTGAGGTCTTTTTGCTTTGTTCGCATTCCCCCCTCTTTTTTAAGGTTTTCGCGGAGGAGTGGGTGAATTTTTTGCCCCTTGGGGCAAAAAAGAGGGGACGTGCGCGAGCGCCCACTGTGTGGGATGCAGCGAGCGCTAAGGATGTGGCCTGTCCTCGGCTACGCCGAGCACTGCAATGTTTGCCTTTGGCAAACATTGCAGCCGTCGCAGAACGCGAGCAAAACGCGATTTGCGATGCGTGATGCGAAAACGGCAACAGGAAAGAGGAGGTGCTTTTAAAAAGCACCTCCTCTCCCTCCGGCTTATCCCTCCATATGCCGCCGCAGGTAACGGCGGAAGTGGGTGTCCTTATAGAGATGCGCGTCGAAGACCTCATGCACGTAGGGCTCGATGCGGTGAACGGTTTCAGTGAGCGCCGCCTTGGCCGCCTCGCGCTCCGCCTCGCTGTTGCCGCCAAGCAGCGCGTCGTACCAATCCGCATAGGAAAGGACGAGATCCGCGTGGTAAGCGAGATAACGGCGGGAGGGGTTGGGATCATCGTAGGAAAGCCCTGCGCTCTCGCGGAAGGCCGCCACCACACGGCGTGCCTCGGCAGAGTCGCGCCGCACGCGGTCGTAATCCTTTTCCCGCTCGGCGCGTACGCGGGGCGGATCAAAGAGGGTGGAAAGAGTGGTCAGGTACTGCACCACCGACTCGGCCTCCTCGCCGAAGGCCGCCGTGAAATACTCCTTCACCACATCCTCAAAGCGGGAGTGCTTGTTCCACAGCGCCTTGGCCATAGCGTACTGAGGCAGACCCGTGGGGAAGGCCGCGCGCTGCAGCTGGCAGCTGACCATGCCGTCAAGGCCGATCCTGTCAAGCCCTGCCATATCGGTGTGCAGGATGCGGGCGCACTCCATATAACCGGGATCCACGTCGTGATCCCACATCAGATGATAGTCAAAATCAAAGCTGTCGCCGGGCAGGAGCTTCTGCCAGCTCCGCAGCATGGCCACGTTGGCGGCAACAGAGTGGGGCATGGTGAGCTTGTTGCGCTCAAACGGCGGGATCTCTACCTTTTCCGTTTCATCAAAATCCGCAAAGGCGTTGGTATAGGTACGGGAGATGGGAGCAAACATCAGCACGAAGCGATCGGGATTGCGGAAGGTTTCCTTCTCCGGCGCCCACAGCAGATCGCGGTAAAGCAGGCACACGATGCGGGTGGAGATCCCTTCAGCGGTGAGACGCGCGTCCACCTCGTTGAGGAGGCGTACGTAAAAATCGGAAGGAAGCGACTTGACGCACTCCGGGCATTCACAGTGGTTGTTGGCACCGTCCGCCAGCCAGAAATGCAGGAAATTCACCTGCGGATGCTCCTTGCAGTAGTCCGCTACCGCATCCACCATCCGCTGACGGGTTTCCTTGTTCGAATAGCAAAGATTGGTGTTCAGCGCCACGCCGCGGAACAGCTCCCGCTTGCCACCCAGCAGTGCCAGGTGTCGGCTGACCTCCTCGGGCAGCTCGCGGTTATCCACCACCCAGCCGGTGCCGGCAATGCCGAAGGGCTCACAGGTCCAGCCGTGTCCCATGGCGTGATAGTCAAGAGAGCGCAGGGCGATATCCTCCTCCAGCCGCGCCATCATGCGGTCTACGTCTGCATCGTTGACGGGAGAGGTGGGCATGGCAGGGTTGGCGGTCTGGTTATAAAACCGCTCAAAGAAGCAGGAGGGCGTTTTAAACTGCACGAAATAGCCGTTCATACCCACCTTCGGCAGCCAGTCGATGGTGTTTTTCACGTGCTCGTAGGCCACAGCGCCCTCAATGCAGATGGCACGGTGACGGTAGGAGGGCTTTTCCTGCAGCGTCAGCGTCAGGGCTGCGGCATTCACCGTGCGGGCGGGCACGATCTCGCCGGTCTTGCCCGGGAAAAGGAACCGGCAGCCCAGCTCCTGCAGCAGGCGGTAGACAGCCATCAGCACGCTGCGCTCGTTGGCGCCGGTGATGTGTCCCGCACCGTTTTCAACGGCAATGGAAAAGCCGTCGTGATCGGCATCGTAGGGCACGCTGCCGTCAAGACCCAGCCACAGCACGTGAGAAAGGGAGGCATCCACCTCGCTGTAGACCCGCTCCTCCACAAAAAGCGTTCCGTCCATCTGACGGAGATAGCGGGAAAGCTCTTGCGCTGCAAAGGCCACGGTGGGGTGCTTGCCCACCCTTGCTAAAATCAAATTCATATCCTGCTCCTTTCCGCGCCGCGGCGCGGGTGTTTTTCATCTCATTATAGCACATATTCCCGCAAAAAAATAGCAAAATGTTGCCGGTTTCTTCCGTTTTTGTAAAATATTGCGCAAAAGCCGAGCTTTATTCCTCCCGGCGAAACGGGCGAGGGGCTGCTTTGGCCGCTTTTCATGTCGGTGCTCGCCCCCCGCCGCAATTTTTTTGCCCAATCCGCCGAAGCCCCTTGCCCTCGGCGCAATTTTGTGATACAATAGAAATAACAACACAAAAAAAGGAGAAAACCATGGCAAAACGCGACATCGCCATTGAGCATTTCAAAAGGGGCTGCAACTGCGCCCAGGCCGTGCTGCTTGCCTTCCGCGAGGAGGTGGGCCTTGATGAAAAAACCGCCCTGCGCCTTGCCGCACCCTTTGGCGGTGGCTTTGGCCGCCAGAGAGAGGTGTGCGGCGCCGTTTCCGGCATGTGCCTGGTGCTGGGCTTTCTGGACGGCTACGACGATGTGACCGATCCCGCCAAAAAGGCCGCTCACTACGCCACCGTGCAGCAGCTTTGCGCCGCCTTCCGTGAGCGGAACGGCAGCATCATCTGCCGGGAGCTGCTGGGGGGCACCGCCGGCAAGGACACCGCTCCCACCCCCGACGCCCGCACCGAGGCTTATTATAAAAAGCGCCCCTGCGCGGAGCTGGTAGGCGATGCCGCGGAGATCATCGACGGCTGGCTCAAGGCCAACCGCCCCTCTGATCCGAAGGAGGAATAAAACATGAAAAGAAAGCTTTTTGTCGCGCTGATCAGCCTGCTCTCCCTGCTTCTGACACTTTGCAGCTGCAGCTGCAAGGGCGCTTGGAATTGTACCGAAACCAAATGCCGCAACTGTGGGGCGGACTGCCTCGAATGCATCGGGTGCGCCAACGACCTTGTGAACTGCGTCCCCTTCTTTTTGTGCGGCGAAGAATGCACCGATACCTGCGGCGTGGCACCCTGCTTCACGCTGGCCTCGGGACTGCGCACCAATAAAAACTGCGCTTGCTCCACGCAAGGCTTTCTGGAGGATCTTCAAAAGCTGGAGCCGGGCGATTACTCGGTTTCCGCCCATCTCGGCCCGTCAGAATCCATTTTTGAGCTGCGCTATTACAGCAAAAGATCCTATGGATTTTCCGTACGGGCGATCAATGCCGATCTGAAGGACGTGGTGGTAGAGTATTCCTTTGAGGATAGCTACGGCAATCGCGTCAGTCACGCGCTTTTGTACATTGACGATTTCATTAAGGCCGGTGAGTATTCCGACTCCGTCTACGCCATCCACACCGTTTCTGCCGAAAACGGTAGGATTGACGGCTTTCCGGCAAACGGCTTCGACCCGGATATCACCACCCTCGTGGAGCAGGATTCCAGCGACAGCAACGGCTACAAGGCGCTGGTAACTATCCACTGTGTCTACGGCAGGTATTGAGCGGATCCTTATCCATCCCCCTCTTCCATACCGGGCTTTGCCTTGACGGCGGCTATTGACGTCGCGGCCCTTTCCTTTGGGCACTGACGGTTCCCATCAAGCTCAAGCACAAGGACCGCCGCAAACAACATATCTTTTACAGAAAGCGTGATCAACATGAAGCAAAAATTACTGGCCACCGTGTTGGCCGTACTGACCCTGTGCTTTTCTCTTGTCGGCTGCAGCTGCGACGGCCTTTACCGTTGCGTAGATGCGAAATGCACAAACTGCCTGGCAGGTATGGCCGAATGTACCGGCTGTCTGATCGATTGCGGCGACTGCACGCTGTCCTGTTTCCTTGGTGAGGAATGCACCGACACCTGTCTTGTCGCACCCTGTTATCAGTGCGCCGGATGTATCCGCAGCGGCAATATAGGAGGCTCCACCTATGCCGCGAAGCTGTTCCGGGATACGAATCCCTTGAATCAGGAGGACTACTACGTAACCGCCGGCTGCAGTCAAAGCGCCATCGAAAACATAGAAAATCTGGACAATTATTTCAAATTGACCGTCAGCGTTACCGTAGAAAGCTGGGTGACGCTGAAGGACGTGGTGGTGGACTTCAGCGTGGAGGACAACTACGGCAATCAAATGGATCACGCATGCCTGTATATTGCCGATTGCATAGAGCCTGAGGACTCTGACGGCCAAACGCAATTCGCCACCTTCACCTTCTGCAGATCCGGCGAAATGATCGAGGACTTTTCCCACAGCGTAAGCGATACCGGCAGCCTCTCCTTCCTGGAGGATGGCCGGAACGAGTACATCGTGCGGGTCACAGTCAACAGCGTTCACGGCAGGTATTGAGATGTATCCACACATTCATATCGGCCCTCTGCACATACCGGGCTTTGCCCTGATGGTGGGCATTGGCATCGCGGCCTTTTTCCTTTGGACGTTGACGGTTCTCATTAAGATCGAGCACAAGGATCGCCGCAGTGTTCTGAAAATTCTGGTGATCGCGGCCCTCTCGCTGGGCGCGCTCTTCCTTTCGGCGCTGCTGCTGAACTCCCTGTTTCATTCCATCAAGCAGGGCTACCCCGTCCTCGGTGGCATTACCTGGGAGGGCGGCGTGCTGGGTGGCCTTGCGGCCTTTCTGCTGCTGACACGCATCTTTGTAAAAAGCGAGCGCGGCAACGAGGTGCGTCTTCTTTCCGCCTTGATGCCGGGACTTGTGCTGGCGCACGGGTTCGGACGGGTGGGATGCTTTTTCGGCGGCTGCTGCTTCGGTCGGCTGACCGAGAGTCCCCTCGGCGTGTGCTTCCCCACCGGTAGTCCCGCCGCCGCGCTCTATCCCAATACCCTGACCGGATCGGGCAGCTTTCCGGTGCTTCCCACCCAGCTGTTTGAAGCCGCCTTTGAGCTGCTGCTCTTTTTGCTGATGCTGCTGCTTTACAAGCGCCTTTGTCACCACTATCTGTCACTTTATCTCATGGCCTACGGCGTCTTTCGCTTCGTGCTGGAGTTCTGGCGGGGCGACAATCGGGGCGCCACCGGCCTGCCCATTTCCCCCTCGCAGCTGATGAGCATCGTGCTGGTCGGCTGGGGCGTGGTGCTTCTGCTGCGTCATCACGGATGGCTGAAAGGCCGTCGGCAGGAGGCGCAGGATGCCTCCTCCCACACCGCCGCCCCGTAAACACGCCAAAGAACATATACGCAAATAACAAAAGGCCCTTCCGCTGCGCGGAAGGGCCTTTTTATTCTGTTTATTGCGCAGCGATCCATGCGTGAAGCCAGCCGCTTGTCACCACGGCATCGAGCATTTCACGTTTCGTCATTTGTCAAACGACGGATTGATGGCGTAGAAATTCTTGCTGTCCAGCCCGTCCTGCACCAGCCGCAGGGCGTCGGCAAAACAATCAAGGTGTGTTATCCGACTTGGATGTGCTGAAATATTTTGTTTCTAGCTTTTCCATGCCGGCGTATCCGAAATCACCTATGTATTCAATATACTTTCCGTCTTTATCAAACATAATGCATCCACCGTAGTAGAACGTTCCATCGTTTTCGCTTTCATATATACAACCGAAAAGAACAAGCATATTTCCGTTGATTTGATGCAAAATCAGCGTTTTGCCAATTGGTTCATTCAAGGTTCTGTTGAAATAAAGGTATTCATATTCCCCTAAATCATGAATGAGATCTTCAATTTGAGAATCATCAAGTGTTGCTATCGGAGTCACCTTGTTGAAATCAAACGTGGGTTTATGCCTGCCGTTAAGATTTTTAATATGTTTTGGATTTTCATTTATATATTCAACAAGCTCCACCTTTACCGTGCTCCGCAACAATTCATCGATGTCAAGTGCATGTCTACTGGGATCACAACCTGTAAATACATGCAGGCAAGTCAATACACAAACCAATAGCAAAGCCAACGCTGTTATGTTTTTCATAGTGACACCTCTGTTTCATAAATTTGCTTTGATCATCTACCGCTTAACCACTTTAAGCATATCATACCAATATAAAAAAGTCAAGGGGCGGCTCGATCAGATCGAGCCGCCCCCGTTCGCTCGATGCCGCTTGTCATCGCGGCATCGAGCATTTCACGTTCCGTCATTTGTCAAACGACGGATTGATGGCGTAGAAATTCTTGCTGTCCAGCCCGTCCTGCACCAGCCGCAGGGCATCGCCGAATCGCTGGTAGTGCACCAGCTCGCGCTGGCGCAGGTACTTGATGGGATCCCGCACGTCGGGATCGTCCACCATGCGCAGGATATTGTCGTAGGTCACCCGTGCCTTTTGCTCCGCCGCCAGATCCTCATTGAGGTCAGCGATGGCGTCGCCCTTTACCCCCACGTATTTCATATCAAAGGGTACGCCGGAGGCGGCGATGGGATACAGTCCCGCCGTGTGATCCACGAAATAGATATCCATGCCTGCCTTTTTCAGCTCCTCGGGGGAAAGCCCCTTGGTCAGCTGGTGCAAAATGGCGGCGATCATCTCCAAGTGTGCCAGCTCCTCGGTGCCGATATCCGTGAGGATGCCCACCACCCGATTATCGGGCATGGAATAGCGCTGATGGAGATAGCGCATGGAGGCGGCCAGCTCCCCGTCGGGCCCGCCCAGCTGACTGATGATGATCTTGGCGTAATTGGCGTTGGGGTTTTTGATCTTGACGGGATACTGCAGCTTTTTGTCATAGGTCCACATTAGTTTGCCTCCTTTTCCCAGGGCCAAGGGCCCTCCACCCACTGCCAGTGGTGGGGATCGGTATTTTCAAAGGCAGTCAGCGGCCCATATTTCTGTTGGTACTCCGCCTTCAGCATTTCGGCCATTTTTTTGTATTTGCCAAAATAAGCCAGCGCCCGTCGGTCATCGGGGTAGGCATCCAGATATAACACCAGCTCATAGAGCGCGAAATCCGCCGCCTTGATGCGGTTTGCAAGTCTTGTTCTGTCGCTCATCTGCCCCTCCCGCCGAGAAACGGCTTCTCCAGCTCCTGAAAGATCGTGCCGCGGCTAAGCGCCTCCTCGGGCTCGTAAAGACCCTGAAAGCGCTGCACCGGTGCATAAACCATGGCAAGGCTCACGCCCGCAAGGCAAGCCCCCGCGCCCGCAGCACCGTCATCATCCCCCTCGCAGGAGCTGCCGCGCCCACGCTCCTCTACGCTGTTCCGCGCACCTCCGCAGCCGCCGCGAGCCGCACCGGCATCGCTCTGCAAAAGCCGCAGCAGCGCGTCGTTGTGATAGTTCAATGTGATTCTCCTTCTGACCAAACGCGCTCCGCGCGTCGGAATTGGAGGGAGGCCGCGCCCCCCTCTGTTTTCAGTATATGCACCCTGCTCCCGCCGCGAAACGTGTCGATTTGCCCGTAAAACGAAAAATATTCCAATTTCATTTTCTGTTTTTCCAGTTTTAACATTTATTCATTCACTTTATTCCAAAAACAGCAAAAATAACGCTCCGCACGTGGGTGCGGAGCGTTATGCTTCGAAATATGATCACAGGCCGATCTGTCGGCGCAGCTCTGCCGCTTCCTCTCGCAGGCGCGGATCCAGATTGCCGCTGATGGCCAGCTCCCTTCTGGCTCTTTTGGCGCGTCCGGGCTTCAACAGATTGCACCATCTCCGCATCTGCATCAAAGGCGAGAGCCAAGGATGACGCTGCAGGATGGGGTATTGCATCTTCAACAGGGGATACGGAACAAAAATTCTTGACAGCAAATACCGGACATTGCCCCCCTTTTTCTTTTGCTGCAGGGCCACCCGGTTATCCACGGTGCCGTACACGCCGCCGTGGAGCAGATAATTCTGCATGTTTACGGATATGTCGTCCGCCTCGGCTCCCTCAAACCAAATGCGGCACAGCTTGCGGGCAGCATTGGCAAAGACCAGCAGCCCTCCCTGCTCCAGCAGCGCGTCGCGCTCCTCGAGGGAAACGTCCTTCAGCTGCTCCAGAAGCCAAAGATCGATAAAGGGGCGCACACCGCAGCCGCCGTTCTCGAAATGCTTGGCCATATGGGCGATATGATAAAAATAGAAGAAGGCGTCGGAGGTATCGTACCGGAAGCGACATTCGCCGTGCAACACGGTGTGCTCCCACGCGGTACGCAGTATGGAGGCAGCGTCGTTGGCCCTGTTTTCCTCCACCAGATCAAAATGCAGCTCGATATGCGTGCCGTTGGGACTATAGAGAGAAATATCGTGGGGGGTGCCGCCCTTTTTGGTATATTGCAGTCTTGCCTCCAGCTGCGCAGCGGCGCGCTTCAGATCCTTTCGATGAATGAGAATATCAATATCGGAGCTGGTGCGCATCCACGCCTCCGGATAATACCGGCGCAGCACAGCACCCTTCAGGGGGATAAAGGGGATCTCCGCATCCTCCAGCGCCCGGCAGACTCGCTCCAGCTCGTAGTTCAGCTGCTCAAAGCGGAAAACCGCCTTCAGCATCCGCTTTTTGAGATCTGGGCTCTCGCCCGCCGCATGGCCGCTTTGCTGTAGTCCCAGCACCAGGATATTTGCCACGTCGTGCCCCTCGGCCAGTTCCATCAGCGAGGGGATCGCCTCCTCTGAAAGCGACGCCCTCTCCGCCTCATCCAGCGGCCTGCCGCCAACAGCACAGCGCAGCAGCGCGAAAAACAGCCGCGTATGACCAAAATCCACAGCAAGCCACCTCCTTATCATGGATTGGACGGGGTTCCCGTCCGTTGCGTATCTCGGTATTTCAGCGAACGGCCATGCGCTTGGTGAGGATCTGCTCGCAGATCTTCAGATCCTCCGGGGTGTTGATACCGCGGAGATCGTCGCCGTCCTTGGTAAAGTAGGTTTCTACCTTCAGTCCCTCGGCTGCCATCAGCTCGGGCACCTCGGTCACGTAGTATTCCTTCTGAACGTTGGCGCAGCCAACCCGGGGCAGAATGCGGAACAGCGACTTGCTGTTGAACACCATCACGCCCGAAAACAGCTCCTTGATCTGTGCCTGCTCCGGGGTGCAGTCCTTGCCCTCCACGATTCGCTGAAAGCGGCCGTCCTCCCCGCGCAGCACGCGGGCCCACAGCTTGAGGGAATCGTTATGGGCGGTCATCAGCGTGCAATCGGCACCGTTTTCCACGTGCTGACGGCACATGGCCTCCATCTCCTCCCGACGGAACAGCGGCATATCGCCAAAGGTAACCAGCACGCTGCCGTCAAAATCGGCAAAGGCCTCGGCGCACTCCATGACAGCGTGGCCGGTACCCAGCTGCTGCCTTTGCTCTACGTAGTGATAGCGGTCGCCAAAATGCTCCAGGATCCGTTCTTTTCCGTAGCCTACCACAATGTAGATCTCTTTCTCGTCAATAAAGGATATGTTCTCCAGCACGTATTCCAGCATCGGCCTTTTCCCGACAGTAAACATTGCCTTGGGCAGGTCTCCGCTGATGCTCTGCAGCCGGCTTCCCTTGCCCGCGGCAGGCACGATCGCTCTGATGTCCTTCATGTTTGCGTATCCTCCGTTTTATAAAGCTTTGCCGGGCAGTCCCAGCCGGTCGTAGATCTCCTGCAGGATCCTGCGGATCTCGGGCAGCTTTTTTTCCATATCCTCCAGCAGCTTCAGCTGTGTGCGGGAGCGATCCAGATTCTGGCCCGGGTAGTCGATCTGATAATACGTATCACCGTCAATGTGATCCATCAAAAAGCGGATGCCGTCCTCCGACGTAATGACCAGCGAGGCATAGGGCAACAGCGAAAGCTCCTCCTCGGTCAGAATGTCTCCGCAGGCCTCCAGATATCCGCGGGCATACTGCTCGTACAGCCCCAGATCGCAGGAAACAAGGCTGAGATCCTTCTCGTCGTCCTTGGCGGTGTTGGTGCCGATGCGCATGCTGTCGCCAAAATCGTACAGCGGCGACGAGGGCATCACCGTATCAAGGTCAATGATGGCCACGGGAAGATGTGTCTGCTCATCAAAGAGAATGTTATTGAGATTACAGTCATTGTGGCAGATCCTTGTGGGGATCCTACCGCTTTCCAGCGCATCGGTGATCCTGCCAAACAGATCCGTGTGGGCACGCACAAAGGCGATCTCCGGCGCCACCTCGCCAACGCGTCCCACAGGGTCGCGGGCGATCGAGGCCTCCAGTGCGTTGTAGCGGCTTCTGGTGTTATGGAAATTCGGGATCACCTCCCGGATCTTTGCGGCATCTACCGTGCTCATCGCCTTGATGAAGCGTCCAAAGGACACACCCGCGTGATAAAACACCTCGGGGCTGTTGGGAATATCCAGGGAATATACCCGATCAAAGTAGGTCATCACCCGCCAATAGCCGCTGTCATCGCAGAAATACAGCTTGCCGTCCTTGGTGGGGCGCAGCGTCTGCACCGTGCCGCGGCCGTGCTGCCCCGGCATCTGCAAATGACGGCTCAAATGCTCCGTGGTCAGCAGGAAATTGCTCATCAGGGCGTCAATGTCGGGAAAAACGTTGACGTTGATGCGCTGCAGAATATACTTATGGATATTCCCATGGCAAGAAAGCGTATTCACCTGATAGGTGCGGTTGATGTACCCTTTATTGATGCGTTCGATGCTGACAATATCACCCTGCAGGGTAAACTGCTCCGCGATATGTTGAAGCTCCTTGATCGTATACATACTGTCTCCATTTTGACACAGAGCGCGGTGACACGCTCCTGAATTTTACATGCGCCGGGGGGTGGCAGAAGAAGTCTCACTTGGTGATGCCGTGATACTCCGCCTTGACGCGCTCATAGCTCTCCAGATTGCCGATATCGTAGCGGCTTCCGGGCATTTCCATGGCGTGCACCGGCGTCTTGGTGCAAAGCCATGCGGCATAGCTGCCGGGGGCATCCGTGGCGCAGCCGCCCTCAATGCCCACCTTCACCAGCCTTGCATCCTCGCGGGTGTAGTAATAAAAGGGCGGGCAGCACCAATGCGTGGCGGGCGTTGCGGATTTCTCGGTCATGGAAAGGACTCTGTCATGCTCGTCGATCTCCACCACGCCGCATTTCAGCAGCTTTTTGTGCTCGGGCTCATAGTAGCGCATAATGCAGGAGGTGTTCTTTTCCTTGGCGTAGGCAATGAATCCGGTCAGGCTGAAATCCAGCACGTTGTCGCCGGCAATGACCAGCATATCGTCGTCAAGCCCAAGGCGCTCGATGGCAAACTGAATATCCTTCACCGCGCCAAGCCTTGTTTCGTTGGAGTCGGTGCCGTCGTCCACCACCGTGATTCTCTGCTGCTTCGTTTTTGCCCATTTGTCAAAATGATGGGCAAATTTGTGATTGGAGATCACCACGTACTCATCAATTTCGCCGGCGGCGTCGATATCGTCCACCAGCCAATCCAGAATGGTCTTGTCACCCACCGTGAGCAGGGGCTTGGGAAAATTCTCCGTCAGGGGGTAAAGCCGGGTGGCATAGCCCGCCGCAAGGATCAAACACTTCATATTATTATACTACCTCGTTTCGTTCAAGGTGAACACCGTCGGCGCTCTCGCAAATGTGCATGGAGTATTTACCCTCCAGATGCGGGAAGGCCTTCAGATATTCCCGAGTAACCGTTTCACGGATCGATTCCTCAAAGGCGGGATCGATCAGAGCCATGCAGCAGCCCTTAAAGCCCGCGCCGGAAAAACGGCCGCCGTAAATGCCGTCGGTGGTCTTCATGATCTCGTAGAGCGTTTTCAGCTCCGGGGAGCCGGTTTCCCAGTTGTAAATAGAGGAAGCACCGCTTTCAAAGGACAGCCTGCCAAAGGTGTCAAGATCGCCCCTCCGCCAGGCCTCAGCACCCTGCTGCACCCGCTGATATTCCGTGTACCAATGCTCCGCACGGCGGCGCCAGGTTTCGGGTAAGCGATCCTTGTACTGTAAGTAAGCCTCATAGGGCACGTCGCGCAGGTTGGTCTCCTCAAATTTGCCGTAAGGGAGTCCGGCGTAGGCCTTCAGCGCATACGCGGCGCTGCGACACTCATCCACCCTCATATTGAAGGCAGAGCCGGCAAGGCTGCGCTCCAGACCGCTGAAAAACACCGCGATCTTATAGGGCTTCATATGGGGTGCCTGAGGGATCAGCTCGTAGCTGTCGTCCCGCAGATCCATATACAGCAGATGATTCTTCCTGCAGTAGACCTCGCAGGATTGATCCAGCTTGCCGCAGGCCACGCCCACGTATTTGTTCTCCGCCTCCTTGGAGATCTCGATCAGCTCCGTAGGCGAGAGCTGAATACCGTTCATGTTGGCCAGCGCCGACAGGAAGGTGATGATCACCGCCGCAGAGGAGGACAATCCTCCGATGGGCAGCTCTCCGTGCAGCACGGCACAAAGGCCGCGGCGGAGGGGATAACGCTTATGCAGCGCAATGGTGGCACCGCGCAGATGATCTGCCCAGTCATTTTCTCTTGCCTTGGGTGTGGCCTCCACGTACCACTGCGCCCGCTTTTCAAACTGCATGGACTGAATTTCAATCACGCCGTTTTCCTTGGGGCCGTAGGCAATGTGAATGCCCTTGTTGATGGCAAAGCCCGTGATCTTACCCAGCTGATGATCGCTGTGCGCACCGATGGGGCACACGCGATAGGGGGTAAACGCGGTATACTTTGGAGGCTTCTTGTAAATACGCTCAAAGGCTTCTACTGCATTCATGCTTATCCTTTCTTAATCTCGGAAATACAGATCTCTGGTATAGACCTTGTCCAACACATCCGCAATTTCCTCGTTGTAACGATTGGCGATGATCACGTCACTCATTTGCTTAAATTCTGCCAGATCCCGGATCACACGGCTGTTGAAAAAGCGATCCTCCTTCATGGTAGGCTCATATACCACCACCTCAATGCCCTTGGCCTTGATGCGCTTCATCACGCCCTGAATGGAGGACTGCCGGAAATTATCCGACCCGGCCTTCATCGTCAGGCGATACACGCCCACGATCTTCGGCTTCTTGGCAATGATCTGATCGGCAATGAAATCCTTACGGGTGCTGTTGGCGGCAACAATGGCAGAAATGATATTCTGCGGCACGTCGTTGTAGTTGGCCAGCAGCTGCTTGGTGTCCTTCGGCAGGCAGTAACCGCCGTATCCGAAGGAGGGGTTGTTGTAGTGAGAGCCGATACGGGGATCAAGACCCACGCCTTCAATGATAGACTTGGTGTCCAAGCCTCTGACGGCCGCATAGGTATCCAGCTCGTTGAAGAAGGATACCCGCAGGGCGAGATACGTGTTGGCGAAAAGCTTTACCGCCTCCGCCTCGGTAGGATTCATATAACGAACCTCAATATCCTCCTTGATGGCGCCCTGCTGCAGCAGTGCGGCAAAGGTCTCGGCAGCCTTGTGGAGCCGGGCATTCTTCACCGGCACGCCCACGATGATACGGCTGGGGTAAAGATTGTCGTAAAGTGCCCTACCCTCCCGCAAAAACTCGGGGCTGAACAGGATGTTATCACAGCAGAAGTCCGCTCTGGTCTTTTCCGTAAAGCCGACGGGCACTGTGGATTTGATGATCATGACGGCGTCCGGGTTGGCCTCGATGACCTGTTCGATCACCGTCTCCACGGAGGAGGTGTCAAAATAATTCTTGCTTGGGTCATAATTGGTGGGAGTGGAAATGATCACCAGCTCCGCGTCCCGGTAGGCCTCGGCACCGTTGGTGGTAGCCACAAGATTCAGCTCCTTGGTGGCCAAATACTCCTCGATCTCCCGATCAACGATGGGGGATCTTTTGCTATTGATCATCTCCACCTTTTCGGGAATGATGTCAACGGCGGTAACTTCATTGTGTTGGGCAAGTAGAATTGCCATAGAAAGACCGACGTAACCGGTCCCTGCGACTGCAATTTTCATATGTTCATCATGCTCTCTTTCTTTTTTGATTATGATGCGTTCCTGCAGTCCCTACGAGTGCTTCTCCATGGCAACTGATTTCGGCATTGTTATACGTTATAAAATTTCTTATACCACTCTGCAAATTTGCGCAGGCCCTCCCGCAGAGGGGTGGAGGGCTTGAAGCCGAGATCCCGCTCCAGCGCGGTGGTGTCGGCAAAGGTCACGGGCACGTCACCCGGCTGCATGGGCACCAGCTTCTTGTGTGCCTCAAAGTCATAGTCGGCGGGCAGCACCTCTGCGCGAAGCAGCTCCTCCTGCAGGATGGTCACAAAATCCAGCAGATTCTCGGGGCTGTTGTTGCCGATGTTGTAGACGCGATAGGGCGGCAGCGGCAGGCCGTCCTCGCCGTTTTGCTTGTCGGGGGCGCATTGCATCACGCGCTTCACGCCCTCCACGATATCATCCACGTAGGTGAAATCGCGCTTGCAGTTGCCGTAGTTGAAGATCTCAATGGTCTGACCCTTCAGCAGCTTGTTGGTGAAGCCGAAATAAGCCATATCGGGGCGCCCCGCCGGGCCGTAAACGGTGAAAAACCGCAGGCCCGTGGAGGGAATATTGTAAAGCTTGGAGTAGGCGTGTGCCATCAGCTCGTTGCTCTTTTTTGTGGCCGCATAGAGCGACACGGGGTTGTCCACCTTGTCGTCGGTGGAATAGGGGATCTTCTTGTTGCTGCCGTACACCGACGAGGAGGAGGCGTAAACCAGATGCTCCACGGGGTGATCGGTGGCCATGGTGGCGCGGCAGGCCTCCAGAATATTGTAAAAGCCGATGATGTTGGACTCAATGTACACGTCCGGATTGGTGATGGAATACCGCACGCCCGCCTGGGCCGCCAGGTTCACCACCACGGAAAAATGATAGCCGGAGAACAGCTCGTCAATGAGCCCCCGGTCGGCAATGTTGCCCCGCACAAAGGTCCAGCCACAGTCCGGGTGCGCGGCCGCCAGCTTGTCGATCTCCGCCAGACGGTACTCCTTGATGGATACGTCGTAGTAGTCGTTGACGTTGTCAAGACCCACAATCTGTACCCCCGGCACCGTCCGCAAAAGCTCCATCACCAGATTCGAGCCAATAAACCCCGCCGCACCGGTGATGAGGAGGGGGGAGGGGGATAATTTCACATTCGACATAAACATTTTCCTTCTTTAAAATACGTATTAACGGCGCAACAACTTTTTAAATGTTGTTCTTGCCACATCTTTGTAGGCAATTAAATTAACTAGAATACTTACCAAAATGCATGTAAGGGCAACAACTACAGCCACGCCCGCCCATTCTATATAGTTGGTGGGGTAAACATTGATCCACGCAGTAGCCGCTACCATCAATGCAAGGCTTACACCATCCACCGCAAGATGCTTTACAAAGTGGCGAATAGGACGCTTTAGGATATTTTTCTTATTATAAATTACCAAATATATCATGCGATAGCTCATTGCCAAAATAGTACTTACCGCAACGCCTTCCATGCCCCATATCAATACCAAAATGCATGCCGTTACAATATTGATGGCGGCTTCGATAATGGAACTCATTTGAGTCTGCTTATACTGACCGGTTACAGAAATCATCATTTCATAAGGAATTCTCAAGCAATATGTTGCTTGTCCCAAAACCATAAGTGCGGCAAATACTGGTTGTATATATTCGGCATCTGTAAAATTAACCGTATATATTCTGACAAAGGGAATGATTAGAATTGCAGTTATGCCAAATAAAAGTGTCACTAATGTATGAAAAGAAAACTCAACCATACTAAAACTTTGATTCAAGGTTTCGGATTCGTTTTTCGCATACATATTGCCCAGCATTGCAGTAACGCCAGTGTTTAACGTGATGATGATTTGTCGGATACCGTGAGCTACCAAATAGTACACACTATAAATGGAAATAGACTCCAAGGTGGAGAAAACTGTTAGTACAACAGTGGCAACATTGCTTTGAACAACAGAAGCAATATGCTGCGCCAATCCATTCCATTTTTGTTTCAACGGCTCTTCCGTTAACGGCAATTTTAAATTCAAATGGTACCGCTTATCAATGTAAATTTTGACCAGCAAAGGCTGGAAGAAAAAGGCTACGACCGATCCCAGCTTTACTAAATGAACCGATGCTCCGAGTTTAATCAACAAAATAGTCAATCCGGCGTTGAAGATTAAAGCAATAGAATGTGCCCCCAGTTGAATGTAGGATAACTGGTCGGCATTCAGCAAAAGGCGGTACGTTAAAAATAGATAGTATTGCACAAGATAACTAAACGCCAAAATCAATACAAGCGATGCCGTGTATAGAGGCGAAAACTCATTTTTGACGATAATGGGATAGAAAACCATCAAGCCAATTACATAAATGCCTAATATCCGAACTATCTTGTTGAAAAAGCGATTAGAGGAAATTACGACCTTGCTGATATCCTCATCATTCCGATCTGCAAGGGGCTTATATAAAGCGGATTGCACAACGGCACCGACACCACATTCGCATAATGTGATAATGGTGAGAAATTGCGTAATGGAGTTGATTAATCCATTTGTGGCAGAACCAAAATACGGGATGATAAATTGGGGCAACACAAATCCACACACAATAGTTATGAGTTGATATCCTATAGCCGTGCCCACATTCAAAAAAAGTTTCTTTTTTCTATTCATTTGCTATCAAAATGCGTTTGATCAAGATTGCAAGTTTTAATACCGTCAATTGAAATCCAACCCCCCATCTTTATATCCCATTCTTCAGGATGAATTTCAAAAAAGCCTCCGGAATGGTATAAGGTCAGCTCGCCCACATATAGCTTTCCGTTTACTTGATAGAAATCAACTCTGATTTGAGGATAATTCTGTGACAATATCGTAGCCAGCCGAACCATATCCTCAAATTTTTCCGGCTTCGCAGGCGGAACATCCGCATGCGGATTAGCCATTTTGATTGGCAAATGATTATATTCCATATCAAACCAATCCGTCACGTGGGTGTCCCCGCACTCTTTGGAAATAAACATTGCCTTTGGAACGCCGTCAAAGCAAAAAAACTTATAATCCACAAGAGAACAGCCCGCTTCGTTTTGATTCGTGTCGCTCAAGTATACTTCAGCGATGATTCTGGGAGGAACATTGCGATAAGGCCACTCACGGTTCCTGTAATAAAAATTGATTTTCAACGCCTGTTCCAAGCGTTTTTTGGCCTTCTTCTTGTCAAACCGGCTTTTGTCGCGGCAAATCACATAACTTGCGCTATCATGCGTACATTTCAAAACAAATTGCTCAGGCAGCTCGTCAAAATTTATTTCATCAAAGCTATCCCAAACGCCTAACGTGGGCACCACATATTCCTCCCCAACAAGGTCAGCAATGTGCTTTTTAGCAGCCACTTTATCCACAATCACCGAATAACGCTCTTGGTGATCATGCAATTTAAGCCACTGCATTTTTTCGGAAAAACGTTGGGGATTTTCCAAGTTCAATTCTCTGTGCAATACTGCACGGTATCTTCTGCGAACGAGTCGCTCATCTGACCATTTCTTGTACCCGCCGCGATTCGCATTCTGCAAGAATCTATAGTCGGAATTAAATATATACTTGAAAATTTTCGCTACGCTTGACATGATATCACTCCTTGTTATTTACAACATGCTCAAAATATGATTCCCATTTGTCTGCGATAATTTGTTCCGAAAAAAAATCCGTAATTTCAATGGCAGCTTTCGAAATGCGCTCTGAAATCTCGGGAGTCTCAACTATGCGAGATAGACGTTCTGCAATGGCAGTAGCATCTTCCCGTGGGACGAGGAAGCCGTTTTCTCCGTCACGAATCAGTAACGCTGCACCACCGGGACTGCAATCTGTTGATACCGACGGCACGCCAATACTCATAGCCTCTATCAATGCATTTGGAATTCCTTCGTAATCCGAAGAAAGCACAAATGCGCTCGCACAAAAGATTTCTTTTTCGACCT
Organism: Oscillospiraceae bacterium; assembly: GCA_015064005.1. Lineage (GTDB taxonomy): Bacteria > Bacillota > Clostridia > Oscillospirales > CAG-272 > Firm-07. The sequence goes on from SVTA01000007.1 coordinate 24,799, forward strand.
GATTGGTCCTACCCGCTAAAACAACACTATCTGACAGATTTGATTGCTCTATCAAATCCTTAATCTTGTCCATGTCTTGTCCATCGCCGTATAAAACAAGCATATAGCCAGGATGCTTCTCGTGAAACAGCCGAAAGGCCTCCAAAAGGACGTCTTGCCTTTTTTGCTTCAAAGACATGCGACCAACCGTAACAATCCGTCTATCTCTTTCCGCTGCAGAAGGAACGTGTTGCTGCATTGTGCGAATTTCATCGCTTACAACTACGGGATTGGGAATCACTGTGCTATTATGGTATATTCCCTTGAAACTTTCAAAGAAACGACGTGCCCCTTCCGTTTGAAAAACGATTGCATCGGCATACTGCATCAATTGGAATCGCAGTTTGGCCGTTCTCCCACGATAAGCATACGGATCTACACGTTCAGAAACGACGAATTTGCTCCGAGTAAACGCCGAACCTATGGGTAAGTATACATATCCTACGGAGTCGAGGAACGATACCACCACATCTGGCTTTAATTGCCTTACCTTTTTATGAAGTCTAGCTATTGTTTTGAACATTCCTAATGTGTTTCTGATCAGGCGTTTCTTGCTTTGCTTCACTTGAAGAGAATGTATGCAAATGTTTTCGTGCAAAATGCGTGCTTGCTCCTCAGAAAAAAACGTAACCAAATGAACCTCATGGCCGCGCATCGCCATTTGATTGGCAACCCACGCCATCATTTTTGGAGCACCGGAATACGTAAGCTTTGGGATTGTAAATAGCAATTTCATGCGGATCTCCTCTCTGTGCTAACAGTCTGTTGCTTCTTTTTTTGCTGCTCTTCTATCAGCAGAGGGAGCATGGGCATAATAAACAGCATTACTATACTTTCTTCTGCTGAACGAAATCCCAGATTTAAAACCAAAAACAGGCCATAGATCATTATGATAACAGGAGCGATTTGCGATTGACCAATCTTTCCCCAAGCACATTTCAAATGCTTAAAATAGCCAACGAAAAAAATGCCGTAAAAAGACAGTGCTAATATGCCGTATCGGGCTAGATCATCTAAAAACTGAGAATGATAACCAATACCATTTTCGAACACACGATAAGAATAATGCACGCCCACACCAAACGGATGCCTCAAAAACGTATTGAATGAGGCTTTATACAGATCTCCGCGAACTCCTGCATCGCCTTCCAATACACCGCTAGAAAATATTGCGGCTAAATCGGATAATCGAGACGCAATCGTAGCATTATCAAGTTGGTTGCTTACCCAAAGCAACAAGTCTCCTATCCCCGTCCAAAAAACAACCAGTGAAACAATTACCGCCCCCGTCAGAATCAACCGATTAGCTTTTGAAATTTTATTCGCAACGGATAGGACTATGGCAACAGCAAAAACAAGCAGAGAAATGGTAAATGAGGCATTTATCAAAACAACTAAAACAACAAGCATTAGAAAAATGGAAAGCCATCTTTGCTTTTTGGTTTCGGGCAAGAAAATCAGCACGGGTACAAAGCACACCAAGGATTGGAACAGATAAATGCCGGCGATATTTTTGATTTGGTACGAAGCCTGCAATTCCTCATCTGCAGCAGCGTGCGCAATAGTTCTTGCAGCGGCGTTGTCTGCTAATACTCCTAAAGCAGAAGTAATAGCGGTAAGGCAAAATATAAGCAACAAGTATTTACCAATTCTGATACGCCCCGCATCGTCCAAAAGACCGAAATATAATAGCGCTGTTCCCCAGAAAGTAAAACTTATTCTAATATGTGCGCTTGCATCGCCCACTTTCAACAGCCAAAATGTTAAAAACACCAAGTAATATAACAGCACAATTCCCACTACAGTATGGAGGCGGATGCCGTTAAAGCACAACAAACCAACGCATCCGACCACAAAACATCCGAAAAATAAGATTTTGAAGGGGCCGTCCCAAAGCAAGACCTTACACACAGGTAAAAAATACCAGGTGTAGAAAAGGCACACCAAAATTTCACACAGCCTTTTTAGGCCAATGGTGTTAATTTTATTGATTCTTATCCCCATCAATTTCTCCTAAAATCTTTTCGTAGTACGCGTTTCTTTTTTGAGTCAAGATATCATCTTCGTACTCTTCGGACTTTTTAAAGTTTTGTTTTGCCAATTCGGACATTTTGTCTATATTCGCAAATTTTTTAATGGCGTTCACAATTTCCTGCACGGACTTTCTTTTGACTACACATTTTTCATCGATCAATTCGGGGATTCCCGCCGTCCTGGCACCAATTACCGGACACGCCCTGCTCATCGCCTCCACGACGGAGCGCGGCAGTCCTTCCTGCAGGCTGGGCTGAACGTAGAAATCGGCTTGATCCAGCAGTTCAAAAACCTCCGGCAGCGTGCGTCGGCCGGCAAATTCAACCTGATCCTCTACGCGGTACTTTTTTGCTACACTTCTCAAATACGAGTTATCTCCACCACCGATAAGAAGATATTTTACCCGAATCCCCGCTTTGTTAAGCTTGGGTATAGATTTGATGACAAATTGTTGCCCTTTATATCGCACATCGACGGCAGCGGTTGTCATAAGTGTTATATTTCGATAATCCGCATTCTCAATTTTTTTCAGCCTTTTTTGTAGCACTGCTTCATCAGCAGGCCGGATCAACACATCAGAAACACCAACACTTTCATTCTTGCATGGATAACGCTTTTGTAAAAAGCTATTCGTCACATAGACGGCGTAATCCGCATGGTATATTGCACTTTTTGTTCTAAAAAATATATGTGGTGCAACAATTTTCCCTACGAGGCCATGATTCCAAAATGCATCCCAAGCGCATGATATAACTTCTGCCAAATAAGGCTTTTGCAGCTTTTTTGCAGCAGCTGCAGCACAATACGAAATAATCCCTCCGCATCTGCAAATAACGAAATCGCTTTCCGCAACTGCCTTCTTGATTTTTTTGTTGTATACGCCAACCATAGCTTTTGCAAGAGACGGTATAGCAACAATCTCGTCAATCATATCGGTAACATCGATAAACGAAGGGGATAGCTCCTGAATATGCGAAATTCGTGCACAAACGTTTAATTTTCCAAAATGTTCATAGTAGCGCTGCACGATTGAAAAAACTTGAGAAACAAAATAATATCTCCCGTTGCACATGTTAACATGAACATCTGTAGCAAGCAATATTTTCATAAACGTTTCATTCCCTTTCTTTTTCTATACCTGGTAATACAAAGCTTTCTCCCAGCTTCCCATCAAATTCATCAGGATCAAACTGCACATATCCGCTCCACGGATAAAATGTCAACTCTCCAAAATAAATCTCGCCGTCGTTGTTATAAAGATCAACTCGAACAAACGGAAAGCCCTCCGAAAGCTTTGCTGCTATTTCCATCATATGATCAAATCCAATAGGCTTCTCGATTTTTCTATCAGAAGCAGGACAATCGCTACCGATATGAAGGTTATTCCACTCAGAATCATAAAAATTTCTCTTATGGCCAATATAACGATCTACATCAACCACTATATACTTTGGAACGCCGTCATAGCAAAAAATTTTATAATCATTCATACCGGCGGCAGGATTTTCCTTATTGGTCAAAAGCTCTTCCACAACCAAACCAGGCTGTAGACCATAATACGCCCATTCACGCCCTAATGTATTTGTCTTCACCGGTTTATTTTTGAATGACAACTTCTGCCTTACATCATCAAAATTTAACCGCTCTTTATCTTGACACACAAGAACATTTAGTCCACCACCGCCATGCGTTGTCTTCATAACAAATTGATTCGGCAGCTTATTCCACTCTACTTCATCAATCGAATTGTAATGAGCAATCAAAGGAATGAGAATATTCTCCAAACCTTTGCTCTTTACGTAATCTCTAACGAGATATTTATCAACGCACTGATGCATGACTGGATTGCGATAATACATCTTGTACTGCTGCAGCTTTTCCGTGAAGCGCCGAGGGTTTTTAAGATTAAGCTTTCTTCCTAGTTTCATTTGGTATTGCAATGGAAGCATGATAGAATCCGGTATGAACCTCAACATATTCAGAATCGCCGCACGAGATTTTCCCGTTTTAAGTATCTTTTTATAATCCATTTTTGCACACCTTCTTGGTTTCTTCCAAATACTTTTGAATTACAATTTTTCGATCAAACTCACTCTCCACTTTCGCGCGGCCGGCAAGCCCCATTGCCTTGCGTTCCGCATTTGAAAGAGCAAGAAATTTTTCGATTTTCTCAATAAGATCGGCAGAATCCTGCTGCTTGACGATAAATCCATTTACATCATCGGTGATCACCTCACGGCAACCACTGCGATTCGTTGTGATAATTGGTCGACCGGATGCAGCGCTTTCAAGCAATACATTACTCAATCCCTCGGGGTAATACGTGGGGTGAACCGTGCAAGATGCCATGCAATAAATAGGCTTCATATCCGCCACTAAACCGTGATATATCACCGTACCGTTGTCACTAAGTTCTCTCAATGTCTGCTCATAATTCTGTTCGCAGAAACCACATATATGAAAGCGCGTTTCTGGATGCCGCTCTCTGATTACCTTAGCAGCCTCCAAATATTGATCTATTCCCTTTTCCTTCATAACACGAGCGATAAAAACAAAATCTATCGTTTCGCCATTCGGATAGGGTTGCGTCTGATACTGATCGAGATTTACACCAGATCCCGGCAACATATCATACCGATCCTTTACAACACCACGACTGACCATAAAATCTCTATTTTCAGTATTTTGAAAGAAAACCTTTTGAGCCTTTCGTAGCCCTGCTTTATACAGCATGAGGGCAACTCTTTGCATCAAGCCACCATTCTCTACAGCAGTGCCTAAACCTGTGACATTTACCACGTAAGGAATCCCAAGGCTTGCGCACGCCATGCCACCATATGCATTGGGCTTAATGGTGTATGTAAAAACAATATTGGGCTTGATACTACGCAATACGTTTTTATAGAAGCCAATAAGCTTTAACTCCTTAACCGGATTTGTACCATGGCGATCCAATAAAGGATTGTCAATAAACTGGCATCCCAGCGCCTTGATAGGCTCGACATATTCGTCATTCGGGATGCAGAAAAAAACCTCGTGCTCTTTTACAAGCTCTTCTAACAATTCTCGTCGAAATTTATACAAGCCAATGCCTATATTGGCTAATATTAAAATGCGCATAAAATTCTCCTCAACCAGTTCTCCTCGCCGGCACTCCAACATAGGTGCCCGGCTCGTTCATATCCTTGATCACCACGGCCCCTGCACCGATCATGCAGCCGCTACAGATGTTGATATTATTGCTTACCACGGCTCCTGCACCGATCCATGTACCATCCCCGATTTGCACCGTACCCGATATATGCGTGCCTGGCGAGATGTGTACATAGTCAGAAACTCTGCAGTCGTGATCCACCGAAGCGCATGTGTTGACAATCACTCCTGTGCCAAGCGTTGTGCCCGGATTGATAACGGCACCTGCCATTACCACAGAACCGCAGCCGATTTCCACATCATCGGCCACCACGGCGTTGGGATGAATCAAAACCGGGAAATTTCGTCCCGCGTTCCGTTCCATCAGCATCTTTCTGATTTGACCGTTTCCAATCGCAACAAACAGGTCCCCCTCAAGCTGACTTGCCATATCATCAGCGCCTATCACAGGGAACCCGCCACAGGAAGATCTGCTTGAATCATTATCAAGAAACACGATATCCTCATACCCGCATTTCTTTGCTATATCAGCCACAACTCGACCGTGACCGGAAGCACCAATAATTATCAGTTTCATACGTTAGCACTCTCCATATTACGCGCGTTTGCCTCTGCCGATGCCACATCAGCATTTCCCATAAATTCCGTCATGGTCGCGCTTCCCTCTTCGCTGATGCCTTCATGCTTCAAAACGGATCTCACCGTTGCAAACAAAATGCCAATATCCACCTTGAAGGTTACGTTTTGGGTGTACCAGACATCCATTTTGAATCGTTCCTCCCAAGAGAGAGCGTTCCGGCCATGCGCTTGCGCGTATCCGGTAAGGCCGGGGCGCACGTCATGGCGATGTCGTTGCTCATCGCTGTATCGGTCAAGATATTTTACCAGCAGCGGCCTCGGGCCGACGATGGCCATGTCGCCCACAAGGATATTGAGCAGCTCGGGCAGCTCGTCAAGGGAGGTGGAGCGCAGAAATCTGCCGTATGTATTCAGCCGCACGTCATCGGGCAAAAGGTTGCCGTCCTTGTCCTTGGCGTTGGACATGGTGCGGAATTTGATCAGCTTGAAGATCTTTTCCTTGCCCGTTTTTTTGCTGATCTTTCCGGGGCGCATCTGGGTAAAGAAGGGATTGCCCTTCATGGCCACGGCACCGATGACGGCCAGCACAAGCAGGATGGGAAAAAGCACCACCAGCGCGATCAGCGACAGCGTAAAGTCGATGCCGCGCTTGAAACATTTTGCATACATGCTATGTAAACCTCGCATTCCATTCAGTCAAAGCAGCCTCTGACGATCTCAATCACGCCGTCCTGCTCCTCGGGGGTCATTTTGATGTCGCTGGGCAAGCAAAGTCCCCGGTCAAAGAGATCGGCGCCCACGTCGGCGCAGCCGCCGGCGATATAGGCATTGGTACAGCAGCGTCCGCTGCCCTCGCGGGTGATAAATTCGTGCATACGGTACATGGGCTGCATATGCATCGGCTTCCAGAGCGGTCTGCCCTCGGCGTTGCACGCTGCCAGCGCTTCGAGCATCTCGGTAGGACAGGTCTTGCCCCCTTCGGGCACGTAGAGCGCCCCGGCGTCGTCACGCACCTGGCGGCACATATACGCCCGATCCACGGTAATGGCGGAAAGCCAATAGTTGGGCTCCGCACCGTCTATGACGGGGTTCATCTGCACGGGCAGATCCCGGAATCCCTCGCGATAGCGCTGGTAAATAGCCTTTTTGCGGGCAATATGCTCCGCAAGATACGGATACTGACCGCGCACCACGCCGGCCACCACGTTGCTCATGCGGTAGTTGTAGCCAACCTCCTCGTGCTGATACCACGGGGCGTTTTCTCTTGCCTGCGTCGACCACTTCCGGGCCTTGTTGGCCACCTCGATATCGTTGGTCAGCAGGCAGCCTCCGGCAGAGCCGGTAATGATCTTGTTGCCATTATAGCTGACGGCGGCATAGTGACCGAAGGAGCCGCACTGTCTACCAAAAAGCGTGGCGCCCATGGCCTCGGCAGCGTCCTCGATCAGCAGCGCGCCGTGGCGCTCGCAGATCTCGCGGATCAGGTCCATGCGCCCCGGAAAGCCGTACAGCTCCGCGCTGATCACCAGCCTGACGTCGGGGTACAGTTCAAACGCCCGCTCCAGTGCCACCGGATCCATATTCCAGGAGGCCTCCTCCGTATCAATGAACACGGGCACGCCCCCCTCGTAGACAACGGGGTTCAGCGTGGCGGCAAAGGTCATGTCGGAGCAGAAAACGCGCCTACCCTCCACAGCGCCGTGACCGATAGTGGGCTTACCGTAAAGCCGCTCGCCGGCAGCCTTCACGCAAAGATGCAGCGCTGCGGTGCAGCAGGACAGCGCCACGGCGTGCCTCATATCCGCCTGCTCGGCTGCAATACGCTCCACCTCGTTGATATTCTCGCCAACGGTGCTCATCCAGTTGGTTTCATAGGCCTGCTGTATGTACGCCAGCTCCGTTCCGTGCATTGTGGGAGAGGCCAACCATATTTTCTTTTCAAATTTTTTCATCGCTTCCCCCTCAATTTAGTTGCATAACGAACAAATCATAATCTAAAATTTTATATAAGATAATTATATATAATATATTATACTACTTTGTTATACAAAAATCAACCCTATTTCACATTTTGCCGTATTTTGTCACATTTGCCCGTATTGCTATCCAAGGAAACGCGCAAATCCAAAAAGCATCCAAACGGGGGGCGGAAAACAGACCTACAGTGCTTGCTTTTTTGCCGTGCCTCCGTTTCTTCAACGCGAGGTAAATTTTTTTGTTCATTTTCACAAAAATCAATCTCAAAAAGCACATTTTATGCCAAAAACAAGAGGCCGCCTGTGTGTTTCCCTCCTTTGGCGGGTGCTTTTTCCGCGTTTCGCAAAAAACGACCATGAAATGCCTTTGCCGATGCCGCAAGCAAGCAAAAACAACCATCCCCGGTCTTTTTTGCGCACAAATCCATTTAGCTCCATAACGGTATCGAAAAACGACGCGTTTTGTCACCAAGCATCTGTGCCGCGCGCGTAAATCGGTGAGTGTTGGTGGCTATTTTTGTGGTTTTTGCACAAAAAATAGTTTTTTCGTCAAATTGCTTGCAAAGTCGCCGCGACCGTGCTATAATGGAGCATGCAAAACAGAATAAACACAGTTCATTGTGAGGGCTCGCCCTCCATTGTCGGGCACGGCTTCCAAGCCGCTGCTCGGGGATAAGGAAATCGCAGTGCAAATCTGCAGCAACAGCCATTGCCGTAACGCTCTGCCCTACGGGACAGGCCAAGTCGGAATGCTTATCGTTCTGTGCCTCGTAAAAGGCTCTTGGGCAACTGGGGAGCGGCGGGCTTGCTTTGAAAAGGATACGGCAGGGTATCTCTTTTTTGGCGCGTCAGCACCCCTTGAAGGGTGCTTTTATTTTATCCTTTTTTGCTATTTTACCGTAGAAGAAAGGAACAACAACATGACAAAGCAAATCAAAATCACAGCACTTCTTTTGGTATTGGCAACGCTTTTCTGCCTTGCCGCCTGCAACACCGTTGACGCCACCGGCCTGTGGGAGAACGCCACCTATCGGCGGGACGTGACCCTCGGCAAGGGAGCAAAAACCGTGGAGGTGGAGATCAAAGCCGGCGACGATGCCATCACCGTCACCGTCAAAACCGACGCCGACACCCTTGGCGAGGCGCTGCTGGCCCACGGCCTGATCGAGGGCAAGGACGGTCTCTACACCACGGTCAACGGCATGACGGCGGATTGGAACGTGGATCAGAGCTACTGGGGCTTTTACAAAAACGGAGAATATATGATGGTAGGCATGGACGATGCCACCATTGCTGACGGAGAACATTACGAGCTTGTCTACACAAAATAATCGCGCCAATCCCCGCATATACCGGCAAAGGGTGCGGGAAATCTGTATTTTTGCCATGCTCGGCACCTTGATGTTCTGCTCCAAGCTGATTATGGAGGCCCTGCCAAACATCCATCTGCTGGGCATGCTGACGATGACCTACACCATTGCCTTTCGACGCAAGGCGCTGATCCCGCTGTACGTATTTGTCTTTCTCACCGGCCTTTACGCCGGCTTTGCCACCTGGTGGGTGCCCTATCTTTACATCTGGACGGTGCTGTGGGGCATGACGATGCTGCTCCCCCAACGCATGCCGGATAGGCTGAAAATGGTGCTTTACCCCATCGTTTGCGGCCTTCACGGCCTGCTTTACGGCGTACTTTACGCACCCGCACAGGCGCTGCTGTTCGGGCTGAACTGGCAGCAGATGCTGGCGTGGATCGCCTCCGGCTTTTTCTTCGATCTCCTGCACGCCGTCGGAAACGTGGCGGCAGGACTTCTGGTCCTACCCTTTTCAAGGCTACTGCAAAGGCTGATGCGCCAAGGCGCCCGCTGACAGCAAAAAGGCCCCGTATGTCGCCAAAAGGCGGCATACGGGGCTTGTTTTATGGCTTTTTATTCCAGCGTCAGCGAGTCGCAATTCAGAAAATCGTGAGCCTCCAGCAGCGACCGTGTGGGCACCAGCTTGGTGGCACCGCAGCGGCGGCAGGTCACTCGCACGCCCTCGGGCAGGATCTCGGCATCATACTCACACTCCGGCTCTCCCTCTCCTCGCGGGCATTTGCAGTAGATCTTCCCCTCCTCGTCCAGATCCCGGATCACGAAGGTCACGATCTCGACCACCTGCGGATCGGTCACCTGCTCCTCGGCCTCTTGGTGCAGCGTCGAAAAGCTCTCAATGCCGCTTTTTTCCATCATATCAAGGAGCTGCAGCTCGGTGCGGGCCAGCTCCGCCTTCACGTGATTGATCTCGCCCATGACGGCAATATTGATGTCTGAATAGGGACATGGGAGGGCAAAAAGCTCATCGTTGAAAAAGACGCTTTCGCTCACCGTAAAATGGTGAGGCTTGGGGCAAATGATGCAGGGCACCGTCAGACGCAGCTTCTGCTCCGGCGCCGGCTCCACCTCCAGATAGCTTTTGCCGCAGGTGCATTTGAGGCGGATCATATTTCCCCTCAGAGCAAAAAGACTGACCGCGCTCATCACGCCGGTACCACAATGCGGGCAGCGATAAGCAAGGGTGGTTTGCTTGGCATTGAGAACCATATTCTCCTCCTTGGCATCAAAATGTGCAAATAATATGACCCGTTTTGGGGGATATCATACAAGAGGAGGCACTTTTGTGCCTCCTCCGGTGGACGGAATCAACCGTCGATCTTCAGCATATTGTTGTTGTTCCACTGAATGCCGAAGGCCTTCTGCTGACCCTCGTACCAAACCTCGTAGTCGTCGTCAATGAGGTCGTTGCGGCAGTCAATGAACCAAGTCTCCTCGTTGCACTCGCCGGTGAAGAACATGATGTGGAAGCCGTAGGTGGATTCCACAGCGGCGGGATAGGAGATCTCGTTGTCCACACGGGCGCTGTCAAAGAGCCAGTTCTCGAAGGGAGCGACCATGTCGCCCTTGGCAACCTCCTCATAGAAGATGTTGCTATCCTCGTTGTACTTCTTGCCGTACTCCTCGAACTTATCCTTGTCGATCACGTAGTACTTCTCGCCGTCGTCGTTGGTCTTCTCCTCGATAGCCTTGTCGTCCATCATCTTCTTCAGAACGGCCTTGGCCATCTTCTCGGCGCTGACGGACTCACCGGACTTGATGATCTCCTCAGCCAGCTTTGCAAGCTCGGTGGGGAGAGAGCCGGTGTTGGTCAGATCCTTGTAGGTAGCGGTCTTCAGCAGGATGTGACCCACGTCACGCACCTTGGTGTCGTTTCTGTGGAGGGTCTTGGTGACAATGTAAGCGCCGTAGGTGGAGCTGGCCTTGCTGTAGGTATCCTTCTCCTCGTCGTAAGCCTTCTTGGTCTCCACAAAGGTGTTGATATCGCCCTCCTTGCGGGTGGCCTCTGCCTTCTCCTCGTCGGTTTCGTCATCCTCGTCGGGAGTGGAGAAGAGCCAGGAGTCAGCGTCGCTGGGGCTGCTGGGCTTCTCGTAGTTCACCTTGGTGGCAGCATCCATCTTCTTAAGCGCATCAAGATCAGGGGTCTCGGAGCCTGCGGCTACGGCATCCTCTCTGAAGAAGCCAAGCAGCATGTCGTGGAAGGCCTCCACACTGGAGCACTCCTTGAGCGCATCCATACGGGCCTGGTACTTTGCCTGCTCCTCCTGATACTTGGCAAGAGCCTCGGCGTTCTTGGTAGCAGCGTCTGCATCCTTGCTGTCTGCAGGGGTGAAGGTAGCCTCAAACTCATAGCCGATAAAGTTAATGGAAATATCGTAGTCGGCCTTGTTCTTGTCGTAGAACTCCTCAACGCGCTTGTCGGTAGCGCCGTCCTCCAGCTGCTCCAGCTTGTACTCAGAGTACTTGGAAGCCAGCTGGGAAAGCTCCATCATCTTGCGCACATCCTTGATGCTCACGCCCTTGCCATACTGCATGCTGATGTAGGCATCGGTGGTGTAGCCGTAGATGGCGGCGTAGGCCTTCAGCAGGTTGATGGCACCGTCGATCTCCTTCACATCGTCCTCGTCCAGCTCCATGCCCATGGCATTGGCACACTCACAGAAAATGAGGATGCGCTCTGCCTTAACCTTGGCGGAGGAGGCAAAATAGTCAAACCAGGTCACAACAGTGGTGGCACCGGTGGTCTTATCGGTGGTCACGCTGTAGTTCTGCAGATGCAGGCTCTTGTTGACATTGATCTTGTCACCGCCGGAGCCGGTGATGTACTGATAATAGCCCTCGTAATTGGTCATCCAATCCTGGTACTCGGTATGTACCATGTAGGACATCATCGGTACGGTGATTTCATAGTTTTTGGTCTCAGCAACCAGCTTGCCACGCACGAACACGCCGCGAGAGCTCATCACGGCAACGGAGGCAAACACGATCAGGAAGGCGAGAACACCGCACAGGATCGAGGTGCCGACCCAAGTAGGCAGCGGCTTCTTAGCCGCCTTTTTTGCGACGCCGGTTGCCAGCACGCTGTTTGCTCTTTCTTTTTTAGCTCTGTTTCCTTTTCCCATTGTTAGGATCCACCTTTTGATTTGAATTTTCTATAAAGTAATACAGCTCCTATTGTACACGCAATAAGTGTTGTATCCTTGAACGAAGTGTGAATGAAATTTAAATTTGCCGATCAGATATTCATAATAACCGGCAAAATCATCGGCTTGCGGCCGGTTTTGGTAAAGAGGAACTTGGAGAGATCGTCCCGCACGGTGTTTTTCAGGTGCATGCGGTCGAGGTTTTTGCCCTTACCAAGGCAACGCTCCAAGGATTTTTGCACTACCCGCTTTGCCTCTTCCATCAGCTCCTCGTTCTCGCGCACGTAGACAAAGCCGCGGGAAACGATATCGGGGCCGGAAAGCAAGAGGGAGCTATCCTCATCCACCGTGGCTACCACCACGATGAGGCCGTCCTGTGACAGATGCTTACGGTCACGCAGCACGATGTTGCCCACGTCACCAACGCCATAGCCATCCACCAGCACTTGGCCGGCAGGCACGGTGCCTGCAAAGCGGGCGCCCTTGCTGTCGATCTCCAGCACCTTTCCGATCTCGGAGAGGAAGATGTTTTTATCCGGAATGCCCATTTCTCTTGCCAGCTCACGGTTGGCGGCCAAATGCCGATTCTCACCGTGGATGGGCATAAAGTAACGGGGCTGCGTCAGGGCCTGCATTAGCTTCAGCTCCTCCTGGCAGGCGTGGCCCGACACATGCACGGCAAGGGATGCGTCGTGCAGAACCTCCACGCCGTTGCGGGAAAGCTCATTGATCACGCGCCCCACCAGCTTTTCGTTGCCGGGAATCGCGCTGGAGGAAAGCACCACCAGATCGCTGCGGCCAAGAGTCACTTGGCTGTGCTCCGAGTAGGCCATGCGGTACAGTGCCGACATCGGCTCGCCCTGGCTGCCGGTGGTCACCAGCGTCAGCTGCTCAGGCTTGTAGCGCTTGATATCGCCAATGTCGATGAGCACATCCTTTGGCACCTTCATATATCCAAGCTCCACCGCCGCGCCCACGATATTCAGCATACTGCGGCCGGTCACAGCCACCTTGCGCCCATGCTGCGCGCTGATGTTAATGATCTGCTGCACGCGATGAACGTTGGAGGAAAACGTGGAAATCACGATCCGTTTGGTGGGATTTGTGGTGAAAATATATTCAAGGGATTTCCCCACCTTCTTTTCCGAGGGGGTAAATCCGGGACGCTCTGCATTGGTTGACTCGCACATCAGCATCAACACACCCTTGCGCCCCAGCTCGCCAAAGCGAGTGAGATTCATCATTTCGCCCTGAATGGGAGTGATATCCAGCTTGAAATCGCCTGTGTGCACAATGGTGCCAAGAGGGGTATGAATGGCCAGCGCGCAGGCATCGGCAATCGAATGGTTGACACGAATAAATTCTACGTTGAGACTGCCGGCCCGTATGGTATCACCGGCGCTGACAACACGCAGATCCGGATTCCAGGGCAGCGAATGCTCCTCCAGCTTGTTTTTGATGATACCCACCGTCAGCTTGGTGCCGTAAACGGGGGGATTGATGGTGCGCAGCACGTATGGCAGAGCTCCAATGTGATCCTCGTGACCGTGAGTAAGGAAAATACCCCGCAAACGGTCTTGATTTTGCTCCAAATACGTGACATCCGGAATGACCAGATCCACGCCCAGCATATCTTCATCGGGGAATGCAAGACCGCAATCCACCGCGATTATATCGTTTTCATACTCGATAACCGTCAGGTTCTTACCTATTTCAGAAAGGCCGCCAAGCGGTATGATGCGCAATTTTCCTTTGTCCTTTTTAATCTTCGGCATAAGTCCTCCTTTAATCAAATTTTGCAACAAAACGAAGACCCACGAAAAAGCGCAAACGACCCACGCTCTTTCCCGAGCCTTCCGTATTTTTGTTCTAAAAACCGTTCAAAGCGCCTCGGCGCTATATAAACTCTCCTTATTATACACCATAAAAAGAAATTTGTCAATACTTAAAGACGCAGTAAAAGCCAAATGATTGCAAAAAAAGCGCCTCCGCAAAAAAGCCCCAGCAGAAAAGCACCCATACTGCCCCCCAAACGGCGCCGCCGGCGATCCGGGCGCGCTCCCTCGCTCACGATCCGCTCCGCCTCCGCCAGCATATCCACTTCCCCCGCACAGGGCTTTTCTTGCCGCAGCACGAACCACGCGCTTTCAAAAAGCGCGCTATCCCTGGTTTGTAACACGATCATCTCTCTCTGACATCCTCGCAGCATAAAGCGCCTCCTTCTGTATCCATCTTACGCCGAGCATGATGGACCTTGCTCCATTTTTAGCCGGAAAACCACCGCTTTATGCAGAAAACCTGCCGACGAGCTTCGCCCTTCTTCTTACAATAATTCCATAAAATTCCATAATTGGTACTTGACAACCATATTTCGACGGTGTATAATAGATACAATGGATCAAATATCGAAAGGAGTGTCACAAAATATGAAATCAACCGGTATCACCCGCCAGATCGACGAGCTCGGCCGTCTGGTGCTGCCCAAGGAAATCCGTAAGACCTACGGCATCAACGTAAAGGACACACTGGAGATCTTTACCGAGGATGACCGCATTATTCTGAAAAAATACCAGCCCGCCTGCATCTTCTGCGGTGAGGCAAAGGATGCCAAGCTATTCGAGGGCAAGCGCATCTGCCCCGGCTGCCTCGCCCGTCTGAAGGAGCTTTGAGGCAAAAGCCCGTAAAACCGATACCGTTTGCCTACATTTTGCCAAAAACAAAGGAGAGTGTCATATGCGCAGTGCCCTTAAGGACACTGCGCGTCGATATAGATCCGCTTGCGCGGATCTTCGATATACGCTGACGCGTTCGATATGTGCTGACGCACTCGATATGCTCACTGCGTGAGCGCGGATCTATATCATATCGAGCTTGAGCGTAGCGAAAGCATATCGAATTTGCCGCAAGGCAAATATATCGAGCCGAGCGAAGCGACGGCATATCGACAATTGAATAA
>SVTA01000122.1 GCA_015064005.1 Oscillospiraceae bacterium
CTTCCCCAGTGGGGGAAGGTGGCAGCCGCTCGTCGGCTGACGGATGAGGTGTCAAGCTTTAGCATTAACAATTTATTGCCGGATTTGATATCATCGCCGCATGGCGACATCAGAATCCCTGCCCACTTTTTCTTTGACACCACAGGCGCAAAGAAAAAGTTATCAAAAAGAAACGCCGAGAGCATTTCGCCCTCTGCGGAGGGCGAGGAGAGCTCCGCGCCCTCCACCGCGCCGCCTTTTTGAAAAAGGCGGGCGAAAACTTGCCACAAAAAAGCTTGTGCGCAAAAAGTGAACAATTAAAATTTGGCGTTGATTGGCAATATCGTTATCTCTCCCTCCGTCGCCTTCGGCGCCACCTCCCTCGTCAGAGGGAGGCATTCGTTATGCGTAACATTGCAAGTAAAAACAGAACACGGGAAAGAGGTACAGTGCGACAGATATCGTCAGCCTCCCTCTGACGAGGGAGGTGGCAGCCGCTTGTCGGCTGACGGAGGGAGAGAATCCCGCTCCTCGACAAATCAAAACTTATCATTCCGGCTACCCGCGATGTGCTTCATGCCCTTTTCTGCAGGTTTTTGCGGAGGAGTGGGTGAATTTTTTGCCCGAAGGGGCAAAAAAGAGGGAGAGGAGGCGCTTTTTGCAAAAAGCGCCTCCTCTCCCTCAACGGGTGCTTTTGCAAAAGCACCCTCCTCCTGCTCTCACTTTCTCATCAACAACCGCAGAAAGGCTCAATCCTTGTCGCGGAGCTGATCGAGCTCGGTGCTGTAGCACCACTTGCCCTCGGTGAATTTACCGAAGATATACTTGCTGCTGGCAGATTCGCCCACCACGTAGAGGCGGCCGTCCACCATGGCGATCTCCTCGGCCATGGGGGGCAGCTGGTATTTCTCCACCAGCGAGCCGCTATCCATGGCGTAAAGAGGCAGCGAGGTGCCAAGCACGGTGATAGCGCTCTCCTCGGAGAGCTTGGCGATGTCGTGCTCATAAATGTAGGAGAAGCTGAGACCCCAGGAGGTGGAAAGGTAGATCTTACCCTCCGAGACGCAAAGCCCCTGCACCTGATCGGGCAGAGAGTAAGCGCGGCGGGGTGCTGCGGCTACGCCGAAGGGGGCGTCGCTCTGCAGGGCAAACTCCAGCGCAAGGGCGTTGTTCCGGTCGCCGTTGGCGGTGGTGATCTTGTGGCTGTCCAGGGTGTCGTAATCACCGGCGCGGTGGAACTCGCCCACGATCAGCCGCTCGCCGTCGGTGAACACAAAGGAGGCGTTCAGCTCGTCCTCCTTACCGCAGGAAAGCGAGATCTCGCCCACCACGGTGGCGGTTTCGGAGACCATGACCTCCTCGTAATCAAACACAAACAGGCAGCTTTCCCCGCCGCCGGCAACGTACACGAAGCGGTCGAAGATGGCAACGCCGCCCACGTGGCCGGTAAAGTCGGAGCCATCGGCCGCAAGCAGCGTCACGCTGTGGCGCAGCGCGCCGCTTTCCTCGTCAATGACGTAAAGGCGGGAGGCCTCGCCGGAGGCGGAATAGCCCGTCATCAAGAAGCAGCCCTTTGCCTCGTCGTGGCAAAAGCCCTGGGGCACGGCGCCCTCCTCAAGACCCGGAATGACAAATTCCTTCTCCGAGGCCTTGTAATAGTCGGCCACGGGCAGCATCATATAGGCGCGGAAGCCCAGCACCGCCAGGCAGGCCAGCAGCACCAGGATCAGTATGGCGCCCACCACGATCTGCAGCAGGCGGCGGGGGGTGAATTTCTTTGCGGTTCCCATATCGGTATCCTCCTTGGACGATCAGAAGTATTGGCGCAGCACGCGGACGCTTTGTTCCACGTCGGCGTGGGTGATGGTGGCGTTATGCTCCAGCACGCAGGCGTCGGCCACGGTGTTGGCCTTGGCGGCGGCGAGGAAGCTGTGCACGTCAAGGTCGCCCTCGCCAAGGGGCATACCCTGCATGCAGCGGCCGTCGTCACAGCATACCCAAGTGGGCACGGCGCTTTCGGTAAAGCTCTTCACGTGCAGCAGCGCGGCGCGGGGGGCAAGGGCCTCCCAGGCCGAGAGCACGTCCGTGCGGGTGCAGAGATAGTTGCCGGTGTCAAAGCAATAGCGCACCTCCGGCAGCGCGTCGGAGATCTCCAGCGCGTCCTCCACCGTGCCGTAGGGCAGGTGCTTGGTGGAAAAGTTTTCAAAATACAGCGTGATGCCGCGGTGTTTGGCCTCCGGCAGCAGCCGACGGAGCGCCTCCAGCATTCTCGCCCGCGCGCGGGGCAGATCCCCGTCGCCCTCCACGTCGCTTTTCGGCAGCGGCACCACCATCAGCCGATGGCAGTCGGCGCGCACGCACAGATCCAGCGCCCGCAGGGCGTGGGTCATGCCCGCCTCAAAGGCGGCATCGTCCGCGGCCATCAGACGGGGCGTGGTGTGGATCACGGTGGCGGCAAGCCCCGCCCGCCGCATGGCGGCAAGGAGCCGTTCCTCGCCCACCGTTTGGAAATCCTCGTCGCAGAGCTGGAATCCGTCCAGCCCAAGACCCGCGAGCCACGCGAGGGTGCGGTCAAGCCCGCCCTCCTCCGCCACGCCCGGCAGGGGATAGATTTCCTCAAAGAATATGGCCTTTTCCATCAGATGCCCTCCTTTGAGCCGTTGTGGCGCATATCCAGCCCTGCGGCAAACAGGTGCGACATATCCGAGTACACCAGACATCTGGGGGCGGTAAGGCCGTTTTGGTAATTCTTGAACTCCAGCACCGTCACGCCGGTGTGGGTGTAATGGAAGCCTGCCCACATCAGATGCAGCGGAATGTGCAGCAGCGTGGAAAGCCAGGCTCTGGCCATGGCCGAGTGGCAAAAGAGGGCCACGCGGGCGTCGCTTGGCGCCGTGATGCGGTAGATGCCACCCTCCTCCTCATAGCCGAGGCGACGGAGGAAGTCCCTGCCGCCCGCCGCGATCCGCGCCGCGGCCTTGTCCATTTCGGTATCGCTGAAGCCGGGCGCCTCCATGGCACGGTCATAGGGCAGGTCGATGGCGCCGTTGGCGCGGTAGTGGGTGTTTTGCAGATCGGTCACCGAGCGGCGCTTGCCGTCCGGGTAGTGGGTGATGCGCTCCTCCTCGATCTCGTGGGCCCAATCCTCAATGCCGCAGGGCAGCGACAGCAGCCTGCAGGTGGGCGCGGCGGTCTCTCTTGCTCTGCCCATGGGGGAGGAATAGACCTCGGTGATGCCGGAGCGCTGCATCCGCAGCGCCACCGCCTCCGCCTGCGCCCGCCCGCGCTCGGTCAGGGTGTCGGTGGTGTAGTCGGGGTCGCCGTGGCGTATGATATATAGAAGCATGACGCTCTCCTTTTTTGCCTGTTTTCCACTATTTTAACACATTTCAAGCAAAATGTAAAGTGGCGGCGGCAAAGTTTTTGCGACAAAGGGGGAGGGGATACCTTGTAGGGTATCCCCTCCCCGGGGCTTTTCAGGCTGTCGGTTCCGCTTTTTCAAAGAGGACGGTGCCGTCCGTGGCGGTGGCACGGACGGTATCGCCGGGCTTGACGGTGCCCTCCAGCATCACGCCGGAGAAGGCGTCCTCCACCAGCCGCACGATGGCGCGGCGCAGAGGTCTTGCGCCGTAGACGGGGTCGAAGCCCTCCTTGGCCACCAGTGCGGCCACGCTTTCGTCAAAGGTGATGGAGATCTCCAGCGCCTCAATGCGCCGCTTTACCTCGCGGAGCATCAGGTCGGCGATGGCGAGGATGTTTTCCTCGGTGAGCTTATTGAAGATGATGATATCGTCAATGCGGTTGAGGAACTCCGGCCGGAAGGTGGCCTTCAGCGCCTCCATCACACGCTTGTCGGTGGCGCTCTTGCCGCCGTCGGAGGCGCTCTCGCCAAAGCCGAGGGTGGCCTTGGCGGGGCCGGTGAGTGCGGAGGCGCCCACGTTGGAGGTCAGGATCAGAATGGTGTTTTTGAAATCCACGCGGCGCCCCTGGGAGTCGGTGAGCATACCGTCCTCCAGCACCTGCAGCAGGATGTTAAAGACGTCGGGGTGTGCCTTTTCGATCTCGTCAAACAGCACCACGGAGTAGGGACGGCGGCGGATCTTCTCGGTGAGCTGGCCGCCCTCCTCAAAGCCCACGTAGCCGGGAGGCGAGCCGATCAGCTTGGATACGCTGTGCTTTTCCATATACTCCGACATATCCAGCCGGATCATGGCGGAGGGGTCGCCGAAGAGCAGCTCGGCCAGTGCCTTGCAAAGCTCGGTCTTGCCCACGCCCGTGGGGCCGAGGAAGATGAAGGAGCCGGTGGGGCGCTTCGGGTCCTTGAGGCCCATACGCCCGCGGCGGATGGCCTTGGCCACCGCCGTGACGGCGGCATCCTGCCCGATGACCTTCTCGTGCAGCAGCTCCTCCAGCCGGAGCAGCCGCTCGCTTTCCTCCTCCAGCAGCCGGTTGACGGGGATGCCCGTCCATTGGGTCACCACGTCGGCCACGTCGGACTCGGTCACCGCCAGCGAGGCGCCGGAAAGCTCCTTTTCCCATGCGGCCTTGGCGGCGTCATACTGCTCCCGCAGGGTCTTTTCCTCGTCGCGCAGCCTTGCCGCGCGCTCAAAGTCCTGCCCGGAGATGGCCTCCGCCTTCTCGCCGGAAATGGCCTCCAGCCGCGCCTCACACTCCCGCAGGTCGGGCGGGGAGGTGCGGGCGGAAAGCGCCACACGGGAGGCGGCCTCGTCGATGAGGTCGATGGCCTTGTCGGGGAGGTAACGGTCGTTGATATAGCGGGCGGAGAGGGTGACGGCGGCCTTCAGGGCTGCGTCGGTGATCTTCAGCTTGTGGTGCGCCTCGTATTTGTCCCGCAGACCCGCCAGGATCTGTACCGATTCCTCGGCGGTGGGCTCGCCCACGGTCACGGGCTGGAAGCGGCGCTCCAGAGCGGCGTCCTTCTCCAGATGCTTGCGGTACTCCGCCACGGTGGTGGCGCCGATGACCTGCATCTCACCCCGGGCAAGGGCGGGCTTGATGATGTTGGCCGCGTCCACGGCGCCCTCAGCGGCGCCCGCGCCCACGATGGTGTGGATCTCGTCGATAAAGAGGATGATGTGGGGGTTCTTGGCCACCTCCTCCATCACGTTCTTGAGGCGCTCCTCAAACTCACCCCGGTACTTGGCGCCGGCGATCATGCCCGCCACGTCCAGCGTGAAGATGGTCTTGTCCTTCAGTCCCTCGGGCACGGAGCCCTCGGCAATGCGCTGGGACTGAAGGACAAGACCATCTTCA
>SVTA01000123.1 GCA_015064005.1 Oscillospiraceae bacterium
CGGAGGAGTGGGTGAATTTTTTGCCCGAAAGGGCAAAAAAGAGGGAGAGGAGGCGGCTTTTGCAAAAAGAGCCTCCTCTCCCTCAACGGGCGCTTTTGCAAAAGCGTCCTCTCCCCCCGCGACAAATCTCCATTTGGCGGTCAGGAGGTCTGATCCTCCGTGAAATCCGGCGTATAGGCTACGGTAGCGGAGGATTTTTCCTGCAAAAAGCCCTCAAAGCCAAGGCGCAGCGCCTCGGCGGCAACCGCATCGTACTCAAAGCTGGTTACCCGCCGCTGCAGCCATTTGGGGGCAGAACGGGGGGCGAAATCGGGGGTGTACTGGCGCATCAGCGAAAGACGGATATCTGCCACCGGCACGCTTTCCGCGATCCGCTGCAGCACCTCAAGGGAATCCCTGCGGCAGCCGGGCAGCACCAGATGACGCACCACCGTACCCTTCAAAAGCATTCCCGCCTCATCAAAAACCACAGGACCGGTCTGACGCACCATTTCCTGCAGCGCAAGCGTGGCGAAATCCACATAATCCGGCACGTTGGAGCAGAGACTGGCCAGCTCCGGCGACATATATTTGAAATCCGGCAGATAAATATCCACAAGACCCTCCAGCAGCCGCAGCGTCTCCTCCCGCTCATAGCCACTGCTGTTCCACACCACGGGAATCCGCAAATGCGGCTTAACGGTGCGCAAAACGCGGGCGATCGCATCGGTATAATGGGTGCCGGTCACCAAATTGATATTGTGCACGCCGGTATCGGCAAGGGCAAGGATCGCATCGGCCAGCGCCTCCTCGCTCATAGGCTTACCCGCCACACCTCGACTGATCTCCTGATTCTGGCAAAAAATGCACCCCAGCGAGCAGCCGGCAAAAAACACGGTGCCGGAGCCTCGTGTGCCGCTGATGGGCGGTTCCTCGAAATGATGGGGCGCGATCCGCGCCACGTAAACCTCCGCCGGCGCGTGACAGGTGCCAAGCTGGCCTCTTTCCCGATCCACGCCGCATTCTCGGGGGCAAAGCATACATTTTGACACAAGATCACCTCCTCCCTTGCTTATCTTATCACATTTTCAAAAAAATTTCAAGTTTTTTCGGCGCGGCGTATCCATTTCCTCATTTTTATGATACAATAATAGGGATAAATTCCCTTGGAGCGTGCTTATGAAACATCATTACTTTGAAAAGGCCGAGATCCTGTGCGTGGGCACAGAGCTGCTGATCGGCGACATTGTAAACACCAACGCCGCATACATTTCCCGGCGTCTTGCCACCCTCGGCATCGGCGTATACCGTCAGGCCGTAGTGGGGGACAATCCTACCCGCCTCGCGGAGGATCTGCGGGGGGCGCTTTCCCGGACGGATCTGGTGGTTATGAGCGGCGGGCTGGGTCCTACCTTTGACGACCTCACAAAGGAAACCGCTGCCGCCGTGATGGGCAAAAAGCTCTACATGCACGAGGAATCCCTTGCCCGCATTGAAAACTTTTTCCGCTCCACCGGCCGCACCATGACCGAAAACAACAAAAAGCAGGCCATGATGCCGGAGGGCGCCACCGTTTTCCCCAATGATTACGGCACCGCTCCTGCTCTCGCTATGGAAAACGAGGAGGGCAAGGTGGTGGTGATGCTGCCCGGCCCGCCCCGCGAGCTGGAGCCGCTGTTCCGCGAGCAGGTGGAGCCTTATCTTCAAAAGCGCTGCGCCGCTGTATTGGTCAGCCGCAATCTCCACATTATCGGCATGGGCGAATCCTCCGTGGAGGCGGCACTACCGGAGGCGATCCGCAACAGCGAGAATCCCACCGTCGCCCCCTATTGTGACACCGGCGAGGTGCGGCTGCGCGTCACCGCCAAGGCGGCCACGGAAAGGGAGGCCGGTGAGATGGCCGACCGGATGGCGGCGGAGCTGATGAAGCTGCCCCTTGGCGCTTACGTATACGGCGTAGACATTCCCTCTCCTGCCCACGCGCTGATCGCGTTGCTGGAGGAGCAGGGACTGACGGTAGCCACGGCGGAATCCTGCACCGGTGGCCTTTTGGCCGGTGAGTTGACCTCCGTTGCCGGCTGCTCTGCCGTGATGGCAGGCGGCGTGGTGGTCTATCAGGAGCGGGAAAAGACCCTTTTGCTCGGCATTTCTTCCGAAACGCTGGCTACTCACACCGCCGTCAGCGCCACGGTGGCAAGAGAAATGGCCGAGGGTGCCTGCCGTGTGCTTGGTGCTGACGTGGGCATTGCCACCACAGGCTATGCCGGCCCCGGAGGCGGTACGCCGGAGGAGCCTGTAGGCACGGTGTACATGGCGGTTTCCTTCCGTGGAGAAACCGCGGTTGAGCGCCTCTCCCTTTCCTCCAAAAGAGACCGCAAATACATCCGCGACGTGGCTGTCAAGCGCGCAATTTCCTTCGCGCTCTCCCTTTTGCGTCAAAAAACCAAAAAATCGTGAAAAATTTGTCAACCAACGCTTGACAATTCCCGCTTGATATATTACAATATAATTCAGGAAATTATGGCGCCGCGCATGAATGCGTGGCAGAAAGGATCATTACTATGGCTAAATTTCGCAAAATCGGCATTTTGACCTCCGGCGGCGACGCCCCCGGTATGAATGCCGCTGTACGCGCCGTTGCCCGCAAGGCTCTCGATGAGGGCGTTGAGGTGGTCGGCATTCTGGGTGGCTACTCCGGCCTCATTAAGGACAACATCATTCCCCTCACCCCCCGCTCGGTTTCCAATATCATCTCCCGCGGCGGCACCTTCCTTTACTCCGACCGTTGCCTGGAGTTCAAGACCGAGGAGGGCATGAAGAAGGCCATCGAAACCTGCAAGAAGCATGAGATCGACGCTATCGTGGCCTGCGGCGGTGACGGAACCTTCCGCGGCGCTACCGACCTGACCAATCACGGCATTCCCACCGTGGGCGTTCCCTGCACCATTGATAATGATATCACCGCCACCGACTACACCATCGGCTTTGACACGGCGATGAATACCACCATGCATATGATCGACTGCCTGCGCGACACCTGCGTATCTCACGCACGCTGCAACGTGGTGGAGGTCATGGGTCGCGACTGCGGCGCCATCGCCCTGAACACCGCCCTTGCCTCCGGTGCCGTGGCAGCCGTGCTGCCCGAGCTTCCCTTTGACGAGGCCGAGATCCTTACCCGCATCAAGACCCTGGCAGCCGCCGGCAAGCGCGGCTTCCTCGTTGTGGTCAGCGAGGGTGTGGTGACCGAGGACGGCAAAAAGTACGGCGAGGTTCTGGCCAAGAAGATCGAGGCCGAGACCGGCGTGGAGACCAAGTTTGCCCGCCTTGCCCACGTGGTACGCGGCGGTAACCCCACCCTGCGCGACCGCTTTACCGCTACCGAAATGGGCGTGCATGCCGTGGAGCTGCTGATGGAGGGCAAGAGCAATCTTGTCATCTGCGAGATCGACGGCAAGATCACCGAGCTTGATATCAACTACGCGCTGATCGCCGACCGCTACTACAAGAAGAAGCTGAAGCCCGGCGATCTGGATGCATTCTCCGCCGAGGACGTCGCCAAGATGGAGACCCTTGCCGCCAAGCGCCACGAGGAGCTTGCCGTCATTTACCAGATGCTCAGCGAAACCAGCAAATAAAAAAATTGCAATATAAAATGGAGGAACAAACCATGAGAAAAGTAACCGTTATCGGCGCAGGCAACGTCGGCGCCACCATCGCTTACACCCTGGCTGTTGAGGGCGTAGCCAACGAGATCGTGATCATCGACATCAAGAAGGAAAAGGCTGAGGGCGAGGCAATCGACATCGCTCAGGGCGGTCTCTTCTTCGGTGAGGATGTGAAGATCACCTCCGGTGAGTACGAGGATGCGGCTGATTCCGACATCGTCGTCATCACCTCCGGTATGGCTCGCAAGCCCGGCATGACCCGTCTTGACCTGGCTCAGACCAACATCAACATTCTCTGCAGCATCGCTCCTCAGATCACCAAGTACGCGCCCAACGCCGTATACGTGATCGTCAGCAACCCCGTTGACGTGATGACCTACGTCTTCCACAAGATCACCAACATTCCCGAGAACCGCATCATCGGCTCCGGTAACACCCTGGACACCGCCCGTCTGCGCTACTGGCTGGCCAACAACTTCAGCATCAGCCAGCAGAACGTACACGCTTACGTATTCGGTGAGCACGGCGATTCTTCCTTCGTTCCGTGGTCCCAGGCTGCCATCTGCACCACCAACGTAGATGAGTACCAGAAGATCCTGAATCCCGACAGCCCCATCGACCACGAGGCTGTTGAGCAGTACGTGCGCAAGTCCGGCGGCGAGGTTATCGCACGCAAGGGCGCTACCTTCTATGCTGTTGCCTGCGCTGCAGTGGATATCTGCAAGGTGGTATTCAGCGGCATCGAGACCGCTCTCGCTGTTTCTACCATGATGCACGGCGAGTACGGTGTGGATGACGTGTGCCTTTCCACCATTGCCATTGTTGGCAAGGACGGTATCAAGGGTCACATCCCCGCTGCTCTCACCGCTGAGGAGGAGGGCAAGCTCCAGCACAGCGCTCAGTGCCTGCGCAACGTGATCGACCAGATCACCTGGACCGGCAAATAATGCAAAATCAGAAAAAAGCGGCCTCGGCCGCTTTTTTCTTCTCATTTTTTGCGTTTTTAGCGCAAGATAAGCAATATTTGTCTGATATATATCTGTTTTTGACTTGCCAAGCGCATCTTTTGTTTCTATAATAAAGATTAGGGGGCTCTGCGCATCACACGGCGCCCGCCTCAAATTTATGATGTCTATTTTGGAGGATGCGAAACTATGGCTTTACCGATTGCTGTACAAGTGTATTCCGTACGCGAGGATGCCGCCGCCAATCTGCGCGAAACTCTCGAAAAAATCAAAAAGATGGGCTATGACGGCGTGGAGTTTGCCGGCCTTTACGGCAACGACCCCGCCGAGATCAAGAAGATGTGCGCCGAGATTGGCCTTACCCCCATCTCCGCTCACGTACCCTACCGCGACATGGTAGCCGATCCCGAGGGTGTGCTTTCCCAGTACGCCACCATCGGCTGCAAATTCGTGGCTGTTCCCTACCTTGTGGAGGAGGATCGCCCCGGCAACGGCAACTTTGACGAGGTCATCAAAAACATCAAGTCCCTGGCCGCCATCGCCAAGGGCATGGGCATGACCATGCTCTACCACAATCACGATTTTGAGTTCGTGAAGCTGGATGGCAAGTACGC
>SVTA01000124.1 GCA_015064005.1 Oscillospiraceae bacterium
CGTACATCTGACCGTTAAGAATGGGATAGCGGCCGGCGTCGTGGGGAGCAAAATCGAATCTCGATTTCCAGAAGTCACTTCTTGCCACGCGGTAAACGGGGCGCATCATACCCTTCACCAGCTCCGGATTATAGAGCAGGAACAGGGGAATGGAGGGATAGGAAACGTCCACGGTGGCGGCACAGCCGTTGGAGTAGCATTCCTTGGAGATCCACAGCACCTCGCCGTTCTCGTCCAGCACCAGCTTATGGGCGGCAACGGTCTGACGGAAGGCCAGCTCCAAAAGCTCCGCATACTTCTCGCCGCCGGCACGGACGGCATCAATGAACATCCGATCCGCAAAGGCACGGCAACGGCCAAGCACGCGCTTATAATCGGCAAAGGCGTGGCCGATCTCATCCACGATATCCGCGCCGTCACGGTTCCAGTAGGACTTCAGATTTTGGTGGAAATACTGAATGGAATAACCGTCATCGTAGGCAAAGGTAAAGAGCGCACTGCTGCCGAGGTTCACCTCAGCGGTCACGAAGGTCATTTCCGCCTCCACGTCGGGATGCTCCCGGAGGGTGACGAAGGAGAGCGTTTTCTTCTCCACGCCCACCACGGCCTCGGGGGCGTTGGTGGAAAGGTAAAAGTAACCCCAGTTGATGCGCGCGTCGTCTGCCTCATAGGCCAGCACATCCTGCTTATCGGAGCCCATCTTCACGGTTTTGATCTTGCCGTTTTCGGGCAGCACCTCGGCGGTGACGGTATCGTCCCCCACGCGGTCCACGCAGAGCTGCTCAGCACAGGCGAGCTTCACCTTGACGGTGTGCTTGTGGCCATCCACGATCTCCTTTTTGATCTCCAGATAGCTTACGGGACGGGTGAGATAGTAAAAATCGTCGGGCAGAATGGGAGAGGTAAAAAGCAACGTCAGACGCACGCCGGCAGCCTCGTACACGTAAGTCGTGGTAAAGGCATCCATATCTACGGAAACCTGCTCCATGGCAGGCACGCCATCCCGCTCCTTGCCCATGAAACGGTAGGTCTTGCCGTCGATCTCGGCGGTGCCGAGAATGGCATTGGTATAGCCCGTCCAATGAGCGGTATCGACGTCGGTAAGGCGGTCGGCGGGCGACCAGACACTGAAGAAGGGATCAACGGTGATCAGTGGATAAGCGGGAGCGCGAAGCTGCATGACAAATTCTCCTTATATACAAAAATCAAAACGGCGCAAAGCCGGGAACACCCGGCCTTGCGTCGTTGATGAGACGGCGGGCGTTACCACGTAATAGTATAACGCCCTACCGACCAAAAGTCAAGCCGATTGGAAAATTTTATCGGGCTCAGTTTGCCTTTTTCTTGTCGATCATGCGGTGGATCAGCTTGACGATCTCCACCAGCGGGATGATCAGGAAGCCAAGACCCATGGCGATGAAATATTCCTTCGCGTCGATGGCGGTCATGCTGAACAACTCGGCAATGGGGGGAACCAACACAACAACGGAGGTCAGCAGCAGAGAAAGCAGGCCTGCGCCCCACAGCCACTTGTTCTGACCCTTTATCGTGAAGATGGAGCCGCGCAGAGAACGCATATTGAAGGAGTGGAAGACCTCACACATTGCAAGCGTCAAGAACGCCATGGTGGTGCCGTGGACGCTTTCCAGGTGAATGTCAAAGTTGCCTGCCTCAAGATAGTGACCGATGAAGTAAGAAGCGAGCGTAATGATGGTGACCAGCGCGCCCTGGTAGGCAACGGCAGCGCCAAGACCGCCGGCAAAGATGCCCTCCTTGCTGTCACGGGGCTTGCGATTCATCACATCGGCCTCGGGCTCCTCCATACCAAGAGCCAGCGCGGGGAAGCAGTCGGTGATCAGGTTGATCCACAGAAGCTGCACGGGCTGGAAGATGGTAAAGCCGATCAGCGTGGCGAAGAAGATGGAAAGCACCTCGGAGAGGTTGGAGGCAAGCAGGAACTGGATGGCCTTGCGGATATTATCGTAAATGCGGCGACCCTCGCCTGCGGCGGAAACGATGGTGGCAAAGTTATCGTCGGCAAGGATCATATCCGCCACGTTCTTGGTCACGTCCGTGCCGGTGATGCCCATGCCCACGCCGATATCAGCGTTCTTGATGGAGGGCGCGTCGTTGACACCGTCACCGGTCATAGCGGTAACCTTACCCTTCTTACGCCAGGCGTTGACGATACGGGTCTTGTGCTCGGGCTGCACGCGGGCGTAAACGGAATAGTTCTCCACGGCGATCTCAAAATCCTCGTCGGAGATCTTGTCAAGATCTGCGCCCGTGATCGCCTCGGAGGCATCGGTAATAATGCCCAACTCCTTGGCAATGGCGACGGCGGTATCCTTATGGTCTCCGGTGATCATGATGGGACGGATGCCGGCGCTGCGGCACTGGTCGATGGCAGGCTTTACCTCAGGACGAACGGGGTCAATCATACCCACAAGACCGATAAAGCAAAGCTCACACTCCACAGCCTCGGGCTCATAGACAGCAGGCTCAGCAGTCAGCATTTTGTTGGCGGCAGCCAGCACGCGCAGGGCGCGGTCGGCCATGGTCTTGTTGGCAATGAGGATCTCCTCGCGGAGCCCGTCGGTCATATCCACGACCTCGCCCTCCACCAGCGCCTTGGTGCAGCGCTTGAGCACCTCATCGGGTGCACCCTTGGTGAACTGCACCAGTGTGCCGTTTTCCGTGCGATGCACGGTAGACATCATCTTACGGCCGGAGTCGAAGGGCACCTCGCCGATGCGCACGTATACCTTCTTCTGCACATCCTTGGAAAGACCCAGCTTCTCAGCGTAATTCACCAGCGCACACTCGGTGGGCTCACCCACGGCAGCGCCTGCCTCGGCGTCAAACTCCGCATCAGAGCAAAGGGACATGGCGTTGGCAAGCAAGGATTCATCCTCGCCGTAGTGATCCACCACGGTCATCTTGTTTTGGGTGAGGGTACCGGTCTTATCGGAGCAGATGATCTGAGTACAGCCCAGCGTTTCCACAGCGGTCAGCTTACGGATAATGGCGCTGCGGCGGGACATATTGGTCACACCGATGGATAGCACGATGGTCACCACCGTGGCAAGGCCCTCGGGAATGGCCGCAACTGCCAGCGAAATGGCCAGCATGAAGGAGGACAGAATGCTATTGAAGCCCACGCCGTGACGGATGAGCTGCACGCCGAAGATCACCACGCAAATACCGATAACAAGGTAGGTGAGGATCTTGGAAAGGCCTGCCAGCTTGATCTGCAGGGGGGTCTTGCCCTCCTCGGCATTGGCCAGGGCATCCGCGATCTTGCCCATTTCGGTATCCATACCGGTGGCGGTCACCACGGCCTTGCCGCGGCCGTAAACCACGGTGGAGCCCATGAAGACCATGTTCTTGCGGTCGCCGAGAGAAACGTCACCGTTCTCGCCGGCAGCAAGCGCCTCCACCTTCTTATCTACAGGCACCGACTCACCGGTCAGCGCCGCCTCCTCGATCTTCATCGAGGCACACTCAATGATACGGGCATCGGCAGGAACGGCGTCACCGGCCTCCAGCACGATGATATCGCCCACCACCAGATCCTCGCTGTGGACAGCGATCTGCTTGCCGTCACGGATGACCTTGGAGGTTGCGGCGGCGATTTCCTGCAGCGCTTCAATGGCTTTTTCCGCCTTGCTCTCCTGGAACACGCCCAAAATGGCATTGATCAGCACCACCGCCATGATGATCACAACGTCGGCGGGGAATTCCCAATGGCCCTGGCTAACACCGTTATAGATCTCCACGCCGGCGGAAATCACGGCGGCAACGATCAGAATGATGGTCATAGGCTCAGCCAGCTGCTTCAGGAAGCGATGAATGAGGGATTCCTTCTTGCCCTCGGCCAGCTTGTTTTTGCCGTTCTTTTCGAGCCTTGCCGCAGCCTCGGTCGCAGAAAGACCCTGCTCGTTGCTTTCAAGCTCGGCAAGAACCTTGTCGGATTGTTCGAGATAATGCTTCATGTTGCTCCTTTCTTGCCCCGTTCGGGGGCTTTCCGTAAAAAAGGACTCGCGGGGCGACGCAAATAGAGCATAGCCCCGCGAGTCTTGTCGATTAAGATAAGCCAAACCGCATCATCGAACACGGCCTGTGTTGTTGACTTATCACGCTATGCGTCAACTACTCCCTCACGGAATATCACTCGCATTATAACACAATTTTTTAGAATTGTCAAGAGCATTTTTACCATCATTTGCCGTAATTATACCTAAGAATGCGTTCCTTTTTATAAAAAAGCCCGCTTTGCCGTCTCCTCTTGACTTTTTCGCCGTAACATGTTACACTACAAGCAGCAGTTCGCCCCCGCCGCGCGGGGAAAGGAGGAATTATGAAGCGGATTCTCGTGATTGATGATGACATTTATATTGGTAATATGCTGGAGGAGCTGCTTACCCGGGAGGGTTATGACGTTACCCGCGCCTACTCCGGTACCGAGGCGCTGCTGGTTTTGGAGGGGAGCCGTCCCGATCTGGTGCTGCTGGATCTGATGCTGCCGGGCCTCTCCGGCGAGGAGCTGCTGCCCCGCATCAAGGGTGTGCCCGTGATCGTGGTCAGCGCCAAGGTGGATACGGAAAGCAAGATCTCGCTTCTGATGGAGGGGGCAGTGGATTACGTCACCAAGCCCTTTGAGCCGCGAGAGCTTCTCGCCCGCATTGTGGCGGCACTGCGCAAAAGCGCTGCCACCTCACCGGTGCTGCGTCACGGCACGCTCACGCTGGATACCGCCTCACACACCGTGACCGCCTCCGACGTGGCGGTGAAGCTGACTCGCACCGAATACGCCATTTTAAAATTATTGATGCAAAATCCCACCCAGGTCATGACCAAATCCCTCCTGCTGGATCGCATTTCCCTCGACACTCCCGACTGCACCGAAAGCTCGCTGAAGATACATGTTAGTAACCTTCGAAAAAAGCTCCGTGATGCTTCGGGCAAGGACTACATTGAAGCGGTATGGGGTATCGGTTTCAAGCTAACCAAATAAATCTTTACGAAATCTTAACCATTTTCTTTACCGCTACCTTTACGCTTTTATTATAAAATGGCAGCACCATATTATTAGGAGGTCTGAA
>SVTA01000008.1 GCA_015064005.1 Oscillospiraceae bacterium
CGAAACGGCAAGTACGCCATGCTCTTCCGCACGCAGGCAGCACGATATCTGGAGGAAAACGAGCGCACCGTGACCGATACCCCGCAGGAGCATACACGTCGCAGTCGGCGTCATGAGGAGCAGGACTGATCCGCAGGCATTTTGCAAAAAAATGCCGTTCCCTCTTGACATCTCACATCTTATAATTTATAATTATATAATAATTATTGAATCAGACCGTTGTGTCTGCATCTATTCTGCATTTCAAGGAGTTACCCATGCAAACGAAAGTTGTCAAATTCGGCGGCAGTTCCCTGGCGGATGCCCAGCACTTCAAGCAAGTGGCCGATATCATTCACGCTGACCCCACCCGCCGCTTTGTGGTGCCCTCTGCCCCCGGCAAGCGCTACAAAAATGACGACAAGGTCACCGATATGCTGTATCATTACTATGAGCTGGCCCGCAATCGCGATAGCGGCGCCGACGAATTTTATCAGCGCATCGAGGAGCGCTACAACGGCATTATCCGCGACCTCGGTATGGATTTTGACATTTCCGGTGAGCTTTCCTACGTGAAAAACGCCATTGCCCATATGTCCGGCCGCGACTATGCCGCCTCCCGCGGTGAGTACCTGAACGGCATCGTGCTGGCCAAGTATCTGGGATTTGATTTCATCGACGCGGAAAACGTCATTTTCTTCCGTGACAACGGCACGTTTGACGAGGATAAGACCAACACCATCCTCGGCGAGGAGCTGCGCCGTCACGAGCACGCCGTCATTCCCGGCTTTTACGGCTGCATGCCCAACGGCACCATCAAGACCTTCTCCCGCGGCGGCTCGGATATCACCGGCGCCATCGTGGCTCGGGCTGTGGAGGCAGATCTCTACGAGAACTGGACCGACGTTTCCGGCTTCCTGATGGGCGACCCCCGGGTGCTGGATAATCCCCCTCCCATTGAGATCATCACCTACCAGGAGCTGCGCGAGCTTTCCTATATGGGTGCCACGGTGCTGCACGACGAGTCCATCTTCCCCGTGCGCTACGCCGGCATTCCCATCAATATCCGCAACACCAATGCCCCCGCCGACCCCGGCACCATGATCGTTTCCAGCGCCGACGGCTACGATCCAAAGCGCGTGATCACCGGCATTGCCGGCAAGAAGGGCTTCTCTGTCATCAACATCGAAAAGGATCGCATGAACGCGGAGATCGGCTTCGGCCGCCGTGTGTTAGAGATCCTGGAGGATAACGATATCTCCTTTGAGCATCTGCCCTCCGGCATTGATACCATGAGCATCGTGGTGGCCACCTCTGCCTTAGAGGGGCGCCGCGAGCGCATCCTGCACAGCATCAACCGTCAGGTGCGTGCCGATCATGTGGAGATCCTTGACGGTCTCTGCCTCATTGCCGTGGTGGGTCGCGGCATGGTCAAGGCGCCCGGCACCGCTGCCCGCATTTTCGATGCCATTTATGAGGCCGGCATCAACATCCGCATGATCGATCAGGGCTCCAGCGAGCTGAACATCATCATCGGCGTGAACGACGAGGACTACGAAACCGCCCTCAACGCCATCTTCCGCAAATTTGTGAAATAAGGAGTGCGCTATGGATTGCCTGTTCTGTAAAATTTTGAAGGGAGAGATCCCCTCCGCCAAGGTCTATGAAAATGAGTGGGTCTATGCTTTCCGCGACATCGCGCCGCAGGCACCCGTACACGTGCTGATCATTCCCCGCCTGCACGTGGCCTCCTCCGACGGCATCACCGCCGAAAACAGCCTTTATGTAGCCAAAATCTTCGAGGCCATTCCCGAGATCGCTAAGGCTGAGGGGCTTTCAAACGGCTACCGCGTCATCACCAACTGCGGTGAGGACGGATGCCAATCCGTAAAGCACCTGCATTTCCACCTGCTCGGCGGCCGCAAGCTGCCGGAGCAGATGGGCTGACTTTGATATGAATACACCTGATTTCGCGTCGCTTTTCAGCCTGCAGGATCTCTGGCAGACCCTGCAGGCTGAGCGTCGCCCTATTTTTCTGTACGGCATGGGCAACGGGGCGGACAAGATCCTCGCCGTTACCCGTCAGCGAGGCATCCCCGTAGCGGGCGTGTTTGCCAGCGACGGCTTTGCCCGGGGGCAGAGCTTTCAAGGCATGCCGGTGCGCGCCTTTTCCGAGATCGCGGCAGCCTATCCCCCCGGCAGCTGCGTGGTGCTGCTGGCCTTTGGATCCGCAAGGCCCGAGGTGCTTTCGCTCATAGAAGAAGTGGCCAAACGGTACGAGCTTTACGTGCCGGACGTGCCCGTTTGCGGCGACACGCTGTTTGACGCCGCCTTTTTTTCGGCACATGAGCAGGAATTTGCCTCCGCAAGAGCCCTCTTTCCCCCCAAGAGTCAGGCGCTGCTTGATCTGGTGCTGGCCTACAAGCTCACCGGCCGCTACGATTACCTGATGGCCGCCGTTACCCCACAGGACGAGCCGGAGGGGGCGTTGCCCCTTCACACTGTGCGGCACGCGGTGGATCTTGGTGCCTACACCGGTGACACCCTCCGGGAGCTGCTGGAGCTGGCACCGTTGAAGGCCGCCGTGGCCGTGGAGCCCGACCGACGGAACTTCAAAAAGCTGCAGGCCTTCGCGGAAAGCGTCAGCGACCGCTGCGCCATCTCCTGCCACAAGGCGGCAGCCCTTGACCGGGTGGGCGAGGCAGCCTTCGACCCCTCCGGCAACCGCAACGCGGGGCTGGCCACGGGACGCGCCACTATGGAAAACAGCGTTGCCACCACTACGGTGGATACGCTCCTTGCCGGTGTCGCCACCGACTATATCAAATACGACGTGGAGGGCGCGGAGCACGCCGCCCTGCTTGGCACTGCCGAAACACTGCGCACTTCCCGCCCGATGCTGAAGGTGGCCGCTTACCACCGCAGTGAGGATCTGTTTGATCTCCCTGTGCTGCTGCATCGCCTTGCCCCCGATCATCGGCTCTACCTGGTGCGTCGCCGTTGCGTTCCCGCCTGGGATCTGGATATCATTGCATTACCAAATTAAAGGATATTGTATGAACAAGCTTTCACTATTTCTCAAGGGCATACTGATCGGCTTCTGCAGCCTGGCCGTGCCGGGCCTTTCCGCCAGCACCATTGCCATCGTACTGGTAGTTTACTACGATATGATCTATGCCATCAGCCACATCCTGAAAAAGCCAAAGCAGAGTATCGGCTTTCTGCTGGTGCTGCTGGGCGGATATTTTACGGGTGCTGCCGGTGGCGCCATTGCCGTCAATACCCTCTACGATCGCTTCCCCATTCCCGTGATCGCCGCGGTGCTGGGCTTCATCATCGCCAGCATTCCCCGCATGGTCGTGGAGAGCCGCAATGATCTGAAAAAGTGGAACAACTGGGTGGTGATGGTGGTGGTGGGCGCCATCTTTCTGGTCTACGCACTGGTCATCACCAACGGCGAGACCGTCAACTTCACCACCATCCGCGTGCCGCTGGACTACATATTGATGTTTGCGGTGGGTCTTTTCACCTCCACCACGCTGGTGATCCCCGGTGTGGACTTTGCCATCACGCTGATGGCGGTAGGCTACTATTACGCCTTCATTGATCTGGTAGGCGATTTCGGTGCACTGCTGACGCAGCCCGCGCGGCTTTTCCTGCTGCTTTCCTATCTCGTGGGCTACGGTATCGGCTCCTTTGCCCTCTCCTCGGGGCTGCGCCTGCTCATCAAGCGCTTCCCCCGTCAGCTCCATTGTGTGAATATGGCCATGGTCATCATTTCTCCCATCATCGTCATCGAAAAATGCATTCTCACCAATCCCAATATGGTTGCCCACGCCACGTGGCCGCAGTTCTGCTGGGCGTTTCTCACCTTTGCCGCCGGCTACACGGCCTTTACCTGGGTGCCAATGCTCTGCCGCTATATCGGCATCCTGCCCAAGGACGCGGATACTGAAATGCTAAAGGCCGATGACGCCGCCCGCGCCGAGGTGCCGAAGGAGGTCTGGCGTGCCTCATGGCATACAGATAAAAAGGACTGTCACGACACAAATGATGAAAGCAAATAAAAAAGAACCGCACTCCGACGGAGTGCGGTTCTTTTTTCGCAATTTAATTACTTATACTTGCGCTTGCGTGCAGCTTCAGACTTCTTCTTGCGCTTTACGCTAGGCTTTTCGTAATGCTCTCTCTTGCGAAGTTCGGCAAGAACACCGGTACGTGCGACCTGACGCTTGAACCGACGAAGAGCACTGTCGAGGGACTCGCCCTCCTTCAGCTTAACTTCTGCCATTTTCTATATCCCTCCCCTCGCGGTTGAAAAACAACAATCTTTGCTTATTATACACTTTTTTTCTCTCCGTGTCAATAGGCTTTGGCAATTTTCTCAGATTTTTTTATCGCACAACGATGTTGACGATCTTATCCGGCACCACGATCTCCTTCACAACGGTCTTGCCATCGAGAAGCGCGGCCATTTTTTCGTCGGCCTTGGCAAGCGCCAGCGCCGTATCCTTGTCGGCGCCCTTGGGCATGGTCACCACGCTCTTTACCTTGCCGTTGATCTGCACGGCTACCTCAACGGTAGCGGAAACGGTCTTGGCCTCATCGTAGGTGGGCCAGGGCGCCAGTGAGCAGAAGCCCTCACCGCCAAGGCTCTCCCAGATCTCCTCCGCAATGTGAGGCGCGAAGGGGCAAAGCAGGCGCACCAGCGTCTTCAACTCGTCCACGGTGATCGCACCGGCAGCGTCGATATCGTTGAGCAGGGTCATCATCGCCGCAATGGCAGTGTTGAACTTCATCTCCTCAATATCCGAGGAGACCTTCTTGATGGTGCGGTGGAAGGCGGTTTCCAGTGCCGCGGTCACGCCGGCGCCCTTTGCCTTGTCGGCGAGGCCCGCCACGCGGTCAAGGAAGCGCTTACAGCCGCGCATGCTGCTCTCCGACCAGGGAGCGGCAGAGCCGTACTCACCCATGAAAAGGATATACACGCGCAGGGTATCGGCACCGAAGGCATCCACCACGTCGTTGGGGTCCACCACGTTTCCGCGGGATTTGGACATCTTCTGACCGTCCGGGCCAAGGATCAGACCCTGAGCCGTACGCTTGGCGTAGGGCTCGTCGGTGGGCACCACGCCCAGATCATAAAGGAACTTGTGCCAGAAGCGGCTGTAAATCAGGTGACGGGTCACGTGCTCCATGCCGCCGTTGTACCAGTCCACGGGCAGCCAGTATTTCAGCTTCTCGGGATCGGCCAGACAGTCGCTGTTCAGCGGGTCAATGTAGCGCAGGAAGTACCAGGAGGAGCCTGCCCACTGGGGCATGGTGTCGGTCTCCCGTTTGGCGTCGCCGCCGCACTTGGGGCACTTGCAGTTCACGAAGGAATCGATCTTGGCAAGAGGCGACTCGCCGCCCTCGCCGGGGGCAAAGTTCTCAACGGGCGGCAGGCGCAGGGGCAGCTCCTCGTAGGGCACGGCCACCATACCACAGCAGGGGCAATGCACGATCGGAATGGGCTCACCCCAGTAGCGCTGGCGGTTGAAGGCCCAATCCTTCATTTTGAACTGCACGCCGGCCTCTCCAACGCCCATTTTCTCCAGCTCCTCGACCATACGGGCGATGGAATCCTTCTTATTGGTATAGCCGTTGAGGAAATCGGAGTTGACCATCTCACCGTCGCCGGCGTAGGCCTCCTTGGAGATATCGCCGCCGCGAATAACCTCAACAATATCCACGCCAAACTTCTTGGCAAAGGCGTAATCACGCTCATCGTGGGCGGGCACGGCCATAATGGCACCCGTGCCGTAGCCCATCATCACGTAGTCGGAGATGTAGATCGGGATCTCCTTGCCGGTAATGGGATGCAGAGCGCAAAGGCCCTCAATGCGCACGCCGGTCTTGTCCTTGTTCATCTGCGTACGCTCAAACTCGGTTTTCTTGGCACACAGCTCGCGGTAAGCGTCCAGCTCCGCCACGTTGGCAATGCGGTCGCGATACTTATCCAGCACAGGATGCTCGGGCGCCATGACCATAAAGGTTACGCCGAAGAGGGTGTCGGGGCGGGTGGTGTAGATGCGGAGCTTGTCCTCCACGCCGCTGAGGCTGAAGTTGACGAAGGCACCGGTGCTCTTGCCGATCCAGTTCACCTGCTGCATCTTCACGTTGGGCAGGTAATCCAGCCCCTCCAAGCCCTGCAGAAGGCGATCAGCATAAGCGGTGATGCGCAGATACCACACGTCCTTGGACTTCTGCACGATGTCGCTGTGGCAGATATCACACTTGCCGCCCTGGGAGTCCTCGTTGGACAGCACCACCTTACAGGAGGGGCAATAGTTGACGAGGGCGGTATCGCGGAATACCAGACCGTTCTCAAACATCTTGAGGAAGATCCACTGGGTCCAGCGATAGTAATTCTCCTCGGTGGTATCCACCACGCGATCCCAATCGAAGGAAAAGCCCACGCGCTTCAGCTGCTGGCTGAACTTGGCAATATTGCGGTCGGTCAGCACGCGGGGATGCACGCCGGTCTTGATGGCCGAGTTCTCGGTGGGCAGACCGTAGGCGTCAAAGCCGATGGGAAACAGCACGTTGTAGCCCTCCATGCGGCGCTTGCGGCTGACCACCTCAAGGCCGGAATAGGCCTTGATATGGCCCACGTGCATACCGGAGCCGCTGGGATAGGGGAACTCCACCAGGCCGTAGAACTTCTTGCGGTTGTCGTGATCCTTGGCGTGGAAGATGCCGGCCTCCTCCCAACGCTGCTGCCATTTCTGTTCAATGTTCAAAAAATCGTATTTCATACTGTCTCCTCGCCTGTATCCTTATATAATTTATCAAGGTTAAAAAATTCTCTGCTCTCCCGGTCGAAGATGTGCACCATCACGGTGCCAAAATCCACGATCTGCCAGGAACGGGTGTTGAGGCCGTCGGTGTGCAGGGGGTAGACCTCCCGACGTCCCAGCTGATACTCCAGCTCATCGGCCAGCGCCTTTACGTGAGGGCCGGAGGTACCGGTGGCCAGCACCAGATAGTCGGTGATATCGCTTCTGCCCTCCACCCGCAGGATGGAGATGTTGGTGGCCTTTTTGGCGTCCAATACGGCGCTTGCCGCCTCGGCCAGCTCCTTGGCATCGGCATCTGCCAGGGACGGCAGCTGCTCTTTTTGTTCAAATAATTCTTCGTTCATATTTTTATCCTTTCAAAAGGGATTGTTTTCTTGCTTCAGCCATTGGTAGGCATCCTTGGTATCCTTGCATACCGCCGCCCCCTCCTCCGCAAGGGATTGAAGGGTCATTTCGAGAGAAAGAGCGATAACGGTGCGCAAATGCGACAATTTCTGCGGCGCGGTCATGGTCTGCGGCTCCGCCGACCAAAACTGCTCCCGTAGTGCGATGCAATCGGCAAAACGCCTGCCCTCCTCGATATAATCCGCAAGGTACAGCAGCGCATCCGTCAGGGTCAGCCCCTCTCTTGCCGTGGTGTGCCAGCGAACGGCCGAGATCAGCTCCGGCGTTGCCCATGCGGGGTAGCGCTCCGGGATCAGCAGCGCCGCCGTAATGCCGTGAAAAATTTTCGGAGAGATGTCTTCATCCGGCCGTAAAGTCACACCGTTTGCCGCCATAATGCGTCTTTGCTCACTCTCGGGCAACTCCTTGGTGAGATCGTGAAGTAGCGCCGCAGCCCGCAGCAGCTCTTCCTTTTCGGGGCAGTAAAGTCGGGCAAGCCGTGCCGCCATCTCCTCCACACCCTCGGTGTGGGCAAAGCGGTAGGGTGACATCTGCTGCCGGATCTCCTCACGCAGCGCGTTCAGCTCCTTACACATACAGCCCATGCTCCCTGATATATCCGGCCACCGCCTCCGGAACCATGGCCTCCAGCGCCTCGCCCCGTCCTGCCGCGGCACGAACCTCCGTGGAGGAGATCTCCACCGCGTCCATGGAGATGCGGCGCACGATGCGACCGAACACTTCCTGATATTCCTTGTTTTTGGCAACGATCCGCGCCTCTAAAATGGGGTCGTTTTCCCGTCGGATATAGACGGGATAGCAAAGCCGGAAGATCTCCTCCGCGCACCGCCACTGTCCCAGCGTCAGCATCATATCCGTTCCGGTCAAAAGAAACAGTCGCCGATCCTCGCCGGCAAGCGCCCGCAGGGTATCCACCGTGTAGCTTTTGCCGCCTCGCGCGATCTCCATATCGCTGACGATGACGTCGCGCCTGCCCGCAAAGGCCAGCTCGCACATCCGCAGGCGGTGGATGGGATCGTCGGATGCGCTCACCTGCTTGTGCGGTGGGATACCCGTGGGGATCACGTAAAGCAGATCCAGCTCCATTTGCCGAAGAAAGGCCTCGGCCGCCGCCACGTGCCCCCGATGAATGGGTGCAAAGGTGCCGCCGTACACGCCGATCCGCATGATACCGTTCAGCATAGCTCGATGGTCTTTTTGGTCTGGGATTCGCGGTAAAGAATGCACTTGGTGCCAATGACGGCCACCACCTCGGCGCCGGTTGCCGCGGCCAATGCCTCGGCGGCATCCCGTACGGTCATATCGCTGTTTTCCAGCACCCGCATCTTGATCAGCTCTCTTGCCTCCAGCGCATCGCCCACCGTCTTGACCAGCGCGTCGGTGATACCGTTCTTGCCGATCTGCATGATGGTGTCCATGGTCGATGCCATAGAGCGCAGCTGCGCCCGTTGTTTACTCGTCAGCATAAAAATTCCTCGTTATTTGTCGTTTTTCAGCCCCGTTTGGCGGGCAAACAGCTGTGCAAAGCGCTCCACCGCCTCGCCTCTGTGGCTGATCTTGTTTTTTTCCTCGGCGGAAAGCTCCGCAAAGGTCTTTTCAAATGCGGGGTAGTAGAAAAGGGGATCGTAGCCAAAGCCACCCTCTCCGCGAGGGGCTTTCAGGATCTCGCCCTCTACCCTGCCCTCTGCCACAATGGGCTCCTGCCCATCGGGGAACACGCAGGCAAAGGCGCACACAAAGGCGGCAGAACGATCTGCCACACCTGCCAGCTTTTCCAGCAGCAGCGCGTTGTTAGCGGCGTCGTTGCCGTGCTCACCGGCAAAGCGGGCGGAATATACGCCCGGCGCGCCGTCCAGCGCATTGACCGCAAGGCCGGAATCGTCCGCGAGGCCAATGTAGCCGGAGGCGGCAGCGGCCCGCGCCTTGATCAGCGCATTTTCCGCAAAAGTCGCCCCGTTTTCCTCTATTTCGCCCAAAATGCCTACCTCGTCCAGGGATTTCAGCTCGATCACGTCGCCAAGGCACTCAAACAGCAGCCGTTGCAGCTCGCGCAGCTTTCCCTTGTTGCGGGAGGCCAGTACCATCGTATATTTTTCCATCATTCAAACAGCGCGGTGACAAATTCCTCCGCGTCAAACTCCTGCATATCGTCGATCTTCTCGCCAACGCCCACGAACTTCACAGGCAATCCCAGCTCCCGGCGAATGGAAAGCACAATGCCTCCCTTTGCGGTGCCGTCCAGCTTATTGAGGATGAGGCCGGTGATATCGGCGGCGTGGCTGAACTCCTTGGCCTGCAGAATGGCGTTCTGACCCGTGGTGGCGTCCAGCACCAGCAGATTTTCTCTGGCGGCGTCGGGCAGCTCACGGGAAATCACGCGATTGATCTTGGCCAGCTCGTCCATCAGGTTCTTTTTGTTGTGCAGGCGCCCTGCCGTGTCGATGATCAGCACGTCGGCCTGCTTTTTCTTGGTGTACTGAATGGCATCAAAGACCACAGCGGCGGGGTCGGAGCCCTCCTGCTGCTTCACCAGATCCACGCCCGAGCGCTCACACCATACGGCCAGCTGGTCGATGGCGGCAGCACGGAAGGTATCGGCAGCAGCCACCACCACCTTCTTTTTCGCCTTTCTCAGGCGGTTGGAGATCTTGCCGATGGAGGTGGTTTTTCCCGCACCGTTCACGCCGATGATAAGAATCACGGCGGGGGTGGTGTCCAGCCGCAGCGGCTCACCCTCACCGATCATATCGCCGAGGATCCCCCTCAGGGACTCCTTGATATCGGCAGGATCCTTCAGGCGCCCCTCCTTGATCTCCTCACGGAGTCTGTCCAGGATCTCCTCCGTAGCGTTGACCCCAACGTCGGCGGTGATCAGCAGCTCCTCCAGCTCCTCCAGAAGCTCCTCATCTACCTTGACGAAGTGCTTCAGCATGCTGTCAATACGACCAAAGAGGGCGTTTTTGGTTTTGGCCAGCCCCTCTCTCAATTTAGCTAAAAATCCCATTCCAATCGTCTCCTTCCTGCTTGCCGGAAATCGAAGCCACATCCAGCGCCAGCACCTTCGAGATGCCGCGCTCCGGCATCGTCACACCGTAAAGGCGGTTAGCGGCCTCCATAGTACCACGGCGGTGGGTGATGAGGATGAACTGGGTATCCAGCGAATAGCGTTTGATGTATGCGGCAAAGCGTGCCACGTTGACCTCGTCCAACGCCGCCTCGATCTCGTCAAGGATAAAGAAGGGCGTGGGATTGACCTGCAAAATGGCAAAGAACAGCGCAATGGCGATAAAGGACTGCTCGCCGCCCGACAGCTGCACCAGGTTCTTGATGATCTTGCCGGGAGGTGCTGCCTTGATCTCAATACCGCTGGTCAGCACATCATCGGGATCGGACAGCGAAAGCTCTGCACTACCGCCGCCAAACAGCTCGGAGAAGGTCTGGTTGAACTTCTCGTTGATCTTTTCAAAGGTGGCAATGAAGGAGGTGCGCATTTCGGTTTCCAGATCACGGATGATCTTCAGCAGATCGTCCCGTGCGGCGCTCATGTCCGCGATCTGACCCTTCATATAGTCGTAACGCTCCTTGATCTCCTTATACTTCTCCACCGCGTCAAGGTCAACGTTGCCCATCGCGCGCAAGCTGTTACGGCACTTGGTCTGCAGGGCCACGGTCTCCTCCCGCTCCGCGGCGGTGATGGCGGGATAGCCCAGCGCCAGCGCGTCGTTGCGGGTCATTTCGTAGTCCTCGTGGAACTTGTTTACCAGCTTGTCCTGCTCCTCGTAGAGCGCATTGAGGCGGGTCTCATTTTTGGTATGAGCGCGTAGGATCGTTTCCTTCTCCGCGTTCTTGGTACGAAGCTTTTCGCTGACGTCGGC
Source organism: Oscillospiraceae bacterium (assembly GCA_015064005.1). Taxonomy (GTDB): domain Bacteria; phylum Bacillota; class Clostridia; order Oscillospirales; family CAG-272; genus Firm-07. Next base: position 11,099 of record SVTA01000008.1, read on the forward strand.
GCGCTTTTTCTCGATATTCATATTGCCGGTGTTGAGGCGCATCTGCTGCTCCCGCAGCTCGGCCAGCACCCGCTCGCCCTCCACGAAGGTGTTTCGGTTAGCCTCCTTGCGCAGAGTCTCGGTGCGGATATCCTCCTCAAAGGCGGCGATCCTGCCCCGCTCCTCGGCGATCTCCAGCCGTATGGCCTCGGCTCTCGCCTCGGCCTCGGCAATATAATGCTCTGCGGTCTCCATATCCTTGCGCAGGTTGCTGATGGCAATGTACAGCTCCGTCAGCTCCCGACGCAGCGCCGCCTCGTCATCCAGCACGCCGTTGCGCTCCACGTCCTTGTCGGTGCGCAGGGCGCTCATCTCCTTGATGCGGTGACGCAGCGCCTTTTCCTCGGCAGCAAGGCGCTCCAGCTCCTCGTCGTAGCCGGCACGCTGACGGTTCAGGGCGTCAAAATCTGCCTGCAAACGCTCAATGAGGGCGTCGTTGGCATCCAGCTTGGCCCGCAGCTGCGCGGCATCTGCCTGCTCGCCACTCTGCAGAGCGGAAAGCAGTGCGCGGCGGCTTTCCACGTCGGCGCGATCAAGCGCCAGATCCTCCCGCTCGCTCTCCAGCGCCGCCCTTTCCTTTTCGCAGGCGGCAAGGGAGGCGGCAAGCTGCTTCAGCCGCTCGCCCAGTGCCTCGATTTCTCCGGCACGGGAAAGCACACTTCCCTTTTGCTTCATCGAGCCGCCGCTGAAGGAGCCGCCGGCGTTGATGACCTGACCGTCCAGTGTCACCACACGCACGCGGAAGCCCGTGCGGCGAGCCATGTCGTTTGCGTGATCCAGCGTGTCAAATACCAGCGTGCGACCCAGCAGCGAGGAGATGATGGCCCGGAATTTATCCTCCGAGCGGGCAAGGTCTGCTGCCACGCCTACGTAGCCGGGGCATTTTTCGGCATCACGCATCTCGGGGGTGGGCTTGCTGCCCTGCATGGAGGAGATGGGGAAGAAGGTTGCGCGGCCGGCCTCAGCCTTTTTCAGCGCGTAGATGGCCGCCTTGGCCACCGACTCATCCTCCACCACAATATTCTGCAAATTGGCACCCAGCGCCACCTCCAGAGCGGTGACATAGGCGCGATCCACGGAAATGACCTTAGAAAGCGGGCCGTAAATGCGGCCGCAGCGATTGCCGGAGGCATCTGTGATGCGGCCACTCTGATAGGCCTCCATCACGAAGCGGACGCTGTTGTTATAGCCCTCAAAGTGCTGCTCCATGGCGCGGAAGGCGGAAAGTCGCTGCTCTGCGAGGTCGGACTGCATCCGCATATCCTTTTCTCGGGCGTCGATCGCCGCAAGCTGCTCGTCCAGTGCACCGATGCGGCTGTCAAATTCCGCAAGGCGACCGTCGGCGGCCTGCAGCTCCTCTTCATAGGAGGCGGCAGCCTTTTCCTTTTCCGCGAGAGACGCGGCAAGCCGGTCGGACACGGCCTGATATTCCGCCATCTCGGTGGTGATGCTTTCGTTTTTATCGCGGTCGGTGACCTTGCTGTTCTCCAGCACCTGCATCCGCACCCGCATATTGACGGCTTCCTTTTCCCATTCGCTGACGTCGGCAAAGGCAACCGCCACGTCGTCGGCCAGCTTTTCCGCGCGGGCGGCAAGGGCATCGGCCTCAGCGGTCTTTTCCGCCTCCTCCTTTGCCAGCGCCTCGCATTGCTCACGCAGCGCGGCAAGCGAGCCGGCGTGGCGCGCGCCCTCCTCGGTTTCCCTTGAGAGCTGCTGCTCCTTGGTGGCAATGCTGCGCTCGGCAGCCTCGATCTTGTCCTTTGCGCCGGCGATCTTGGTATCCGCCACGTGGTACTGGTTATCCCGCTCGTGGTTTTCCTTATCAAGGGCATTGATCTGCTCGATCAGGGCGGCAGCACTGGCATTATTCTGCTGCGCCTCCTCGTAAAGCTGCTCGCTCTGTGCCTCAAAATCCGCAATGGCAGCCTCGGCGATCTGCAGATCGTAGCCGGTGTTGCGGTAGTTCTCCTTGGCGGTTTCGATCTCGCGGTGCAGCCGCTCGGAATCAAAGAGCCAGAGCTGAACGTCCACGCGCTTTTTCGTTTCGTGCAGCTCCAGCGCCTTTTTGGCGCGCTCCGCCTCCTTTTCAAGAGGCTCTACCTGCATTTCCACCTCGTGGAATACGTCGCTGACGCGGGTCATATTCTCCTCGGTGGTCTTCAGCTTGCGCTCGGTATCGTTTTTGCGGTGGCGGTATTTGGCAATGCCGGAGGCATCCTCGAAAATACTGCGGCGCTCGTCAGACTTGCGGGAGATGATCTCCGCGATCTTGCCCTGACCGATGATGGAATAGCCGTCACGGCCGACACCGGTGTTCATAAACAGCTCCTGCACGTCGCGCAGGCGACAGGCACGGCGATTGATGAAATACTCACTCTCGCCCGCACGGTAATAGCGGCGGGTGACGGTGACCTCGTCGTAGGGGCATTCCAGACGGCCCTCGGGATCGGTATTGTCAAAGGTAACCGAAACCTCGGCAAAGCCCATGGGGCGACGACTGTCGGCACCACCGAAGATGATATCCTCCATCTTGGTGCCACGCAGACTCTTCGAGGAGATCTCACCCAGCACCCAACGCATCGCGTCGGAAATGTTGGATTTGCCGCTACCGTTGGGACCAACGATGACGGTGGTACCGCGCTCAAAGTGCAGCTTGGTTTTATCGGGGAAGGACTTGAAGCCCTGCATTTCCAAAGATTTCAAATACATGGGGCCACGCCTCCTTTCTACTTTAATACAATAATATAATATTATAACTTATAAAAGCGAATTTTGCAAGTGTTTTTTGCGATTTTAAGAGAAAAAGCCGAAAAGCAACTGCTTTTCGGCTTTTTCTCCGGCTCATTTCGGCAAATATCGCTTCAGCGCTTCCCTTGCGGCGTTCTGCTCCGCCTCTTTTTTGGAGCTGCCGCGACCGCGACCGAACTCATTGGAGTTCACCAGCACCCGCACGGAAAAGATCTTGGCGTTATCCGGCCCCTCCTCGGCGATCTTCTCGTAGCGAAGCTCCTCGCCGGGAGTCTGCTGCACATATTGCTGCAGCAAGGTTTTATAATCCTCCAGCGGAATCAGCTCCGCCTGCATTTTGGATAGCTCCCCACGGAGGAATGGGATCAGGAATTCCTCCACGCGAGAGAGCGCGCCGGAATCCAGATACATCGCGCCAAGCAGCGCCTCAAAGGCATCCTCCAGCAGCTTCGGCTTCTCACGACCGTCCTTTTCCTCGCCCCGACCAAGGCGCAAATAGCGGCCAAGGCCGATCTTCGTGGCATAATCCGCCAGTGCCCGCTGGCACACCAAATTCTTGCGCAGCACCGTCAGCCGCCCCTCCGGAAGCTCCGGATAGGTATGATAAAGGTACTTGCACACCGTCAGCGACAGCACCGAATCCCCCAGGAACTCCAATCGCTCGTTGGATGCTATCCGCGCGCCTCTCTGCTCGTTGACAAAGGAGGTATGCGTCAGAGCGGTATCCAAAAGTGAGATGCTTTGAAAGCGATATCCAATGCGGTCCTCTAATTGCCGCAGACCCTCAGCAGACATTTCGCCACCTCCCTTTCTTTTGGTCAAATTCTCGTTTTTTACACCCCGTTTCGAGGCTTTTTGCGTTTTTTCGTTGTTTCACTTATGCCCGCACGGCGTCCATCACAAGGGCAAGCTCCTCCAGCGCACGCTGGGAAAGCGCCGCGTTGCGGGCGGATTTTCCGCCCTTTACCTTGTAGCCCAGCGGCTCCACAATACCAAAATTGGCATTCATAGGCGCAAAATCGCCGATACCGCCCTCGCTGACATAGGCTGCCATAGCGCCCAGCATCGTACGGCGGGGGAACACAAGGGGCTCCATACCGCGGGCAGCGCGTGCCGCGTTGATACCTGCCACAAGACCGGATCCGGCGGACTCAATATAACCCTCAACGCCGGTCATCTGCCCCGCGAAGAACAGATTGGGACGCTCGATCACCTGGTAGGCGGCGTTCAGAAAGCCGGGTGACCGCAAATAGGTGTTGCGATGCATCACGCCGTAGCGGAGGAACGTAGCGTTCTCCAGTCCCGGGATCAGCGAAAACACCCGCTTTTGCTCCGGGTGCGCCAGATGGGTTTGAAAGCCCACCAAATTGTACATGGTACCGTCGGCGTTCTCACGGCGGAGCTGCACCACGGCAAAATATTCCTTGCCCACGCGGGGATCAATGAGGCCCACAGGCTTCAAGGGGCCGTAGCGCAGAGTATCGTAGCCTCTGCGCGCCATGACCTCCACGGGCATGCAGCCCTCAAAGACCTTCAGCTCCTTTTGCTGCTGACGGTCAAAATCCTTCAGCTCCGCCTCGCGGGCGTGGATCAGCTCATGATAAAATACGTCGTACTGCTCCCGCGTCATCGGGCAGTTGATATAGTCGGCATCGCCCTTATCATAACGGGAGGCAAAAAAAGCCACATCCATATTGATGCCGGAAAACTCCACAATGGGCGCCACGGCGTCAAAGAAATGCAATCCCTCCTTGCCGGTCAGCGAGGCAATCCACTCCGCCATGGGCTCGGAGGTCAGGGGGCCGGTGGCGATCACGGTGATCGCCTCCCCCTCGGCGTCGGTGGCCTCGGCCTCCTCCACCGTGATCAACGGGTGCCGGCGAATACGCTCGGTCACGTAGGCGGAAAAACGATCTCTGTCCACCGCCAAAGCGGAACCGGCGGGCACACGGGTTGCGTCGGCCGCCTCCAGCAAAAGCGAGCCTGCGCGGCGCATTTCCTCCTTGAGCAGTCCGACGGCGTTGGAAAGCGCATCGGAGCGCAGCGAGTTGGAGCAGCACAGCTCGGCAAAGCCCTCACTATGATGGGCAGGGGACATTTTCCGGGGCTTCATTTCCACCAGCCGTACCGGTACGCCGCGCTCCGCGATCTGAAAGGCAGCCTCGCAGCCGGCAAGGCCGGCGCCCAGCACTCTTACGGTGTCAGCACTCATACCTCATTCTCCGCGGCATCCTTGGGCTCCTCGGCCTCGCGACGGTAGCCGCAATCCTTGTCGTGGCAAACCAGCAGCGCCTTGCCCTTCTTGCGGAAGAGCAGCTTGCCGCATTGGGGGCAGGTCTCCGAAACGGGCATATCCCAGGAGGAGAAATCACACTCGGGATAACGCTCGCAGCTATAGAACACGCTCTTATTCTTTCCGGTTTTGATCAGCACCTTGGCGCCACACTTGGGGCAAGGCACATCCAGCTCCTTGGTCTTCTGCTTGGTAAAGCGACAGGCGGGATAACGGGAGCAGGCGAAGAAGGTGCCATAACGGCCGGTGCGCTGCACCATATCGGCACCGCACAGCTCGCACTTGAAATCAGCCAAAACGGGGGGCTTTTTCTCCTGAACCTCGGTGTTTTCCTCTACCGTTTCCGGCTTTTTCTCCACCAGAGGCTTCGTGTTCTTGCAGGTGGGATAATTGGGGCAGGCGGCAAACTTGCCAAAGCGGCCGTTCTTGACCACCATGCGTGCACCGCACTTATCACAGATGATATCGGTCTCCTCTACGGGCAGCTCAAAATCGCCCTTGCCAATGGTGGTTTCAGCGGTAGCAAGCTCGGCGGCAAAGCCCTTCCAGAAGGACTCCAGCACCTCCACCATTTCGGCCTTGCCCTCCTCGATCTCATCGAGGCGCGTCTCCATTTGGGCGGTAAAGGCGTAGTCCACGATATCGGCAAAATTCTGCTTCATCAGCTTGGTGGTCACCTCGCCAAGAGGCGTGGGCACCAGCGACTTGCCATCTCTTACCACGTAGTTACGGGAAACGATGGTGGTGATGATGGTATTGTAGGTGCTGGGACGGCCAATGCCCTTCTCGTCAAGGAACTTGATCAGAGAGGCCTCGGTGTAGCGGGCAGGCGCCTCGGTAAAGTGGCGCTGAGGCTCCACGTGCCGCTGGGGCACGCATTCACCCTCCGCAAGATCGGGGATACGCAGATCTCGCTGCTCGTCATGCGCGTCGGCGCGGGTATCCTCCTCCTCACTCTCCTCATAAACGGCCATATAGCCGGGGAATGCCACGCTGTAGCCGCTGGCGCGGAAAATATAGCCGGCAGCCTCCAGCTCCACCGTCAGGGTGTTGAGGGTGGCGGACTCCATCTGGCTTGCCACAAAGCGCTCCCAGATGAGCTTGTAGAGCTTATACTGATCGGGGGTCAGGTACTTGTGGATCTTGGCGGGCTCCAGGTCGACGTGAGAGGGACGAATGGCCTCATGGGCATCCTGAGCGCCGGCCTTGGTCTTGAAGACACGGGGCTTTTCGGGGCAGTAGCCCTCACCGTACTTCTCCGCGATCAGCGCCTTGGCTGCGCTCTGCGCATCAGCGGACACACGCAGGGAGTCGGTACGCATATAGGTGATCAGACCCTGTACGCCGCCGTTCTCGGTGCCGACGTTCACGCCCTCGTAAAGCTCCTGCGCCACGCGCATGATGCGCTGGGACTGGAAGCCCAGCTTGCGGGAGGCCTCCTGCTGCATGGTGGAGGTGGTAAAGGGCGGTGCGGGCAGCTTCTGACGGGTGGCGCGCTTGACGCTGCGCACAGAGAACTGCTTGCCGGAAACAGCCTCCACCACGGCCTTGGCATCAGCCTCGCAGGAAAGCTTGATCTTGCCCTCGTCGTTGCCGTAGAAGCGAACGGTGAACTCCTGCCCGGGCTCGCGGCCAAGCAGTGCGTCGATGGTCCAGTATTCCTCCGGTACAAAGCTGCGGATCTCCTCCTCGCGATCTACAATGATGCGAGCGGCAACCGACTGCACGCGACCGGCAGAAAGGCCGTTCTTGACGGACTTCCAGAGATAAGGGGAAAGCTTATATCCCACCACACGGTCCCAGATACGGCGGGTCTGCTGAGCATTGACCAGATTCATATCAATGGTGCGGGGCTCCTTGATGGCGGCGCGCACCACGTCAGGGGTGATCTCGTTGAAGCTGACGCGCATGGTCTTTGCCGGGTCGAGGCCAAGCGCAATGGCCAGATGCCACGCGATCGCTTCGCCCTCCCGGTCAGGGTCAGGCGCGAGGAAGACCTTTTTGGCGGCCTTGGCCTCGCGACGCAGCTCCTTGATCAGATCGCCCTTGCCGCGGATATTGATATAGTGAGCCTCAAAGCCGTTTTCCACGTCCACGCTCAGCGTGCTCTTGGGCAGATCGCGCACGTGACCCTTGGAGGCTACTACCTTATAGTTGGAGCCGAGATATTTTTTGATGGCAGCCGCCTTGGAGGGCGACTCCACGATAACCAGATTTGCCATGTATATTTCCTTTCAAATGAATGAATTGTTTACAGCTTACGATAAATGCCGCCGGGACAGGATTGCAGAATCCCGTACAGCTCCAGCACCGTCAGCGCTGCCGCCGCCTCGCCGGAGGGGATGCCCTTGGCGGTTAAGTGATCGAGGGAAAAGGTGCCCTCGGGCAGCATGCCGTAAAGCTCACGCTGGCGGGGATCCAGCAGCTGCAGCACCTCCTCGGATACCGGAGTGGGTGTAGATGCAGCAGGTGTCTGCTCCGCGGGCTTTTGGGCAGAATGTGCCGAAACGGTGTCGGTTTTCTCGATTTGGGCGGGTTTCTGCTCCTCCCGATCCAGCACCGTAGGCACGCCGTGGGCGCGCAGCTTCTCGCGAGTGGCCTCGGTATACTGCATCGCCTCCGCCGGAACGCGGGCAGCCTGTATCTGCGGATACAAAAAGCGGAAATGTGCCAGCACGTCCTCGGCGCTCAACGCCATTAGGGCGCCGGAGCGGATCAGACCGTTTGTGCCGACAGAGCGGGGATTGTCCACGTCACCGGGTACCGCAAAAAGCGTTTTGCCCTGCAGCAGCGCGTATCGCGCCGTGATCAGGGAGCCGCTGTCCTCGGCAGCCTCTGTCACCACCAGCGCGTCGGAAAGCGCGCTGATGAGGCGGTTGCGAACGGGAAAATTCCATCCGTTTGGCCGTGTTCCGGGTGTAAACTCGGTCAACACCGTACCGAAGGTGGCAATTTCACGAAAGAGCCGCTCATGCTGGCGAGGATAGATCACATCAATTCCGCAGCCCAGCACCGCCACGGTATGACCGCCGGCGTCCAGTGCGGCTGCAGCCGCAATGCCGTCCGCGCCTTGTGCCATACCGCTGATCACGGTGGCACCTGCAGCGGCTAACTCAAAGGATAGTTTATACGCCACCCGCTCGCCGTATGCATCGGTGCGCCGTGTCCCCACAATGCCCACGGACGGTACGCCCGTCGGCAAAGGGAGCTTACCCTTGCAGTACAGCACGGCAGGGGGCTCTGCAATCTCCCACAGTCCTGTGGGATAATATTCTCTGTCCGGCACCAGGATCCTCACGCCGTTCTGATGACACCAATATACAGTTCGCGATGCCATCTGCTGCGCATCCTCGCCACAAAGGGAGGAAAGCGTACCCTTACCGATGTCGGGGATCTCCGCCAAAATGGCCTCGCGCCCGGCGGCAAGCAGCGCCTCCGGTGTGCCGAAGCGACGCAGAAGCGGCTTCAGCAAATGGCTGCGGGGGCCCAAGGCCAGACTCACCGCCACCCAACTGATCTCATGATCCATGGTAACACCTGCCTCTGTACAGCTCGTAGGCCAGCACCGATGCGGCTACGCCGGCGTTCAGTGACTCCACACCTGCCTCCATGGGAATGAAAACAGTGTGTGTCGCGGCAGCGGTCAGCGCGGGAGAAAGCCCGTGTCCCTCGTTGCCCACCATTACGGTATCGTCGGCACCGAAGGCGATCGCACCCAGTCGCGCCGAATCACCCTGCAGAGTGGCGGCAAAGACCTGCCCCCTTCGGCGGAGCGCAAGCGCTGCTGCCACGGGATCCTCCACCACTGTAATGCGACGGTGAAAAAGTGCACCCATGGCCCCACGGATGACCCGGGGATGATAGGGATCGGCACAGTCGGCGGAAAGCACCAGATTGGAGATACCAAAGGCGCTGGCGGAACGGATCACGGTGCCCAGGTTTCCGGGATCCCGCACGCTTTCCAGAAGCAGCGTGTGCCCCGGCAGCAGCGCTTCGTCAAGATCCGCCCCGTCACCGCGGAAGAACCGGATGCTCTCCAGCAGCGGCGCCACGGTGATCACACCCTCCGGCGCCTTTTCCTCAGAGAGGCGGTCAAACACTGCATCCGCGAGCAGCACCGCCCGCACAGCAGCAGGCAGCGGAAAGTCCGCAAGCTCCGGCAGCAGCGCGTCGGCAGCGGAGGCCTTCAGCAGCACGGCGTGCAGCGGAATGCCGGCGGCCAGCGCCTCCAGCAGAAGCTTTTTGCCATCGAAGCGAAAAAGCCCCTCACGCCGGCGGTATTTCCGCTCGGCAAGGCTCGCCGTCAGCATCACCAGCGGATTCTGTCTTGAGGTGATGATTTCCTGCGGTTTTTCCACACCGTTCCCCCACTTTCCTTCATTTTTTGCGTAAAACGGCACAATTTGCGCCGGGTATAAAATAGATAAAAACCCGGTCGCAACCGGGTTTTTTATCTTAGAGGGCAGCCTTTGCCTGCTCTGCAAGAGCGGCAAATGCCTCCTTGTCGGATACTGCCAGCTCAGAGAGCATCTTGCGGTTCAGATCCACGCCTGCCTTCTTCAGACCGTGCATAAAGGTGGAGTAGTTCATGCCGTTCACCTTAGCCTGAGCGGAGATACGGGTGATCCAGAGGCTGCGGAAGTCTCTCTTCTTCATCTTACGGCCTGCGAATGCATAGTTGCCGCTCTTCATAACGGCTTCCTTAGCCATCTTGAAGTGCTTGGATTTTGCACCCCAGTAGCCCTTGGCAGCCTTCAGAACCTTATTTCTTCTCTTGCGCGTCATCATCGCGCCCTTAACTCTTGCCATTGTTCATTATCCTCCGTTATCTTATTTCTGAATGAGATGACGCGCGGTAGCGGTCATGGACGCACTGAGGATAGCGGAAGAGCGCAGATGTCTCTTTCTCTTGGCATCCTTGAGTCCCAGGTTGTGACGATGGTGGCAGTGGTTGATCTTTACCTTACCGGTACCGGTAACGGAAAATCTCTTGGCCGAAGCCTTGTGCGTTTTGATTTTTCCCATTTTATTTACTCCTTTTCGGTTGTATTACAAAAGCGTTTTACCGCTCGGGTAACTTAGTTTTTGACGGGTACGACGACCATGCTGAGGATACGTCCGTCAAGCACGGGCTTCTTTTCCACGGTGCCCACGGAGGAAACGGCCTCCTCAAAGCGGGTCAACACATCGCGACCCAGCTCCTGATGTGCCATCTCGCGACCCTTGAAGCGCACCACCACGCGAACCTTGTTGCCGGCGGTAAGGAACTTCACGGCGTTGCGCGCCTTGGTTTCAAAATCGTGCACGTCAATGCGGCAGGAAAGCTGAACCTCCTTGAGCTCCACCACCTGCTGCTTCTTTCTGGCTTCCTTCTCTTTCTTTTCGCGGTCAAAGCAATACTTGCCGTAATCCATGATACGGCAGACGGGGGGTGTTGCCTGCGGAGCGATCAATACGAGGTCAAGTCCCTTGTCGTATGCAATTTTCAGTGCAGCGTTGCTGGACATCATGCCCAGAGCCTCTCCGTCATCGTTGACCACGCGGACTTCCTTTTCCCGGATATCCTCGTTGATCAGCATATCTTTTTTAGCGCTAATAAGAAGGTACCTCCATTTCCGGCGCTGTGGCCGGTGAAATAAAAAATCGCGCGAAACAGAAATTCCGCACGAAAAATGCCCACGGGGGGACGCTTTCTATCAACCCGGCGCGCCTTTGCGGCAGGGTGAGAGCGCGGAACGCTCTGCTTCTTTGCCCGAACATTATAACACACCCCATTCCCCTTGTCAAGTGGTTTTTGAAAAAAATTTAAAAATTGCTTGCAATGCGCTGCAAAGTGTGCTACAATACCCTTGTACAAAAATCACCCAAAGGAGATACAGCCGTGAACACTTCCTATCAATTCACTCCCGGCGGCATTTGCCCCGTGTGCGGCAAGCTGCACGCCAGCGCCGTCAAGGAAACCTACATCAAGGCAAACGCTATTGATGACCTGCCCCTGCTGGTCAAAAAATACGGTGCCACCCGCGCCTTCGTCATTGCCGACGTCAACACCTGGCCCATCGGCGGTGAGCGGATCTTCAACGTCCTTTCCGCTGCCGGCATTCCCGCGGCCAAGCACGTCTTCCCCGACCGTCGCCTTGAGCCCGACGAAAAGGCCGTTGGCTCGCTGCTGATGCATTACGATCCCGCCTGCGATATCATCATCGCCTTCGGCTCCGGCGTCATCAACGACCTGAGCAAGCTGCTGGCGCGCATGACGAACAACACCTACATCATCGTAGCCTCTGCCGCATACATGGACGGCTACGCCTCCGGCAACAGCTCCGTGGTCAGAAACGGCGTGAAGGTCACGCTGAACTCCAAATCCCCCGACGTGATCATGGGCGACACCGGCGTGCTGAGCGCCGCCCCCGCTCACATGGCCAAGGCCGGTCTTGGCGATATGCTGGCCAAGTACATCAGCATCTGTGAGTGGCGCATTTCCAATCTGATCAACGGCGAATATTTCTGTGAGGACGTGGCCGCATATACCAGATCCGTGCGCGAGGCCTGCGTAAAGGCCGCTCCCGGCATCGTCGCCCGCGATCCGCAGGCCATTGCCACCGTATTCAAGGGTCTGGTCGACGCGGGCATGGCCATGGACTTCGCCGGCTCCTCCCGTCCCGGCGGCGGCGGTGAGCATTATTTCTCCCACCTTTGGGATATGCGCGGTCTGGAGTTCGGCACCCACGTGGCTCCCCACGGTATGCAGGCTGCCATCGGCACGCTGTATTCCATCAAGGCCTTTGAAGCGCTGCGCAAGATCAAGCCGGATCGCGAAAAGGCTCTCGCTTATGCCAAGAGCTTTGACTTCGCCAAGTGGAGCGAGCAGCTGACTGCCTTCCTCGGCAAGGGCGCTGACGCCATGATCGCCCTCGAGGCCAAGGAAAGAAAATACGACCTTGACAAGCACCGCGCCCGTCTGGACATCATTCTTGCCAAGTGGGATGAGCTGATGGCAATTCTTGACGAGGAGCTGCCCTCCAGCGCCGACATTGAGGCGCTGCTTGCCTCCATCGACGCCCCCAAGTGCATCGAGGATATCGGCATGGACAAGAGCATCCTGCCCATGACGCTGATGGCCACCAAGGACATCCGTGACAAGTACATCCTCTCCCGTCTTCTGTGGGATCTCGGTGTGCTGGATGAGGTAGCTGCCGAGCTGGCAAAGTAACAAGATCAATCACGGCGCGACGCCCATGGGTGCCGCGCCGTTTCCATTTTCGAATTGTCGGGTAACCGACACCGGCATTTTTTTGAAAATCGGCAAAAACCACAAAAATCCTCCCGAAAACAGCACATTTTTTCTAACCTGTGGATATTATCACGAATTTTTTGGTGAAAAATCGTCTATTTTGGATATTTACAAATCGGGCTTTCTGCGTTATAATAGCAAAGCACCTCGATCGCGGTCGAGTTTTGTGCGTGCACGGCGGATCACCCGTTGCGCGGAGTGCCAATCTTATGACACCAACGCGCGTGACGAGCTCTTTCCACCGTGCATTTTGCTTTAAAACGGCAGCTCTGCTGCCGTTTTTTTATTTTCCGCCGGAGCTGCGATATAAAATAATGATATTTTTTTAAAAACCACTGGAAATCGACGGAGATTTGTGTTATAATATTATACTGTATATCTTTATCCGAAAGGAATTAACATGGCATCCTACATCGAAAAAGCCGAAAAGCTGACCCTACCCGTGATCATTCTAGGCGGTGTGACCGCCTTCCCCGCCGTTACGCTGAATTTTGAAATTTCCGACGAGCCCTCCCTTGCTGCCGCCACCGCCGCCAACGCCACGGACTCCTTTGTGCTGCTGCTGACGCTGCAGGGTCCCGTGGAGGGAGAGCTTAAGCTCGATCATTTTTATCAGGTTGGCACCGTTGCCAAGATCAAACAGTGCATCAAAACCGCCGAGGGCACCATGCGTCTGCTCTGCGAGGGCTATGCCCGGGCAAGCGTGCTGGAGCTGCGCCACTTTGCCGAGTATCTCTCCGCCAATGTCATCAGCAAGACCGTCACCTGCACCGACGGGGGCGGCCTGCGGGGCGAGGCCCTGCTGCGGGAGGGACGTCGGGCGCTGGACGCGATGACCGAGCTGCTGCCCACTCTGACCGATGACATAAGCAAGGCCGCCCGCGCCATTGAATCCCCCGGCGCCTTCGCGGACTTTGTGGCCGCAAACATTTTGGTGCGCCCGGAGGACAAGCAGGCAGTGCTGGAGGTCTTTGAGCCGCTGGAGCGTCTGGAGTGCGTACTGCTCCTGATGGAGGAGGAGACCGAGCTGCTGCGCTACGAGCTGGAGATTCACCGCGAGGTGCGGGAGCATCTGGCGCGCAACCAGAAGGAATACTACCTGCGCGAGCAGATCCGCGTCATCGAGGACGAGCTGGGTGAGGGCGGCGACAACGAAATTGACGAATACGAGCGCCGCATCCGGGAAGCAAAGCTGCCGGAGGAGGTAGAAAAGAAGTTGCTGAAGGAAAATGAGCGCATGGCCAAGACCCCCTTCGGCTCCGCGGAATCTAGCGTGCTGCGCAATTATCTCGACGTGTGCCTTGATCTGCCATGGAATCGCCGAACGGAGGATCGCATCGATCTTGCCGCCGCGGAAAAGATCCTGAACGCCGACCATTACGGTCTTGTGAAGGTCAAGGAGCGCATTCTCGAATATCTGGCTGTGAAAAAGCTGAACCCGGAGCTGCGCGGGCAGATTCTCTGCCTCGTGGGCCCTCCCGGCGTGGGCAAGACCTCCGTGGCTGCCTCCATTGCCAGAGCCATGAACCGCAAATACGTGCGGGTTTCGCTGGGTGGCGTCCGTGACGAGGCTGATATCCGCGGTCACCGCAAGACCTACCTCGGCGCCATGCCCGGCCGCATTATGGCCGCGCTGACCCAAGCGGGTGTGAACAATCCCCTCCTCCTCCTTGACGAGGTGGACAAGCTGACAAGGGACGCCCACGGCGACCCCTCCTCCGCACTGCTGGAGGTGCTGGACGGCGAGCAGAACAAGACCTTCCGCGATCATTTCGTGGAGCTGCCCTTCGATCTTTCCGACTGTCTGTTTATTGCTACCGCCAACACGCTGGACACCGTACCCAAGCCCCTCATTGACCGTATGGAGATCATTGAGCTGCATACCTATACCAAAAACGAAAAGATCCACATTGCCACCGACCACCTGCTGAAGAAGCAGATGAAGCGGCACGGCGTGGACGGCCGCCGTCTGCGCATCACCGAGGAGGCCGTTGCCGGCATCATTGACGATTACACCAGAGAGGCGGGGGTGCGTACACTGGAGCGTCACATTGCCGCCGTCTGCCGCAAGGCCGCCCGTGCCGTGGCCGAAGGCAAAAAGGGGCGCATCACCGTCACGAATGAAAATCTGCCCGATTTCCTTGGCCCCCGCCGCATGCCCCGCGAGCGGATCGCAGAGCGGGATGCCGTGGGCGTGGTCAACGGCCTTGCCTATACCGAGGCCGGCGGCGACATGCTGAAGGTGGAGGCACTGGTATTCCCCGGCGACGGTAAGATCGAGCTGACCGGTTCTTTGGGCGACGTGATGAAGGAATCTGCCCGCATTGCCGTCAGCTATATCCGTGCCAACGCGGAAAAGCTGCACGTCCCCACCGACTTCCATAAAAAATACGATCTGCACATCCACTTCCCCGAGGGTGCCGTGCCCAAGGACGGTCCCTCTGCCGGTGCCGCCATGGTCACCGCCATCGTCAGCGCCCTCTCCGGCCGCAGCGTTTCCCGGGATGTGGCTATGACCGGCGAGATCACCCTGACGGGTGAGGTGCTGGCCATCGGCGGTCTGAAGGAAAAGACCATGGCCGCAGCCGCCGCAGGCGTGAAGACCGTGCTGATTCCCGTTGATAATATGAAGGATATCCCGGAGCTGGATCCCGAGGCGGTAGCGGCACTGCGCATTCTGCCCTGCCGTCAGCTCTCCGAGGTGCTGGCCGAGGCGCTGGCTCCCGTGCCCGCCCCCGCGGAAAAGCCCCGGGAAAAGGCCGTAGCGGCGCCGGAGGAATGGATCATTCCGGAGCAGCAAAAAACCAACCGAGGAGGCAAGCGCTATGGCATCTAATCTGAATCTGCAAAACGCCAATCTCCTAATCAGTGCCGGCGAGATCCGCCAGTTTCCCTCTGCCGATGTGCCGCAGGTGGCCCTTTCCGGCCGCTCCAATGTGGGCAAAAGCTCGCTGATCAATACCCTGCTCTGCCGCAAGGCTCTCGCCCGCGTCAGCAGCGCCCCCGGCAAGACCATCACCATCAATTTTTACAATGTAGACAAGAAGCTGTTTCTCGTGGACCTGCCGGGCTACGGCTTTGCCAAGCGCCCGCCCCAGGAGAAGGCCAAATGGTCCGCTCTCACCGACGGCTTCTTCACCAAGAATCCCAACATCGATCGGCTCGCGCTGGTGCTGCAGCTCATCGACTTGAAGGTAGGTCCCACCGCCGACGACGTGATGATGCTTTCCTATCTCACCGAGGCGGAGCTGCCCTTTGCGGTGATTGCCACCAAGACCGACAAGCTGAACAAGACCGAACGCGCCGCGGCACTGCAGGCGCTCCGCAGCCACCCCGCCATTCCGGCGGATACCGTCATCATTCCCTTCTCCGCCCAGACGGGTGAGGGCAAAAATGACGTTCTGAATCTCATTTACGAAAGGATCGGTTGACCATGACCCGTATCATTATCGTCCGTCACGGACAGAGCGAGGCCAACCTCGCACATCTCTTTGCCGCTCGCACCGACGTCAAGCTTACCGAGATCGGCCGTGCCCAGGCCGAGGCGCTGGCAGAGCAGCTTGCGAAAACCGAGAAGATCGACGCGGTCTACGCCAGCGATCTTTCCCGCGCCACCGACACCGTTGACCCCACCGCCGCCCGCTTTGGCCTCAAGGTCATCCCCGATGAAAAGCTTCGGGAAATCCGTGCAGGCGACTGGGAAAATCTGCCCTTTGGTGAGCTGCGCGTCAACCCCGCCTACAGCGAGGACTATCGGATGTGGGCAGAAGATACCGCCAACTGCCGCTGCACCGGCGGCGAGAGCGTCCGCGAGCTTTACGACCGTGTGGTGACCGAGGTTCTGGAGATCGCCCGTCGCCACGATGGCGAGACCGTGCTGATCGGTACCCACTGGACCCCCGTCGCCGCCGTGATCTCCCACACCATGTGCGGCTCTGCCGACTGCGTTTCCCAAAAGCTGAACCCCATCAACGCCGCGTTGCAGATCTTCCGCTACGAGGACGGCAAGCTGACGCTGGAGGTATCGAACTTCGACGAGCATCTGAAAAACGTAGGCTACGTTGAGCCCTACAAGCCCTGAAGCTGAAAGGAAAGATTATGCTGCTTTATCCCCACTTGAACGTGAACGAAAAGGGCCATCTCACCATCGGTGGCCTCGATACCGTGGCGCTGGCTGCCGAATTCGGCACGCCCGCCTACATTATGGATGAAAGCGTCATCCGCGAGAACTGCCGCACCTATCTTACCGCCGCGCGGGCAGGCTTCGGTGCTGATGCGCTGCCCCTTTATGCCTCCAAGGCACTGTGCTTTGCGGGCATTTACCGCATCGTGGCCGAGGAGGGGCTGGGAGTTGACTGCGTTTCCGGCGGTGAGCTTTATACCGCCGCCAAGGCAGGCTTTCCTGCCGAGCGCATCTATTTCCACGGCAACAACAAGACCGATGCCGATCTCCGTCAGGCCATGGACATGGGCGTGGGCACGGTGGTGGTAGACAATATCGACGAGCTGGAGGCGCTGGAGGCGATTGCCGAGCAGCGCTGCAAGACCCAGCGCATTCTGCTGCGCATCACTCCCGGCATTGACCCCCACACCCACAGGGCCATTCAGACCGGCAACGTGGACTCCAAGTTCGGCAATGCCATCGTCACCGGCGGTGCCATGGCCATCACCAAGCGCGCCCTTGCCTGCAAGCGACTGCAGCTCTGCGGCTTCCATTGCCACGTGGGCTCTCAGATCTTTGAGATCGACCCCTTCCGGGACGCGGCGGACATTATGCTGCGCTTCATTGCCGACGTGCGTCGGGAGACCGGGTTCCTTGCGGAGGAGCTGAATCTCGGCGGCGGCCTCGGTGTGCCCTATACCGCAGAGGATCCCCGCATCGATTACGCCGCATCCGTTGCCGACATTGCCGCCGTGGCCAAGCACGCCGCCGAGGCGGCGGGTGTGCCGATGCCCCGCATCATTCTGGAGCCGGGTCGGTCGCTGGTGGCCGCTGCCGGCATCACGCTGTATACCGTTGGCTCCGTCAAGGAGATCCCCGGCTTCCGGAACTACGTTTCCGTGGACGGCGGCATGCCCGATAACCCCCGCTACGCGCTGTATCAGTCCCGCTACACCGCCCTCATTGCCAACCGGGCGGCAGAGCCCGCGGATTACCGCGCCACCGTTGCCGGCCGCTGCTGCGAGTCCGGCGACCTGATCGGTGAGAGCATGGCACTCCAGCGCCCCCGACGCGGCGATATTCTGGCAGTGCTCGTCACCGGCGCCTATAACTACGCCATGGCCTCCAATTACAATCGCCTGCCCCGCCCGCCCATCGTGCTGGTACGGGACGGCGTTGCCCGCGTGGCCGTCAGGAGAGAAAGCTTTGCCGATCTCCTGCGCAACGATATCATCTGATTTCCAAAGGAGTTTTTATGTTCCGTTATATGCTGGGTGGCGGAGATCTCAAGAGCTATCTGATCAGCATGCTCCTCTCCCTCCCGATCGTTTTGCTTTCCCTTTCCCTGCACGAGACCGCTCACGGCTTCGCTGCCTGGCGACTGGGCGACCCCACCGCACGCAACCTCGGACGGCTGACTCTGAACCCCTTGAAGCACCTTGACCCCATCGGCTTTCTCTGCATGCTGCTGGCCGGCTTCGGCTGGGCAAAGCCCGTCCCCATCAACAGCCGCTACTTCAAAAAGCCCCGCAGAGATACGGCGCTGGTCGGCCTTGCGGGCCCGCTGTCCAATCTTCTTCTCTCCGTGGTATTTTTGCTGCTGCTGCGCTTCGTTGGCTTCGGATGGCTGGCGCGGATCCCCGTGCAGAGTCAGTTTCAGTTTAACCTCATTTATTTTCTTCTGATCTTTCTCTATTACGGCGTATACATGAACGTCACCCTCGCCGTATTCAACCTGCTGCCGGTGCCGCCGTTGGACGGCTCCCGTATCTTCTTTTTGCTGCTGCCTCCGCGCCTTTATTTCAGAGTGATGCAGTACGAGCGCTACATTTCCCTTGCCATCATGCTCCTGCTTCTGCTGGGGCCGCTCTCAAGGCTCATCAGCCTCATTACCGGGCTGATCGTCAAGGGAATGTTTGCCATCACCGGCATGTCCGGCTTTCTCATTTGATCAACCAAAGGAGCTCCGTATGGAACAAATGACCTACCGGCTATCGGATTTTGAGGGTCCCCTCGATCTTCTGATCGCCCTGATCGAAAAAAACAAGGTCAATATACTCGATATCCCCATTGCCCTCATCTGCGATCAGTATCTGGAATTTCTTTCCGAGGCTGAAGCGATGGATATGGAGATCGCCACCGAATTCCTCAATATGGCAAGCCAGCTGATGGTGTGGAAAAGCGCCATGCTCCTGCCCCATGAGGAGGCGGCGGAAAAGGCGCCCCGTTTTGACCTTTCCGACATCCTGATCCGTCACCAGCAGGCCAAGGAGGCTGCCCCCAAGCTGCATCCTCTTTATGCCTATTACAGCAACCGTATGGTGAAGGACACCGACGAGATCGCCCCCGACCGAAGCTACGTAGCCGACCAGGACATTGAGGGGCTGCTGGTGGCCGTGCGGCGCATCAACAGCTACCGCGACGCCATGGAGCGGGTCAAAACCAACTTTACCCCTATGATCAGCAAGCCCATCGTGCCCGTGGAGGGCAAGATCGTAAGGATCCTTGATACCCTCACCGTTCGGGGCACCGCCACCCTGCGGGAGCTTTTACAGAACGCTCCCACGCTGGCCGATCTCATCGCCTCCTTTATGGGCGTGCTGGAGCTGATCAAGACCCGCAAGATCCTGATGGAGGAGATCGAAAACGACACCAACTCCGTGCGGGGCGAGGAGACCCGATTCTTCCTCAATCCCGATGCCCCCACCGAGGAGGAGCTGGCCGCAGCTGAGGCCACCCCCGCGCCCAACGCACAGTAAAGGAGCAGACAAATGGAACATTTGGAAGAAAACCTGCAACCCATCAAAAACGTGGAAAGCTGTATTGAAGCGGTGGTGTTCGCCGCCGGCTATCCCGTTCCCTATCATAAGCTGGCCGACGTCACCGGCCTCGGCCTGCGGGAAATCCGCACGCTGGTTGCCCACATTGCGGAAAAATACGCCGCCGAGGAGCACGGCATCATGCTGCTTGCCTTTGAGGACAGCTGCCAGTTTTGCACCAAGGAGCAGTACGGCCCCTACATCAGAGAAGCACTCAGCATCCGCCGGGGCGGCAACCTTTCCGCCTCCTCCATGGAGGTGCTGGCCATCGTGGCCTACAATCAGCCCGTCACCCGTGCCTTTGTGGACGCGGTACGCGGCGTGGACAGCAACTACGCCGTCAACTCCCTCATTGACAAGGAGCTGATCGGCCCCGTGGGACGTCTGGACGCCCCCGGCCGCCCTGTGCTGTACGGCACCACGGAAAAGTTCCTGCGTGTCTTTGGCCTCTCCTCTCTGAAGGATCTGCCCGAAACCGAGATCCAGCTGCCCGATGACAAGGGCAAGGAGGCCATGAACATCATCACCGACGAGGAGAACGTCGAGCAGCTTTCCATCGACTCGGCCGTTTCCGATACCGAATAAACATAACCTTCCCGTCAGCGTGAAAAGGAGGTGAGCGAAGCGTTGACTGCATGGATCATCATCGGCTCCGTTTTGCTGTTTATTGCGGCTCTGGTCTTTTTGCCGATACGCTACGTGCTGACCTACAACGAGAAAAAAGGGCTGGAGCTGCGCTTACACCTGCTGTGCTTCTCCTTTGACGCCCTTTCCACCCAAGAAAAAATCGATAAAAGGAGGGAGCGCACCCGCCAGCGGGCGCGAAAAATCCTCCAAAAGCGCAACAAGCAAAAGCTGAAGCAAATAAAAAAGGCGGGGGGGACACCTGCAGAGCCACCACCGCCGCTCCCCCCAACCAAGCCCACGCTGTGGGAGGACATCGTATTCCTGCGGGGCGTTTTGGCCGCGCTGCTCCGCAAAACGGGCAAATACCTGCATCTGAAAACCTCGCGGATCTACGTTCGCGTGGCCACGGGTGACGCCGCCGAAACCGCCGTTCTCTACGGTGCCGTTTCCGGAGCCGTTACCTACCTTCTCGCCATTCTCGATCGCATCACCCTCCTTCACGTGAAGGAAAAGACCGTCTATGTCTTCCCCGATTATTTGGCCGACTCCTCGGCCGCCGATATTCGTATCGTGCTGGGACTGCGGGTGTGGTCGGGCGTAGCGCTGCTGTTCTCCGTCGCCTTTACCTCCGTAAAGATCCAGTACGAGCAGGAGCTTGCCCGTCAGAAAAAGCGCCGCGCCAAGCTGCGCCAACAGCAAAAGCAAGCCTCTGCCGCCCCCAAATAAACGTCAGAAAGGAATCTTACCATGCCTGAACAGAATCACAAATTAGAGGATATGATCCGCACCTCTCTTGAGAGCATCCGCACCATGGTGGATGCCAACACCGTTGTGGGCACCCCCATTGAAACCGCCTCCGGTACCACCATCATTCCCATCTCCAAGGTCTCGGTGGGCTATGCCTCCGGCGGTATGGATTTCGACGGCAAGCACCCCGCCTCCCTCAAGAACTTTGCCGGCAGCGGCGGCACCGGTGTTTCCGTGCAGCCCGTGTGCTTCCTTGCCGTTGACGCCGAGGGTGGCGTGGAGGTGCTTCCGCTGGTCACCACCTCCGCCTCCGATTCCGTGGAGAAGCTGGCTGCCGCCATCGACTATGCCCCCGAGCTGCTGGAGCGCCTGAAGGAGCTGTTTGCCAAGATCAAGCTGAAGAAGGACGTCCGTGAGGACATCATCGAGGAGGTGGCCAAGGACGCTGCCGAAACCACCGAGAACGTGAAGAAAAGCCGCTTCGGCAAAAAATAAAAGCGCATAAACGGCACGATCACCTCCATATAGTAGCATGGAGGTGATTTCGTGTACCGTCTTGCCACTTTTCTCATTTTTTTGACACTTTTCGCCCTGCTTCTGGGCGCTTTTTCCGCACCGGCGGTCGGCATGCGCGCCGCAGCGCTCGCCCTGCCCGCCCCGCGACATCAGCCGCCAGGCACCTCCGCCGAGGCCACCGTGCTGTACGATCCGCAAAGTGACAGCTTTCTTGCAGCAAAAAACGCCGACCGCCACCTTCCCATGGCCAGCACCACCAAGATCATGACCGCACTGGTGGTACTGGAGCGGTGCGATCTTTCCGCCACCGTCACAGTGCCGCGGGAGGCCGTTGGTGTAGAAGGCTCCTCCATTTATTTATATGAAGGAGAAAAAATCAGCGTGCGCACACTGCTGTACGCGCTGCTCCTCTCCTCCGCCAACGACGCAGCTACTGCCCTTGCGCTGCACACAGCAGGGAGCGTGCCCGCCTTTGCGGCGCTGATGAACGAAAGGGCAGCCTCGCTGGGGCTTTCCAACACACACTTTACCAATCCTCACGGCCTCCACGACGAGGATCACTTCACCACCGCCGGGGATCTGGCGCTGATTACCGCCGCAGCGATGCGAAACGAGCTGTTTGCCGAGATCGTGCAAACGCCCCGCTACACCGCGCCCCAAAGCGGCACCGAGGCCACCCGCCTGTTTCTCAACCACAACCGTCTGCTGCGCACCTGCGAGGGGGTGGTGGGCGTCAAGACCGGATTCACCCGCGCCAGCGGCCGGTGCCTGGTCAGCGCCGCCGTGCGCAACGGCCTTCTGCTGATCGCCGTTACCCTCAATGACGGCAACGATTGGCGGGATCACGCCGCACTCTATGACTGGGCTTACAGCGAATACGAGGCATTTACCCCGCAAACGGTGTCGATTTCTCTGCCGGTGATCGGTGGAGAGGCAAGCGAGGTGACCGTCACTGCCGCAGGTGCCGTGGCACTGACGCTGCCCGTGGATCACGGGGAGATCACCGCCACCGCCGAGCTGCCCCATTTCCTTTACGCCGGCTTTGCGGCGGGGGACCGGCTGGGCACGCTGGTATACCGCATGGACGGCAGGGTGATCGCCATACTGCCGCTGATCGCGGCAAACGGTGTGGAAAAGAACCGTATGCCCCGCACGTTTTTTGAAAAAATACAGGATCTGTTTCAGTAAAGGAGGCCCTATGGACCAAGTCCGATTGCAAAAATATTTCACCGACTGCGGCGTGCTTTCCCGTCGGGCGGCCGAGGAGGCCATACGGGCGGGCGAGGTCACCGTCAACGGTGCCGTTGCCACCGTCGGCATGCGCGTGGATCCCGACGCGGACGTCGTGACCTATCGCGGCAGACCCGTGACGCGGCAGGGAGAGGAACGCCATTACATCCTGCTTCACAAGCCACGGGGCTTTGTGACCACCCTTTCGGACGAGAAGGGGCGGCATACCGTAGCGGAGCTGGTGACCGACGTTGGCTGCCGCCTTTATCCCGTGGGGCGCCTGGATATGGATTCCGACGGCCTTTTGCTGATGACCGATGACGGCGCGCTGGCCAACCGCCTCACCCACCCGCGACACGAGATCCCCAAGCACTATCACGTCACCGTGCGGGGTGCCGTGACCGAAGCCCAGCTGCACCGGCTCTGTCAGCCCTTTCTGCTGGACGGCTACCGGACGCTGCCCGTCACCGTCAAGCAGCTTTCTGCCGACAAAAACGGTACCGTGCTCTCCTTCCTGCTCTACGAGGGACGCAACCGACAGATCCGGCGGATGTGCGAGGAGGTAGGGCTTGCCATCACCAAGCTTACTCGCGTGGCCATCGGAGAAATCACCATTGGTGATCTGCCCGTAGGGCACCACCGCCCCCTCACCGCCGAGGAGGTGGCCTATCTGCAGGGCAAGGAGTCTTGACGCCGACAAAAAGAAGAAGAATACGAGAGCGCTCGACGGGATTTTTCGCCACCGTTTTGAGGGTAAATTGTCGAAATACATCAAATACATGCGGCAACTGGTAAATTTTACCAAATTCGTTGCCGCATTTTTGTTTCATTTTTTCTGTTGGTACCTATTGCAATATTTGGAAAAATATGGTAATATATGGGTGTAAGAAAACAATACTGACGGAGGTTGTATAAAATGGATCGAAATGCGAAGCTACTGATTGCGGACGAAAGCGCCGCAGAAAGACAAAAGCTGCGGGAGGGACTGACCCGCGCAGGCTGGAGCCTCATTGACGAGGCACAAAACGGCGAGGAGGCGCTGCAAAGGCTACAGCGCGGCCGCTACGACGGCGTGCTGATCGACACCATGCTGACCAAGCTGGACGGCATCGGCGTGCTGCGCAGCTACCAAGGCATAGACCGGGACGGCAAGCGCCCCGTGTTCTTGATGCTCTCCCCCGTGGCCAACCAGACCATGATCGCGGAGGCCATTGCCGCCGGGGCGGATCTGTGCCTGATGAAGCCCTTTGATATGAAAAGCCTGTGCGAGCATCTGCGCCGACTTTTGGAGGGAAGAGGTAAAACGGTATCGGAAAAAGGGCAAAATCCCGCCGACGCCATCCCGGATATCGAAACCCAGGTCACCAAGATCATCCACCAGATCGGCGTGCCCGCCCACATCAAGGGCTATCAATATCTGCGCACCGCCATCCTCCTGACCATTCAGGACAGTGACGTCATCAATAGCGTCACCAAGGTGCTCTACCCCAGCGTTGCCAAGAAATACCAAACCACCACCTCCCGCGTGGAAAGAGCCATTCGCCACGCCATCGAGGTGGCGTGGGATCGCGGCGATGTGGATACCCTCAACTCCTACTTCGGCTACACCATCCAGAATAACCGCGGCAAGCCCACCAATTCTGAGTTCATCGCCATGATCGCGGATAATTTGAGGCTGAAATATAAGATGTATTAAAGAAATCCCATTCCCCTGTGGTATAAGCGATTACTGACGTCAAACCTGATCAACTTTGATCAATTACAACCACATCTCATCAACCGACAATCAAAAAGCGAGAGGACTTTCCTCTCGCTTTTTGATTGTCGCGCATCTGCGACAAACGCGGCATAATGCGTGTAAATCCCAACAACCTACAGCATACTTATGCCTACTGAAATGATGCCGTGCCCTCCTTACTCGATTCCCATGCGCTCGCTGCAGGTAGTGTCGGCAGGAATCAAGCTGTCGTCAAAATGGATCATGACGTTTTCGCTCTCGAGCTTGGCTTGCAGGGCCTTGACGTCCACGTCAGTAATGGCGCAGGTGGCATCAATGGCCATTGCCACCGCGGCGCCTGCCGCCTGACCGGTAAGGATGGCGGGCGGGATTACGCGAGCTACCGTCCAGGCATAGCCCTCGGCACTGACACAGCGACCGACGGTGATCACGTTTCCAAAGCCGTGGCGCACCATGGTGCGATAAGGGATCTCATACAGGAAATCTCTCCTGTCGCAGTCCGAGACCGCGCAAACCGAATCCTCAAAATGACGGTACGCGTCCTCCTCCTTCAGTGTATAGTCGCCGTCAATGCGTCTGGTGGTGCGGAATTGGCACATAGAAGGAAGTCCGGTGATATCGCGCGTTTTCCGATCACCGTCCTTGATCTTGTCGAAAAGCTCCAGCTGATTGGTGACCACGTATTGCGTAATGGAATCACCGTCGGTGCCGTCCCAAAGCGGCATGCCCTCCGGGTGGCGCGTTCCGTAGGAATTGGCACTGCCGGCAAAGATATCGCGCACCAAAAGGGCGATGTCCTGCTGCTCTACGGCGTTTTTGCAACGCTCCAGATCGGTGTAGTAGCCGTTGTAGGTGTGATAATTACCGGCGGTCACGGTGGGCACGCCCGCGTAGTGCAGAATATCCGCGTCACCCGTTGCATCGATGAACATATCGGCTTCACAGAAGGTGTAGCCCGATTTGTTGAACAACACAATACCGCTGATATGACCGTTTTTGACCTTGGCATCGGTCACGATGGTATCAAACAGAATATCAATGCCGTGATCCTTCAGGAGCTTGCAAAGGACAAGCGAAAAGATGGGGGCGGAATAGCAGCTGACGAGGCGCTGCGTTGTGTTCCCGCTGCCCGGCTCGCCGTTTTTCCAATCTGCGGGCACGGTGTCGTAGCCATATTGAATAGACAGCCGAAGGAACTCGTCCGCCATTCCCTTGCTGATCTGCACGCCGCGCCCGTTGCACATGGGCACGAAGTAATTGACAAGGCCGATGGTGGCAAGACCGCCCAGCTGAATGGATTTTTCGACCAACAGAACCCTTTTGCCGGCTCTCGCCGCCTCTACCGCTGCGGCGACACCTGCAACGCCGCCTCCTGCGACCGCGACCTCATATTTCATGGATTTTACGTAGTTCATATGGATACCTCCTCGGGGATTTCTGTGCTTTCAGGCGTTATCCGATCGGTTTCAGTCGAAAATATCTTCCGACTCATCGCCTATACCGGAGCCGTCGGCAAGATCATCGGAGGCACACAGCATATCGCCGGCAGCGAAATAAACCAGCTCGGTAACGGGAGCCTCATATTGCATTTTCATCGTACTTCATCCTTTCATCATTGCGTGTTCAGACACCGAAAAACGGTGTCTGAACGAAAAATTGTTTCAGTTTTCCTGAGTTCTGTAGGGCTTATTGGCAATGTACCAATCCACCAGCTGCTGAATGCCGTTCATATCTGCCGCGGAATTAAAGACCTCCACAAAATTCGTGGTTTCACCGTTCGTGAAATAGCTTTCGATGAATTTATCCGCGTCAAATTCCTCACGCACGGAGGCATCCGTGCAGAAGTCGTAAGGCAGGGTGGTGGCAGATTCGCCCGTAATGGCGCAATAGACGAACATGCATTCCAGATATCCCGTCAACAGCGTGCCGTGCCTGATGCTGCTTTCGGGCACAAAGAAGGTGTACCTGTCGTAGGTTTGGGTGGCGTTGGGTACGGCATATTTATCCGTGATGATGCCGTCCATCAGGCCGCCCCAATCCGCAATGAGCACGCCCTGATCCTCCAGACCCGCATACATCTCGCGGATGTAATCCAGCTCACTGCCCATGGAGCTGTAGCCGTAGGCGGTCTGGTTGCCGAGAATGATGAATTTGACGTCGGGATTGGCTTCTTTGAAGAACTCCATCACGGTGACGATGGTTTTGTCAAAATTGCTTTCGCCGGGCGAGATCACCACGTAATCGTAGTAGCGATCCTTTAGATAGGTTTTGTGGTCAATGGAGCAGTCGTTGCACGAATCGGCAAAAATTTCGCGGATGCTGTGGCCCGAGAAGCACCAGTTCGTCACGTCCACCTCCGCGCCCATTCTCTGGCAAAGCTGATAGAACATACCTTGGTCGTAATTGCGCTTTTCCTGCGTCTTATAGCTGGTGTTGAGAACGGTCTTGCCCCAGAACACGTAAGAGTTACCGAGGAAAATGACCTTTTTTCTGTGCAGCATATGCTCCTCCTCCCGTTCCCCGTTTTCAGGCTCGTCTTCGCCCGCAAATCCGCCTTCGCCCACGTAAAGCTTCAGCGCATCGCGCTGCTCGGCGGTATGCTTGCCGAATACGCCATCGGTGACAACGTGGCAATACTTGGTGGCGAGGCCGGGATCGGCCGCAATCTCCTCGGCGGTTTTGGTATCGGCAAGCGCCATTGCCGCAATCTTGGCCATAGAGCGGGCGTTATACGCGGAATCGTAATCGCCGTAGGTGGTCTCGCCGTCAACGGTCACAAACGGGACGGCAGCAAAGGCGCGAGCGGCGTTGGTGGATTTGATGTTTACCAGCGCTACGCTGAAGGAAACGGTGTCGCCGTTTTCCTGCAGGCTCTTGACGGCGGTCACCATTTGATAAACGGAGCCGGCG
>SVTA01000009.1 GCA_015064005.1 Oscillospiraceae bacterium
ACCTCCGTCACCATCGGGGATGGTGTGACTTCCATTGGCAACTATGCGTTCTACAATTGCACCGGTCTCACCTCCGTCACCATCGGGGATGGTGTGACTTCCATTGGCGATTCTGCGTTCCGGGGGTGCCTTAGCCTCACATCCATCAACATTCCCGATGGTGTGACTTCCATTGGCAACTCTGCGTTCTACGGTTGCACTATCCTCACCTCCGTCACCATCGGGGATGGCGTGATTTCCATTGGCTATTCTGCGTTCCGCTTTTGCAGCAGTCTTACATCCATCAACATTCCAAATAGCGTGACCAGTATTGCCAATTGGGCGTTTGATGATTCTGGAGTGGCCGTTGTTTATTATACCGGTTCAGTAGAGGAGTGGCACAGCATTTCCATTCGTTCTGAAAATTCGGATCTTTTCAAGGCTACCCGCTACTATTATAGCGAAACACTTCCCGTTGAGACGGGGAATTACTGGCACTGGGTAGATGGAAAGCCGGAAATTTGGTCGCAAACCATTGCGGAAAGAGAACCCGTCGATGATGTAGTAAGCGATCCCTTCTAAAGAGCCATTACCGTAATGGCATTTGCAAAAGGGGGACGCACCGCAGGGTGCGTCCCTTTTGGCTTTTCCATTTTGCCAAAAACTATTGACAAGATGCCGAAAAAGTGCTATACTGAAGCTGCGACACAAGTGTATAAGCCAAAAAGCGGTATGCGTTTTACTCGGATAAAATGCATGCCTTGTTCCGTATATCGCTTTTTGATGACAGATTGCCGAAGCACTGTGTTGCCGCAATGGGGCTTTGCATGGTTTGGTGCGCAGCTCCGCTGCGCACTTTTTCATAGGAAAGGATGAAGGACATGAAGAAACTGATCGTTGTACTGACCCTGCTGGCGTTGCTTTTGCTTTGCGCCGGATGTCAGAAGCACACCCACACCTTTGGCGAATGGACGGTGGTCACCGCCGCCACCTGCACGACGGACGGAGAGCAAAAACGCAGCTGTGAATGCGGGGAGACCGAAACAGACGTGCTTGCCGCAGGACACGTTCCCGGCGATCCTGCCACCTGCACCGCAGCACAGATCTGCACTGTCTGCAACGCGGAGCTGGCAGCTTCTTTCGGCCACGATTTTGTGGATTACGAGTGCACGCGCTGCGACGAAACGCAGTACAGCAAAGGTCTTGTCTTTGAGCTGAACCAGGACGGTGAAAGCTATGCCGTCAAGGGGATGGGCGACTGCACCGATACGCAGATCATTGTCCCCAGAACCCATGAAGGAAAGCCTGTGACGGCGATTGCGGGGGGTGCGTTTTGGTGTCAGAATACACTGCAGTCCGTTGTGATCTTGGACAGTGTTACGAGTGTTGGCAACATGGCATTTGCAGACTGCGAGGCGCTTACCTCCGTTTCCTTACCCTCCGGACTTGAAAGCATCAGCGACAGTGTTTTTTCCGGTTGTACCAAGCTTCTTACCGTCAATATTCCGGACAGCGTTACCACGATCGGCAGCGAAGCGTTCAACGGTTGCTCCCGCTTGAGATCCATCACGCTGCCGGATGGTGTAACCGGTATTGGCGCAAAGGCATTTGCAGGCTGCTCCGGTATTGGCTCCATCGCGATACCGGAAGGCGTTATTTGTATCAGTGACGGTGTGTTTAATAATTGCAGCAGCCTTGCCACCGTCACGCTTGGCAGCGCTGTCACCGACATTGGCGAGTTTGCCTTTTCCGGCTGCCATCGTCTGGTTTCGATCATGCTGCCGGAGAGTGTCAGTCGCATCGGCCCTTACGCCTTCTACGGCTGTAGCAGTCTGACCTCCCTGATGATCCCCAAGGGCGTTGCCAGCATTGGCTATTCGGCCGTTTCTTCCTGCAACGCCTTTGCAACCGTTTACTACGGTGGCACAGCGGAGCAGTGGACGGCGGTGCAGATCGGTATGGATAACAACCGCCTCAATTACGCTGCCCGCTATTACTACTCTGAAACCCGGCCCAGCGAGGCAGGGAACTACTGGCACTGGGTGGACAGCGTGCCCACAAAGTGGTGAGAGCGCTTTGATGTAAAATATGATCATTCACAAAGCGAGGGCGCCTTGGGCGTCCTCGCTTCTTTTTGGCATTTTTCGGCGGTGCTGACGGGGCATTCTCGGGCGCATAAAAATAATATTATAAATTTATTGATATTTTTGCATTTTTCCCCTTTACAAAATGGGGAAAATGGAGTACAATATATAGGAATAGAATTTTATATTTCGAGGTGTTTATGGCTACTCCAAGATATAAGCGAATTTTGTTGAAGCTATCCGGCGAGGCACTGACCGCTCCCGGCAAAGGAATCCTTGATTTTGATTTCATCGCCAAGGTGGCAGAGGTGCTGAAGCGCTGCTATGACGAGGGCGTTGAGATCGGCGTGATCGTTGGCGCGGGCAACATCTGGCGCGGCAGGCAGGGCGGCAAAATGGACCGCAAGCAGGCCGACCATATGGGCATGCTGGCCACTGCCATCAACGCGCTGGCGCTGCAGGATGCTTTTCTTGCCGCTGGGATGGACGCCGTGGTGATGAGCGCCGTGGAGATGCGCGCCTTTGCCGATACCTTTACCGTCAACGACGCCAATGCGGCGCTGAAGGCAGGACGCGTTGTGATCTTTGCCTGTGGTCTTGGTCAGCCCTTCTTCTCCACCGATACCGCCGCCGTGCTGCGCGCAGCGGAGATCGACGCGGATGCCGTGCTGATGGCCAAAAACATTGACGGTATCTACACCGCTGACCCCAAGGTAGATTCCACCGCCACTCGCTACGATGAGATCACCTATAAGGAGGTTCTTGAGAAGGAGCTGAAGGCTCTTGATCTTTCCGCCACCACCTTCTGCATGGAAAACGATATTCGCTGCTACGCCTTTGCCCTCAACGATCCCGACAACATCTACCGGGTCGTGATGGGTGAGCATATTGGAACCGAGTTGCACCGCTGAAATACATATGAAAGTGAGAGTATATCATGAAGCTGAACACCAAAGAGTTTGAAGAAAAAATGGGCAAGGCCATTTCCGTTCTTGAAAGCAATTTTGATACCATCCGTGTCGGCCAGGCCAACGCCGCCGTACTGAACCGCGTGAGCTTTGAGTATTACGGCTCTCCCACGCCCTTGACCTCCATGGCCGATATCCGTACTGCTGACGCGCGTACGCTGGTGATCAAGCCCTACGACGCCTCTACCCTTAAGGCAATGGAGAAGGCGATCCTTGCCTCCGACGTGGGCATTACTCCCAACAATGACGGCCAGGTGATCCGCCTCGCCTTCCCGCAGCTGACCGAGGAGCGCAGAAAGGATCTGTGCAAGCAGGTGCAGAAGATGGGCGAGGAGGCAAAGGTTGCCGTTCGTAATATTCGTCGCGATGCCAACGATCTTTGCAAGAAGATGGAGAAGGACGGCGATATGACCGAGGACGAGAGAAAGGCCTCTGAAAAGTCCGTGCAGGACCTCACCGATAAGTATATCAAGCAGATCGATGCCTCCGTTGCCAAGAAGCAGCAGGACGTCATGGCCATCTGACAACGTGGGCGGCGGGACCCGGCAAAGGCCCTCCGCCCCCTTTCTATGAAGCTTGAGAGGTTTTTATGTCTGAAAAAACGAACGAAACGGGAGCGACACCCGTTCTTCGCCATGTAGCCTTTATCATGGACGGCAACGGCCGCTGGGCCAAAAAGCGGGGGCTTCCCCGGGAACATGGCCATGCCTTCGGTGTCAAGGCCTTTCGCGCCATTGTAGACCATTGCGGCAGGCTGGGGCTTGAGGCGGCTACCTTTTACGCCTTTTCCACGGAAAATTGGAAGCGCCCGCCCCGCGAGGTCAATGCCATCATGAAGCTGATGGATACCTACCTTGGCGAATGTGAGAAAAAGCTGGATCAGTACGAATTCCGCATTTGCTTTTTGGGGGATAAATCGGCTTTTGATGACAAGAGAAGGGGAAGAATGGAGCGGCTGGAGGCATTGACCCGCGACCGCACCCGTATACTCAATATTGCCCTGAATTACGGCGGGCGCAGCGAGCTTGTCACTGCCTGCAACCGTCTGCTTGCCGCAGGCAAGAAAAATGTGACCGAGGCGGAGCTGAACGCGGCGCTGTACACGGCCGCAAGCCCCGACCCCGACTTGATCATCCGCACCGGCGGAGATCTGCGCATTTCCAACTTCCTGCTGTGGCAGGCCGCCTATGCGGAGCTGTATTTTACAGACGTGCTATGGCCGGATTTCGGCCCCGCGGAGTTGGATGCCGCCATTGCCGAATATTACACGCGCAAGCGCCGTTTTGGCGGCGTTTGAGCCGATTTTGGAGGATTTTAACGATGAAGACCCGGATCATCACAGCCGTGATCGCCGTTTTGGGTATTTTCCCATTTTTCTGGTTTTCCGCGCCTGTGGAGCCCACGAACATTTTGAATTATGCGTTTCCGTTGCTGATCTCTCTCATTTCTCTGTTTTCCGTGTGGGAGCTGCTCCACGGTCTTTCACTTGACAAGAATTATTTCGTCAGCGTGCCGTTTTATCTTGCGTCCTTCTGCTTTCCGATGCTGGCGCGCGTGATGAGACAGGATCTCCACGCCTACCGACAGATCGCGATTTTTTCCGTGCTTGCCATTGCCATCTACCTTTTTGCCGTGATGGTCTTTCAATTTGGAAAGCTGGATACCGGCAAGATCGGCCTTGCCTTTATGACCTCTGCTTACATTGTGGGTGCCAACGCCGGCGTGATCGTGCTGCGTGACGTACCGCAGTTTGGCAGATACCTGTTCCTGATCCCCTTTGTATTTGCTTGGGTAACGGACAGCTGCGCTTACTTTGCCGGACGCCTGTTTGGCAAGCATAAGCTGATCCCGCGGGTCAGTCCTAAAAAGACGGTGGAGGGTGCCGTGGGCGGCTTTGTCTGCTGTGCACTGACCACGCTGCTGTACGGCTTTGTGGTCGCGCGCTGCTTCCACGTGACCCCCAATTACCTGGTGCTGGGCATCAGCGGCCTTGTTATCGGTGTCGTATCGCAGATCGGTGATCTGATGATGTCCGCCATCAAGCGCCAGCAGGGTATCAAGGATTTTGGCTGGATGCTGCCGGGACACGGCGGTATGCTGGATCGCTTTGATTCCAGCATGGCCGTAACGGTGCTGGTGCTGATCGTTTCTACCTATTTCCCCTTTTTCTACTGATATGAATGCTAATTTTCCAAGTACGATCATTTTGGGCTCCACCGGCTCCGTCGGTGAACAGGCGCTTGATGTTGCCCGTCAGCACGCCATACCGATAAAGGCGCTTTCCGCCAACAAAAGCTGGCAGCGTGTGGCTGAGCAGGCAAGGGAATTCCGGCCGCAGGCCGTTGCCATGAGCGATGAGACCGCTGCCACTTCGCTGCGCACAGCACTGGCGGATACCCCGATCCGCGTTTACGGCGGTGAGGCAGGGGTGCTTGAAATGATCGCCGATACCGAGGCAGAATTTGCCGTCAATGCCATTTTAGGCGAGGCGGGGCTTGCCCCCACCCTTGCTGTGCTGCGCTCCGGAAAGCACTTGGCGCTGGCCAACAAGGAGTCTCTGGTGGTGGCCGGCGATATCGTGATGGCGGAGGCAAGGGAACGCGGTCTGCGCATTACACCGGTAGACAGTGAGCACTGCGCCATTGACCAGTGCCTGCGTGCCGGCGCCCACGGCGAGATCAAAAAGCTGATCCTGACCGCCTCCGGCGGCCCCTTTTTCGGCAAAAAAAGAGCCGATCTTACCGATATTACCGTCGATCAGACGCTGGCGCACCCCACCTGGCAAATGGGCGCCAAGATCACCGTGGATTCCGCTACCCTGATGAACAAGGGCTTTGAGGTGATCGAGGCGGCGCACCTGTTTGGGCTGGACGCCTCTAAAATCGACGTGGTGGTGCACCGCGAGAGCATAATCCACTCGATGGTCGAGTATATTGATAATAGCGTGATCGCCCAGATGTCGGTGCCGGATATGCGTCTTTGCGTGCAGTACGCGCTGACCTCACCCCGCCGCACCGCTGCGGTAATCCCACCCCTCGATCTTGTCAAGGCGGGCAAGCTGACCTTTGCGGAGCCCGATGGCGAAACCTTTCCGCTTCTGCCGCTGGCAAAGCGGATGCTGGCGCTTGGCGGCGGCGCTCCCGCCGCGCTGAATGCGGCCAACGAGGTCGCCGTTGCGGCTTTTCTGCAGCACCGCATTTCGCTGCTGTCACTGTTTGACGTTGTGCTGCGCGTGACCGAGGATATGCCGCACGCGGCAAAAGCCGTGAGCCTGCAGGAGATCCTCGACGCAGACCGCGAGGCGAGAGAGCGCGCGCTTGCACTGATTTGAATTTCGTTTTGTTACAAGGAGATGTTACGTTGACCTTCCTTTATATTTTGCTGGCCATTTTTTCCTTCGGTGTGATGATCATGATCCACGAGCTTGGCCATTTTCTTGTCGCCCGCGCCTGCGGCGTCGGCATTCATGAATTTTCGCTGGGCATGGGCCCTCGCCTGATTTCCAAAAAGGGAAATCAGTGGCGCTTTTTCTTTACAAAGGTAACGGAGGCGGAGGAAGCCGAGATCCCTCCGCGCTCAGACGGTCTTCCCGTGACCGAATATTCGCTGCGCCTGCTCCCCATCGGCGGCTTCGTCAGTATGGTGGGCGAGGATGAGGAGACGAATGATCCCCACGCGCTTTGCAACAAAAAAGCATGGCAGCGCATGCTGATTATGGGCGCCGGCGCCACAATGAACCTGCTGCTGGGGCTGATTTTGTCCATTGTGCTGGTCTGCATTTCTCCCCAGATTCCCTCAACCACCGTTGACAGCTTCCGCGAGGGCGCAACCAGCTCTGCCGCCGGTCTGCAGGCCGGTGACGTGATCACCCACGTCAACGGTGTGCGCGTCTTTTCCGGCAACGAGCTGAACTACGAGATCATATATAACGGCTACAAGCCCGTTGATCTTACCGTGAAGCGTGACGGCGAGGTGAAGGTGCTGGAGGATGTGATCTTTCCCACGGAGGAGTCCGAGGGTGTGGTGTTTGGCGTGTTTGATTTTTACGTGCTGCCGGAGGCAAAGACCCCCGGAAACGTGATCAAGCAGAGCTTTACCAGAGCCGCCTCCATGGTGAAAATGGTATTCGACTCGCTGTTTGACCTGATTACCGGTAGATTTGGCCTTGATGCCATGTCCGGCCCCGTCGGTGTGACGGAGGGAATGGTAACGGCAGCCAAGATCGGCCCGGAGAGCTTTTTGTATCTCGTGGCGGTGATCACCGTCAATCTTGGCATTTTCAATCTGCTGCCGATTCCGGCGCTGGATGGCGGACGACTCTTTTTCCTGCTGATCGAGGCGATCATCCGTCGTCCCATCAACAAAAATGTGGAAGGATATATTCATTTTGCGGGGATCCTGCTGCTCTTTCTTTTGATGGCACTGATCCTCTGCAAGGATGTTGTCAAGCTGTTTATATGATGAACTATAACGAGATCCGAAGAAGCACGCGGAGCGTTAAAGTCGGCGGTATCACCGTCGGCGGCAGCGCTCCCGTTGCCATACAGTCCATGACCAATACCGACACGGCAGACGTCGCTGCTACTTTGGCGCAGATCAAGGCACTGTGCCTTGCCGGCTGCGAGATCGTGCGCGTAACCGTGCCGGACATGGCGGCGGCAAACGCCGTTTTTGAGATCAGAAACGCGCTGCCGGAGGTGCCTCTGGTAGCGGATATCCATTATGACTACCGCGTGGCTGTCCGTTGCGCGGAGATCGGCGTGGACAAAATCCGCATCAATCCCGGCAATATCGGCGGAGAGGACCGGGTAAAGGCGGTTTGCACCGCTTGCCGCGCCGCCGGCATTCCCATCCGCATTGGGGTAAACAGCGGATCGCTTGAAAAGCATATTCTCGAAAAATACGGCGCCCCCACAGCCGAGGCTCTGGCTGCCAGCGCCTTTTATCACGTGGAGCTGCTTGAAAAATTTGATTTCACCGACACGGTCATTTCCATCAAGGCCTCCGACGTGCCCACCATGATCGCTGCCAATCGGTTGGTTGCCGCACGGTGCGATTACCCCATTCACCTCGGCGTGACCGAGGCGGGAGGGCGGCTTGCAGGCAGTATCAAGAGCGCTATTGGCATTGGCACACTGCTGCTGGAGGGTATTGGCGATACCGTGCGCGTTTCGCTCACAGCAGATCCTGTAGAGGAGATCGCCGCTGCGCGCTCCATCCTTTCCGCCATCGGCATGGAAGGAAAAAGCGGCATGAATATCGTCAGCTGCCCCACCTGTGGCCGGACGAAGATTAATCTCATTTCGCTTGTAGAGCGATTTGAGCGTGCTGTGGATGCTGAAGGACTGCGGGAGGTACCGCTGCGCGTAGCGCTGATGGGCTGCCCCGTAAACGGCCCCGGTGAGGCGCGAGAGGCTGACATCGGTATTTGCGGCGGAGTGGGTGAAGCGCTCCTCATCGCCCGCGGCGAGGTGCTGCGTAAGATACCGGAGGAAGCGATCATTGACACGCTGATCGCAGAGATCAAGGCTCTTGCCAATAAATAATAAAAGACAAAAGTAAAAAGGAAAGGAACCGCACATGGCACAAAAAACTCTGTTTGACATTCTTTCCAAATATACTCCCGACGAGATAACCGCCTCCTTTATGCGCCAGGCCACTAATATTGTGGTGCGTGCCGACAAGGAGCGCCGTATGCTGGAGATCGGCGCTGATTTTCCGGAGCTGATCTCCAAGAGCCGGCTTTACCGTGCGGAGAACGAGATCGCCAAGGCCTATGAGCTTGCCGGCGTGCGTATCCTGCCGCATTATCCCGCCGAGCGGTTCGGTGAGTCCTACATACCGGAAATTTTAGAGGAAACGCAGCGCATTGGCATTGTGGCCCGTGGCTTTTTTCATGCCTATAAGGCTTATCTTGAGGGCAGCACCGTAATTATCGAAATGCCCTTCGTGGACAACAGCCTTCTGCTGATCCGCGAAGCGGATACGCCGGAGGTGATCTCCGGTATCATCCGCAGCGAGTTCGGGCTTTCCTATCAGGTAGAGATCCGCCATTCCGAGGAGCTGGCATCCGGCTATCATTTCAGCGGCTCCGAGGAGCTGGCTACCTTGAAGGCGGATATGCAGCGGCGGCAGATCGCCCGGGAGAATGCGGCGCGGGATCAGGCAAATGCCGCGGCAGCCGAGGCGCCCGAGGATAATCGCGACCGCAAAATGTCCCTGCAGGGAGAGGTCGGCGCGCCGGAGATCACCGATGGTGTGTGCCGTATCGGCCGCCGCTCCTACGATATTTCCGCGCCGGATTTTGTGATCGGCGCACCCTTTCATATCCGTCCCACACCCATCGCCCATGTGGATCATCCCATGCGCGGTCTGGTGGTGCTGGGCGAGGTGTTTGGCTTTACATCGGAGCCGAACAGGGCAGGGGATAAATTCAATGTTTCCTTCAATCTCACTGACGGTAACTCCTCGCTTACCGTGAAAAAATTCGGTCTTGCCGAGGAGGATGCCAAGGCACTTTCCGGCGCCGTCAAGGACGGTATGGCCGTAGCCCTGCAGGGCTACGGTAAGCGGGACATGCATCGCGAGGTGATGGATGACGATATCACCTTCTATTACACCGATATCGCTGTTGTCAAGCGGCTGCGCCGAAAGGATGAGGCACCCGTGAAGCGCGTGGAGCTGCATCTGCATACCACCATGTCTGCCATGGATGCGATGATCCCACCCGCCGACGTGGTCAAGCTGGCAAACCAATGGGGGCACCCGGCGGTGGCGCTCACCGACCACGGCAATGTGCAGGCTTATCAGGACGCAATGCTGGTTAGTGAAAAGATCGGCCAAAAGGTCATTTACGGTATGGAGGCGTATTTCGTCAACGATACCGCCAGCGCTCTTTACGGCACCTATGAGGGAAGCTTTGAGGATGAATTTGTGGTCTTTGATATTGAAACCACGGGTCTTTCCAACAGCACCTGCGGCATTACCGAGATCGGCGCCGTGCTGGTGAAGAACGGGCAGGTGCTGGATCGCTACAACACCTTCGTTAACCCGGGAATGCCCATTCCGCAGGAGGTGGTGGAGCTGACCGGTATCACCGACGAGATGGTAAAGGATGCGCGCACCGTTGACGCGGTGCTGCCCGAGTTCCTTGCGTTTGTCGGCAATCGACTGCTGATCGCCCACAACGCGGATTTTGATATCGGCTTTATCCGTGTGGCGGCAAAGCGTCTGGAGCTGCCCTTTGAGAATCCTTATCTCGATACGCTGGCACTCTCCCGGCACCTGAACAAGGAGCTGAAGAGTCACAAGCTGAATATTCTGGCCAAATATTTTGACCTTGGAGATTTCAACCATCACCGCGCCTCTGACGACGCGGAAATGCTCGCAATGATCTATTTCAAGATGCAGGAAAAGATGCTGCAGCTGGATATCCGCAGCTTCAAGGACCTGCAAAGCGAAATGAGCGCCAATGCCAACCCCCTGCAGCTGCCCACCTATCATCAGATCATTCTGGTAAAAAACAAGGTAGGCTTAAAGAACCTTTATAAGCTGGTTTCCTATAGCTATCTCGACTATTTCCGCAAGGTGCCGCGCGTGCCGAAAACCGTGCTGGAAAAGCACCGTGAGGGTCTGATTATCGGCTCCGCCTGTGAGGCGGGCGAGCTGATCACGGCCATGCTGCAAAATAAGCCCGAGGGCGAGATTGAGGAGATCGCCAAATTCTACGATTATCTGGAGATCCAGCCCATCTGCAACAACAGCTTTATGATCGACGACGACAGATTCTCCGTCAAGAGCGAGGAGGATCTCCGTGATCTCAATCGCCGCGTGGTAGCGCTGGGTGAGAAGCTGGGCATTCCCGTGGTTGCCACCTGTGACGCGCATTTCACCGACGACGAGGATGAGATCTACCGAAAGATCCTTGTCAGCGTCAAATTCAAAAATGAGGATCGGGACTCACACCTCTATTTCCGCACCACGGAGGAGATGCTGGAGGAATTTGCCTACCTCGGTGAGGAAAAGGCCTATGAGGTGGTGGTGACCAACACCAACGCCATCAACGATCAGATTGATAGCGATATCCGCCCCTTCCCCAAGGGCACCTTTACGCCCAATATGGAGGGTGCGGAGGAGGATCTGCAGCGTATCTGCTACGAGCGTGCCAAATCCATGTACGGCGACCCCTTACCGGAGATTGTGGAAAAGCGACTGGATAAGGAGCTGACCTCCATCATCAAGAACGGCTTTGCGGTGCTGTATATGATAGCCCAAAAGCTGGTGTGGTACAGCGAGAGTCAGGGCTATCTCGTAGGCTCCCGCGGCTCCGTGGGTTCCTCCGTGGTTGCCTCTATGGCAGGTATTTCAGAGGTCAACCCGCTGCCGCCTCATTATTGGTGTCCCAAATGTCAGCACAGCGAGTTCGATGTACCGGAGGGCATTGGCTCCGGCTTTGATCTGCCGGATAAAAACTGCCCCAAATGCGGCACCAAAATGAATAACGATGGCCACGATATCCCCTTCGAGACCTTCCTTGGCTTCTTTGGCGATAAATCGCCGGATATTGACCTGAACTTCTCCGGGGAGGTGCAGGGCAAGGTGCATAAATACACCGAGGAGCTGTTTGGCGCGGAGAACGTGTTCCGTGCCGGCACAATCGGCGGCATTGCGGAAAAGACTGCGTTCGGCTTTGTGCTGAAGTATCTTGAGGAGAAGAATATCTCTCTGCCACGCGCGGAAATGGAGCGCCTTGCCAAGCATTGTGAGGGTGTGAAGCGCTCTACCGGTCAGCATCCCGGTGGCATCGTGGTGGTACCGAAGGAGTATGAAATTTACGATTTCTGCCCTGTGCAACATCCGGCCGACGACCCCAACTCCGATATTGTTACCACTCACTTCACCTTCGAGTATCTTCACGACACACTTCTGAAGCTGGATGAGCTGGGGCACGATATTCCCACCAAGTACAAATGGATCGAGCGCTTTTCCGGCACCAGCGTCATGGACGTGCCCATGAACGCCCGTGAGGTGTACGATCTCTTCCTTTCCACCAAGCCTCTCGGCATCTCGCCGGAGGATATCGACGCCCAGCTTGGCACCTACGGTCTGCCGGAGTTCGGCACACGCTTTGTGATGAAGATGGTGGAGGAGGCAAAGCCCCGCTCCTTTGCGGATCTGTTGCAGATCTCCGGCCTTTCCCACGGTACAGACGTGTGGACCGGCAACGCCCAGGATCTCATCAAGGAGGGCATCTGCGATATTTCTCACGTAATTGGCTGTCGTGACAACATCATGAACGACCTGATTCGCTACGGTCTTGAAAACGCCCACGCCTTTAAGATCATGGAGGCGGTGCGAAAGGGTAAGGGTCTGACGCCGGAATGGGAGGCCGAGATGCGGGAGCACAACGTGCCGGAGTGGTACATTGGCTCCTGTAAAAAGATCAAATATATGTTTCCAAAGGCGCACGCCGCCGCGTACGTCATGTCTGCCATCCGTCTCGGCTGGTATAAGGTGCATATGCCTCTTGCCTTCTATGCCGCTATGTTTACGGTGGCGCCCGGCGGCTTTGACGCAGCCATCGTCATGGGCGGCAAATCCCGCGTGGTGGCCACCATTAAGGATATTGATAAGCGCACCCGAGATCGCACCGCTTCTCCCAAGGAGCAGGCCTCTATGCCTACGCTGCAGCTTATCAACGAATGTATGGCACGCGGTATCCGCTTCCTTCCCATTGACCTTGAAAAGTCAGATGCGCGGGTATTCCTGCCTGAAAACGGCAGCATCCGCATGCCGTTCTCCGCGCTGGACGGTGTAGGCGAAAACGCGGCAGAGAGTATCATCAAGGCAAGAAATGAGGAGCCCTTCTTCTCTGTGGAGGATGTGCAGATCAGAGCCGGTCTCAACAAGAGCGTGATGGAAACGCTGCGTCAGGCAGGCGTTTTTGACGGCATCAACGAAACCGATCAGCTTTCCTTCTTCTGATCGACACCAATATACAACCTCCGACATATTCTGTGAATAGTAAGGGAGAGTGTCAAGTGACGGGTCGCACCCTTTGTGGGTGTGACCCGTTTTCTCTCCCCGAGGGGCAAGAGACTCTCTTGCCTGAAATGACAAGGGGAATGCAATGAACAGAGATAAGGTTATTGCCGTTCTTGGCGGCGATCTGCGACAGGCGGCTGTGGCTGACCGTTTGCGCGCGGCGGGGCTAACGCCAAGGATATACGGCTTACCGCCGGATGCGGTACCGCCGGATATTCGTTATTTTGAGGATTGGCGTGCAGCGGTGACAGACGCATCGACAGTGGTGCTGCCTCTGCCGGCCGCCCACGACGGCACGCGAGTGGCTACGCCCCTGATGCAGGAGCTTCCGCCCCTCCTTTTGAAAACACTGTTTGCGGCGCTGCCGGAGGGAACGCTTCTGGCGGCGGGCAAGCTGGACGAGGTGGCAAGAGCGGAGGCAGAGCGGAGCGGGCTACAGGTGTTTGATTACTTTGAAAGCGAGGCGCTACAACAAAAAAATGCCCTGCCGACGGCGGAGGGCGCGGTGATGATCCTGAT
Source organism: Oscillospiraceae bacterium (assembly GCA_015064005.1). Taxonomy (GTDB): domain Bacteria; phylum Bacillota; class Clostridia; order Oscillospirales; family CAG-272; genus Firm-07. Next base: position 13,595 of record SVTA01000009.1, read on the forward strand.
GCAGGAGCTGCCGCTGACGGTGGCAGGACTGCCGGTGGCGGTAACGGGCTTTGGCCGTGTGGCCAAGGCGCTGGTCATGCTTTTGTGTGCCATGGGTGCGAGAGTTACGGTGGCGGCGCGGAAAAGTGCGGCGCTGGATGCGGCGCGGCGCCTTGGATGCGGCACGGTTTCGCTGTGTGAGCCTCAAGCTCTGCGGCGGCTGGCACAGGGATATGCCGCGGTATTCAACACGGTGCCGAGTCGGTTGTTTGACGCCGAGGTGCTGGGATGGTTTGATCGGGAAACGCTACTGATCGATCTTGCCTCCGCACCCGGAGGGATCGATGCCGGTGCTGCCGCCAAATACGGTATTCGCTCCATTTTTGCGCTGTCGCTGCCCGGAAAATACGCGCCACGGAGCGCCGGCGTCATCATTGCCGATACGGTGCTGGAGAAAATGCGGGAGGAGGGAGTTATATGATCGGATTTGCGCTTTGTGGCTCCTTTTGTACCATCTCAAGGTCGCTGGAGGAGCTTTCTCACCTTGCGCGGGATTTTGCGGTGCAGGGAATTGTCAGTGAAACGGTTTATGCAACGGATACACGTTTTTCACCCGCGAGGGACGTGGTGGATCGTCTGGAGGAAGTTACGGGCAGGGAAGTGATCCACAGCATTGTTGAAGCGGAGCCGCTGGGGCCTAAGGTGCCGCTGGAGGCGCTGGTCATTTGCCCCTGCACGGGTAATACGCTGGCAAAAATGGCTGCCGGCATCACGGATACTGCCGTGACCATGGCCGCCAAGGCGCATTTGCGCAGCGACAGGCCATTGATCATCGCCCTTGCCTCCAATGATGCGCTTTCCGCTAACCTCAAAAACATCGGCACGCTGCTTTGCCGGAAAAACGTCTATTTCGTGCCCATGTCGCAGGATGATCCGGAGGGGAAGCCGCATTCGCTGGTGGCGGACTTTTCAAAGCTCCGCCCAACGCTGGAGGCAGCGCTTCTCGGCAAGCAATATCAGCGCATTTTTCAGGTATAAGAAAAGCCCGGGGCAGTACCTCGGGCTTCTTTTTTGGTTACGGCAGCTTTTTCTTGTGACTGCGGTAAAGAATCAAACTGACGGCAAGGGTCAGGGCGGTTGCAACGGCAAAGCCGATGGCAATCGAAAGGCTTTTGCTTTGTACGGCGGCGCCGCCAAGCACGGCCATGAGAATGGCAGGGAAGCGTCCGGCGGTGGAAAGCAGAAGAAAGGTGCCGAAGCGCATTTTGGTGAGTCCCAGCAGATACGCCAGCATATCCTTCGGCAGTCCGGGGATGAGAAAGGCGATGAAGGTCAGGAGGTTCTGTCGCTCTTTCACACGCAGGAAGGCTGCTTTTTGCATTTTTTCCTCGGAATAAAAGGCAGCCACGGCGCGGGAGCCAAGCAGCCTTGAGAGCAGAAATGCAGCGGCAGAACCGAGCGCTGCGCCAAACAGCGTCAGAATTGTGCCCTCCACGGGGCCGAAGCAATAGCCGCCCACGATCTCAAAGGGATGGCCGGGAATAATAGCCAACACCACCTGCGCAGCCATCAGTCCCACAAAAATCAATCTGCCGCCGAGGCCGGCCTCGGCCATCAGCGCCTCGAAGGCCACGGGATCGCTGACCAGTGTCACAAGGCTATCCCAAAATATCAGCGTCAGTATCAGTACAGTCAGAAAAAAGCCGAAAAGCAACAGCCCGCAGCAGAGCCGCCGTTTGGTATCCGTGCGCAATCCCATCCCTCCCTTCGTTTTTGACCTTTTGATTATAGCACATTTTACAAAATATTGCAATCCCTTACTTTTTTTGTGAAAATACTTTATTTTAGAGTGGCGGTGTGTTATAATAATGGTTAAAGTATGTCACTGGAGGTGCATGATGAAAAAGCTTTCCCGTAATCTCACCATGCTGTTTGATTATTATGAAATCACTATGGCCAACGGCTATTTTCGCCGTGGCATGAAGGATCAGATTGCCTATTTTGATGTGTTTTACCGCAGCAATCCCGACAAGGGCGGCTATGCCATAGCCGCAGGGCTTGAGCAGGTGGTAGAGTACATCAACGACCTGCATTTTGACGAGGAGGATATTGCCTACCTTGCCGGAAAGGGCTGCTTCCACGAGGATTTTCTCGATTATCTCCGGCATTTCAAGTTCACCGGTGACATCTGGGCTGTGCCGGAGGGCACTGTGATCTTCCCGGGTGAACCGATCATGACGGTACGCGCCCCCACCATGGAGGCACAGTTCATCGAAACCTATCTGCTGATGATCCTGAACCATCAATCCATGATTGCCACCAAGGCCGCCCGCATTACGAGAGCAGCCAAGGGGCGTGCCGTCAGCGAGTTTGGCTCTCGCCGCGCCCAGGGCGCTGATGCCGCCATTCTCGGCGCGCGTGCCGCTTATATCGGCGGCGTTTCCAGCACCGCCTGCGCCATTGCGGACGAGGTCTACGGCGTGCCGGCAACAGGCACTATGGCGCACTCCTGGGTGCAGATGTTTGATACCGAGTACGAGGCCTTCCGCGCCTACTGCGAGATCTATCCGAACAACGCCACGCTGCTGGTGGACACCTACAACGTGCTGGAATCCGGCGTTCCCAACGCCATCCGGGTATTCAAGGAGGTGCTGCTGCCGCAGGGCATTACCAAATGCGCCGTGCGCATCGATTCCGGCGATATTACCTATCTCTCCTGCAAGATCCGCGAGATGCTGGACGAGGCAGGGCTGACGGAATGCAGGATCGTTGCCTCCAACTCGCTGGATGAATACATCATCCGCGGCCTGCTGCATCAGGGTGCTAAGGTAGACGCCTTTGGCGTTGGTGAGCGCCTCATTACCTCCAAGAGTGATCCTGTGTTCGGCGGCGTTTATAAGCTCTGCGCTGTGGAGGACGAGGCAGGTAACATCAAGCCCAAGATCAAGCTGAGCGAGAATGTGGGTAAGATCACCACGCCCCATTTCAAAAGGGTATACCGCCTTTTTGGCAAGGATACCGGCAAGGCGGAGGCTGACCTTATCTGCGTATATGACGAAACCGTGGATGACACAAAACCCCTTGAGATCTTCGATCCCGAAAACACGTGGAAGACAAAGACGCTGACAAATTTCCGTGCCGAAGAGCTGCTGGTGCCTGTTTTCAAGGCTGGAAAGCAGGTATATGAACTACCGGCCATCGAGGAGATCCGCGCCCATTGCAGAAGCTCACTTGACAGCATCTGGGAGGAGGTCAAGCGCTTTGAAAATCCCCACAATTACTATGTGGATCTTTCCCGTAAGCTGTGGGATATGAAGTACGCCATGATCAAGGAGCAACGAAAGGGGAATCAGTCCAAAAACTGACTCTGCCGCCCCGCGTATTTTGGCGAAGAATATAGGTTTTTCCTCTTGACAAAATCGGTAAAAATAGTTATAATAATAAAGATAAGTTGTATGATGCTATCCCCGCGTGCCGCGGCGCGCGGGGAAGCCACCAAGTGAAAGGAGCAGGCTATGACGAAGCGGAAGCAGTTGAATGTTGATTTTCTGACGACGGCCGGCATTTCTCCCTCTCTTTTTTCCGTCCCCGCTGAAATGGTTTCCGAGGCCCACAGCCCCGAATATGTTGCTTTCCCCGGTTTTTGTGATGTGCATGTGCATTTCAGAGAGCCGGGTTTTTTGTATAAAGAAACCATTGCAACAGGATCACGGTCGGCAGCAAGGGGCGGTTATACCGCCGTTTGCACCATGCCCAACCTTTCCCCCGTGCCGGACAGTCTGCCTCACCTGCGGGAGCAGCTGGATGTCATTGAGCGGGATGCGGTTATCCACGTGACCCCCTACGGCTCCATTACCGTAGGTGAAAAGGGCGAGGTGCTGTCGGATATGGCTGCCATGGCGCCTTACGTTGCGGGATTTTCCGACGACGGTGTGGACGTTCGCTCCGATAGTCTGATGCGCTCAGCAATGGAGCAGGCGAGGGCGCTGAACAAGATGATCGTGGCTCATTGCGAGATCAAATACGAGGGTATTGGATATATTCACGACGGCACCTACGCTAAAACCCACGGCCACCGGGGCATCAACTCAGAAAGCGAGTGGCTGCAGGTGAAGCGCGATATCGCGCTGGCAAAGGAAACCGACTGCGCCTATCACGTATGCCACATCTCCACCAAGGAAAGCGTGGCGCTGATCCGTGAGGCAAAGAAAAACGGCGTCAACATCACCTGCGAGACCGGCCCGCACTATCTGGTGCTGGACGACAGCTTTCTGCAGGAGGACGGCCGCTTCAAAATGAATCCCCCCTTGCGGGATAAGGCCGACAGGGAAGCGCTGGTGGAGGGAATTGTGGACGGTACCATTGACATGATCGCCACAGACCACGCCCCCCATTCCGCCGAGGAAAAGAGTCGTGGTCTTATCGGCAGCCCCTTCGGCATTGTGGGACTGGAAACCGCCTTTCCGGTGATGTATACAAGGCTGGTGAAGCCCGGCGTGATCACGCTGGAAAAGCTGGTTGACCTGATGGCAATGGCGCCCCGGCGTCGCTTTGGTCTGCCCCTTGGCAACGATTACACGGTGTGGGATCTTGCCGCAGAGGTCACGGTAGACCCGGAGGAATTCCTCTCCAAGGGTCGCGCCACCCCCTTTGCAGGGGACAGGCTCTTCGGTCGCAACCTTCTGACGGTCTGCGACGGCAAAATCGTTTATAATTACAAGTAACGTAGGAGGATATTATTATGGCAAAAAGAACAGACATCAAAAAAATTCTGATCATCGGCTCCGGCCCCATTGTGATTGGCCAGGCTGCGGAATTTGACTACGCGGGCACGCAGGCGTGCCTTGCCCTCAAGGAGGAGGGGTACGAGGTGGTGCTTGTCAATTCCAACCCCGCCACCATCATGACCGATACCACCATTGCGGATAAGGTCTATATGGAGCCCCTTACGCTGGAATATATCGCCAAGATCCTCCGTTATGAGCGGCCCGACGCCATTCTCCCCGGTATCGGCGGTCAGACCGGCCTGAACCTTGCCATGCAGCTGGAGAAGAAGGGCGTTCTGAAGGAGTGCCGCGTAGAGCTTTTGGGCACCAGCAGTGAGAGTATTGAGCGCGCCGAGGACAGAGAGCTCTTCAAGGAGCTGTGTCAGTCCATCGGTGAGCCCACTATCCCCTCCGAGATCACCTACGATCTGGAGCAGGCCAAGGAGGCCGCCGCGCGCATCGGTTATCCCGTGGTGCTGCGTCCCGCCTTTACCCTTGGTGGTACCGGCGGCGGTTTTGCTTACAACGAAAAGGAGCTTGTGGAGATCGGTATCAACGCCTTTAAGCTCTCTCCCGTACATCAGGTGCTGATCGAGAAGAGCGTGAAGGGTTACAAAGAGATCGAGTTCGAGGTCATGCGTGACGGAAACGATCACGCTATTACCATCTGCGGTATGGAGAACATGGATCCCGTTGGTGTTCACACCGGCGACTCCATCGTAGTTGCCCCCATCCTCTCCCTTAACGATCACGATCTGAAAATGCTCAACGACAGCGCGCTGAAGATCATCCGTGAGCTGAAGATCGAGGGCGGCTGCAACGTGCAGTTCGCGCTGAATCCCGACAGCAGCGAGTACTACCTTATCGAGGTCAATCCCCGCGTGTCCCGTTCCTCCGCGCTGGCCTCCAAGGCCAGCGGCTACCCCATCGCCCGTGTGACGGCAAAGATCGCCGTGGGCATGGCTCTGGAGGAGATTCCCGTGGCCGGCGGCACCGCTGCCATCGAGCCCAGACTTGACTACATTGTGGCCAAGTTCCCCCGTTTCCCCTTCGATAAATTCACCAACGCCGCCAATGTCCTGGGCACCCAGATGAAGGCCACCGGTGAGGTGATGGGCATCGGCTCTACGCTGGACGAGTGTATGCTCAAGTCCGTGCGGTCTCTTGAGATCGGCGCTTATCACTTCCATCTGCCGAAATTTGACCCCATGACCACCGAGCAGCTGGTTGACTATATCCGCGAGTTCCGTGACGACAACGTATTTGCCATTACCGAGCTGCTGCGCCGCGGTATGACGGTGGCAGAGCTTCATGAGAAAACGCAGATCACAGAGCTGTTCCTGGAATCTCTCGAGCGCATCGTCAAGATGGAAAGGTTGCTTGCCGAAAAGCCCGGCGACGAGAAGGTGCTGACCGCCGCTAAAGCCCTTGGCTTCTCTGACAGGTTCATCGCCAAGCTTTGGAAATGCACCGAGCTTGATATTTACAACAAGCGCCATGAGCTGAAGCTCACTCCCGCCTTCCGTATGGTGGATACGCTGCATACCGGCAAATATATCGCCTACCTCTACTCCTCCTATCAGGGTGAGAATCAGTCCCGCCTGACGGGCAAGAAGAAGATCGTGGTGCTGGGCGCAGGCCCCATCCGTATCGGCCAGGGCGTAGAGTTTGACTACTCCACCGTGCATGCCGTGCAGACCATCAAGCGCTCCGGCTACGAGGCCATTATCATCAATAACAACCCCGAAACCGTTTCCACCGACTACACCACGGCAGACAAGCTCTATTTTGAGCCCCTCACCGTGGAGGATGTGATGAACATCATTGAGTTTGAGCAGCCCGAGGGTGTCATTGCCTCTCTCGGCGGCCAGACCGCCATCAACCTGGCACAGCCCCTCTTTGACCGTGGTGTCAAGCTGATCGGTACCGATTGTGCCGCCATTGACAGAGCAGAGGACAGAAACGCCTTTGAGCATCTGCTCAACGATCTGGATATCCCCCGCGCCAAGGGTCAGGCCGTCACCAAGATCGAGGACGGCATCAAGGCCGCCTCCGAGATCGGCTATCCCGTGCTGGTGCGCCCCTCCTTCGTGCTGGGCGGTCGTGCCATGCAGATCGTGGCCAATGAGGCACAGCTTCGCCACTACCTCAAGACCGCCGTTGAGATCGACGAGGACAAGCCCGTGCTGGTAGACAAGTATATTCAGGGCAAGGAGGTCGAGGTGGACGCCATCTGCGACGGCCGCGACGTGTTCGTGCCCGGCATTATGGAGCTGGTCGAGCGTACCGGTGTCCACAGCTGTGACTCCATCAGCGTGTATCCCACCTTCTCGATCTCCGATAAGGTGAAGGGAATCATCCTCCAGTACGCAAAGAAACTGGGTCTTGGCATCGGTATCGTGGGTCTGTTCAACATTCAGTTTATCGTGGATCCTCAGGATAATGTTTATATCATTGAGGTGAACCCCCGTTCCTCCCGTACCGTGCCGTTCCTGTCCAAGGCAACGGGCTACAGCCTTGCGGATATTGCCACCGAGGTCATTATGGGAAAGACCCTCAAGGAGCAGGGCATTTTCCACCTGTATCCCGAAGAAAAGACGCGTTGGTATGTTAAGGTTCCCGTATTCTCCTTCAACAAGATCCGCGGACTTGATGCTTACCTTTCTCCCGAAATGAAATCTACGGGCGAAGCCATCGGTTACGACAACAAGCTGAACCGCGCGCTTTACAAGGCTTTGCAGGCATCCGGCATGAAGCTGCAAAACTACGGCTCCGTGCTTGCCACCATCGCGGATTGCGATAAGGAGGAGGCGCTGCCGCTCATTCGCCGCTTCTATAATCTTGGCTTTAATATCGAGGCGACCGCCGGTACGGCTAAATTCCTGAAGGAAAACGGCATCCGCACCCACGTGGTCAAGAAGATCAGCGACGACAGCGATGAGATCAAGGAAGAGATCAGACAGGGCTATATCGCCTATATCATCAACACCAGCGACGTGGGCTCTCAGGGTCAGCAGAGCGACGGCTATGAGATCCGTAAGTGCGCTACCGAAAACAACGTCAATATCTTCACCTCTCTGGATACCGTCCGCGTGCTGTTAGATGTGCTGGAGGAAACCACGCTTTGCATTTCTACCATTGACGCGTGAGGAAAATGATGAAACAGGGAATTTTTAACATTATCGAAAACACCCCCGTAACCGATCAGGTGATGCGGATGGTGCTGGCCGGTGACTGCTCCGCCGTGAGCGGTCCCGGGCAGTTCGTGAATATCAAGCTGGACGGGCTTTTCCTGCGCCGGCCTATTTCGGTCTGCGATTGTGATTCGCACAAAATCACGATTTTGTATAAAGTTGTCGGAAAAGGAACCGAGCAGATGCGTACTATGCAGGGCGGGGAACTGGACGTTCTCACCGGACTTGGCAACGGCTACGATCTCTCCCTCTCCGGTGACGCGCCCCTCCTGATCGGCGGCGGCGTCGGTGTGCCGCCTCTTTACTGGCTGGCGAGAGAATTGATCGCACAGGGCAAAAAAGTTTCCGTCATTCTCGGCTTCAATACCAAAAGCGAGATCTTTTACGAGGAGGAATTCCGCGCGCTGGGTGCTGACGTGACCGTCACCACCGTGGATGGCTCCTACGGCGTCAAGGGCTTTGTCACCGACGCCATGGCAGGAAAGCATTATTCTTACTTTTACACCTGCGGTCCCGAGCCCATGCTGAAGGCCATTTACCGCGCCTCGGTAACCAGCGGACAGTTCAGCTTTGAGGAGCGCATGGGTTGTGGCTTTGGCGCTTGCATGGGCTGCTCCTGCAAGACCGTTACCGGCAACAAGCGCATTTGCAAGGAAGGCCCCGTGCTTTTGAAGGAGGACATCATATGGGAAAAGTAAATACCAAGGTCACCCTTTGCGGTATCGAGTTAGATAATCCCGTGGTGCCCGCCAGCGGAACCTTCGGTTACGGTTATGAATTTGCTGAGCTTTATGATATCAACTGTCTTGGCACGTTTTCCTTTAAGGGAACCACCAAGGATCCCCGCTTCGGCAATCCCACGCCCCGCATCGCGGAGTGTACGGCAGGCATGATCAACGCCGTCGGTTTGCAGAATCCGGGCGTGGAAAGGGTCATTTCCGAAGAGCTGCCGAAGCTTGCCAAATGCTTTCATAAGCCCGTCATGGCCAATGTCAGCGGTTTTTCTGTGAAGGATTATGCCTACACCTGCGAAAAGCTTGATAAGGAAGCACAGGTCGGTTGGCTGGAGGTCAACGTCTCCTGCCCCAACGTGCACGGCGGCGGTATGAGCTTTGGCACCAGTCCCGAGGCAGCTGCCGAGGTGACGCGTGCCGTGAAAAAGGTAACGACAAAGCCCGTGATTATCAAGCTCTCCCCCAATGTAACGGATATCGTATCTATCGCAAAGGCTTGCGAGGAGGCGGGTGCCGACGGCATCAGCCTCATCAATACCATGCTTGGTATGCGCATTGATCTGCGCACAAGAAAGCCTGTGATCGCCAATAAAATGGGCGGATTTTCCGGCTCTGCCATCTTCCCGGTGGCGGTGCGTATGGTCTATCAGGTTGCCCACGCCGTGAAGATCCCTGTGGTGGGTATGGGCGGTGTTTCCACCGCTGAGGACGTGATCGAAATGATGCTGGCGGGTGCCACCGCCGTCGAGGTGGGCGCTGCTAACCTCGTGAACCCCTACGCTTGTCGGGATATCGTGGCCGATCTTCCGCGCGTGATGGAAAAATACAGAATCGAATCCTTAAGTGACATTATCGGAGGTGTACAGTAATGGGAAAAGACGTGATTATTGCGTGTGACTTTGATAGCGCGGAAAAGACATTTGCGTTCCTTGACCGCTTTGAGGGGCTGGACCGTAAGCCCTTCGTGAAGATCGGTATGGAGCTTTATTATGCCGAGGGTCCTTCCATCGTGAAGGAGATCAAGCGCCGCGGACACAAGATCTTTTTGGATCTGAAGCTCCACGACATCCCCAACACCGTGAAAAAGTCTATGGCGGTTCTTTCCCGCCTTGACGTAGATATGACCAACCTCCACGCCGGTGGCACCATTCCTATGATGGAGGCGGCTCTTGAGGGTCTTACCCGCGAGGACGGTACCCGCCCCATCCTAATCGCCGTGACGCAGCTCACCTCCACCGATCAGGAGCACATGACCAAGGATCTGCTCATCGACCATCCCGTGGCCGACGTGGTGATGCATTACGCCTCCAATGCCAAGGCCGCAGGTCTTGACGGCGTGGTCTGCTCGCCGCTGGAGGCAGGCAAGGTGCACGAGCGCTGTGGCGCGGGCTTTGTAACCGTGACTCCCGGCGTCCGCTTTGCCGACGGCGACAAGGGCGACCAAAAGCGCGTGATGACGCCCGCTGAGGCTAAAAAAATCGGCTCCGACTACATCGTGGTCGGCCGTCCCATCACCGCTGCGGAGGATCCGGTTGCCGCCTATAACCGTTGCGTGGCCGAGTTTGTAGACTGAAAGGAGATTTGAACATGGAAGCATATAAGAGAGAGTTTATTCAGTTTCTGGAGGGCGCCGGTGTTTTGAAGTTCGGTGATTTCACCGCCAAGTCCGGCCGCAAGATCCCTTACTTTGTGAACGCCGGCATGATCAAGACCGGTGATCAGATCACCAAAATGGGCGAGTTTTATGCCAAGGCCTATTTCGATAAGCTGGGCAAGAAGAAGGCCGTGCTGTACGGCCCTGCCTACAAGGGCATTCCGCTTTCCATTTCCGCCGCTGTGGCGCTTTCCAAGAACGGCCTTGACGTGCCCTTCTTCTTCAATCGTAAGGAGGTCAAGGATCACGGCGAGGGCGGCACGTTCGTGGGCTACGTTCCCCAGGCAGGCGAGGAGATCGTCATCATCGAGGACGTGATCACCGCCGGAACCGCTATCCGCGAATCCATGGAGATTCTGAAGAATTTGGAGGGAACCCGCGTGGTTGCCACCTTCATTATGGTGGACCGCAAGGAGAAGGGACAGACCGAGAAGGGTGCTATGCAGGAGATCGAGGAGCAGTTCGGCTTCCCTGTATACTCCGTGGTGGACGTTTACGATATCATCGAGTATCTGGAGAAGAATCCCGCCAACAAGGAGAACGTGGAGCGTATCAGAAATTACCTTGCCGTCAACGGCGCAAAGGCATAATGTCCGCAGAGAAAGGAAGCATCAGAAATGAAAAGTGTTGTTGATATTCTTGATCTCTCCGTTGCCGAGGTAGACGAGCTGCTGGCAACTGCTGCAGATATCATTGAAAACCCCGCAAAATACGCCGAGGTCTGCCGCGGCAAAAAGCTGGCCACCCTCTTTTTTGAGCCCTCCACCCGCACGCGTCTGTCCTTTGAGGCGGCCATGTACGAGCTGGGCGGAAATGTCATCGGCTTTTCCTCTGCCAGCAGCACCTCCGCCTCCAAGGGCGAGAGCGTTGCCGATACCGCCAAGGTCATCAGCTGCTATGCTGATATCATCGCCATGCGCCATCCCAAGGAGGGCGCGCCTCTGGTTGCCTCGCTGAATGCCGGTATCCCCGTGATCAACGCCGGTGACGGCGGTCATCACCATCCCACCCAGACGCTGGCCGACCTGCTTACCATCAAGCGCGAGAAGGGCAAATTTTCCGGTCTTACCGTGGGCTTTTGCGGTGACCTCAAGTTCGGCCGCACCGTGCATTCGCTGATCACCGCGCTTTGCCGCTACGAGAACATCAATTTCGTGATGATCTCTCCCGACGAGCTGAAGCTGCCGGGCTACGTAAAGAACGAGATCCCCAAGGATCGCGGCTTTACTTATACCGAAACCGCAGATCTTGAGGCCGTCATGCCCACGCTGGATATTCTCTATATGACCCGCGTGCAGCAGGAACGCTTTACGGATATTGATGAGTATCTGCGCCTGCGCGATGCCTACATCCTCAATACCGAAAAGCTGAAGGCTGCCAAGCCCGATATGATCGTGCTGCACCCCCTGCCTCGTGTCAACGAGATCAGCGTGGCCGTGGACGACGATCCCCGCGCCTGCTACTTCAAGCAGGTACAGAACGGCAAGTATATGCGCATGGCTCTGATCCTGAAGCTACTGCGCGAGGCGGAAAAGGACAATGCCCCTGCAAAGAAGCTCTCAGAGGAGGGATACCTTTCCGGCATGAAATGCGATAACCCCCGCTGCATCACCACCACGGAGCAGGAGCTGAAGCAGCTGTTCCGCGTGGTCAGCCCCGAAAACCGCATCTGCCGCTGCATTTACTGCGATACCAAGAAAATTTACTGATCATTTGCGCCGCCCGGGAATTTCATCGCCAAAAAGGCTCTCGGGCGGTCACCTTTATGTGAGAAAATATGGATAAAATCGTTTCAAAATTACTGATCTATGGCGATATGCCGAGCGACTCCATTCTGATGGAGCTTGCCGCCATCTGCCGCGACGCAAGGGAAGAGCGTGCCGACAAGGAAACGCTGACCTGTCGCGTTTACAAGCAGGTCAAGCGTCTGCTCATTTTGGCCACGGATTTCGGCTTTGACCGCAACCTTTGGCACAATTACCTCACCTTCCTCCTGATGACCGATGAAAACCCCTTCAGCCTTACCTGCGAGAAAATGGGCGTGCGGGAGGGCAGCGTCAATCACTTTGCTAAAAGTGATTTCAAGGCCTTCCGCCGGCTGTTCAATTATGATTTCACCTGGCTGGAGGAAAAGCTTTCCCTTGATTGCTTCAGCCTGCTTACCCACTATTGTGCCATTGAAAAGCCGGAGCTGATGTACAACAAGAGCGTCAGCGAAAAGGTACGGGAGCTATCGGATCGGCTGGAAAATGCAGCGGATGAGGAAGCATTCTTCACCCTTGTCACTGATTTTTACAAGGCTTTTGGCGTGGGGCAGTTCGGCCTCAACAAGGCCTTCCGCATCAAATCCGGCGAGCCGCTGGTATTTCAGCCCATCAACAATATGGAAAAGGTGCTGCTCTCCGATCTCGTAGGCTACGAGATCCAGAAAAAGCAGCTTGTGGAAAACACCAAAGCCTTTGTGGAGGGCAAGCGCGCCAACAACGTGCTGCTTTACGGCGACAGCGGAACGGGCAAGTCCACCAGCATCAAGGCCATTGTCAACGAGTTCTATCCTGCGGGACTGCGGATGATCGAGATCTACAAGCATCAGTTCAAGGATCTCTCCGAGGTAATCGCTCGCATCAAGAATCGCAATTACAAGTTCATCATTTATATGGATGATCTCTCCTTCGAGGAGTTTGAGATCGAATATAAGTTCCTCAAGGCCGTCATTGAGGGCGGCGTGGAGACCAAGCCCGATAACGTGCTGATCTATGCCACCTCCAATCGCCGTCATTTGATCAGAGAGACGTGGGGGGATCGCAACGATATGCAATTAACCGAGCAGGACGTGCATCATTCCGACACGATGGAGGAAAAGCTCTCCCTCGCCACCCGCTTCGGCGTGGCCATCAATTATTCCAAGCCCTCTCGAGAGGAATATTTCAATATTGCAAGAGAGTTGCTGCAAAAGCAGGGAATCATGCTGGATGAGGAAGAACTGCGGCGTGAAGCCACTCGATGGGAAATGCATCACGGCGGTATTTCGGGCCGCACGGCACAGCAGTTTGTCAATCATGTCATTGGTAAGCATACCGTGGTATGAAAGGAGATCCTACAATGAATACCCAAGTCAAGGAAATTTTTGAACGCGTCAAGGCAAGCGAGAAAACCGTACATATCAAGCTGCTGGGCGATTCCATCACCCATGGCGTAGGCGGTACGGGCTTTGAACAAAACGGCGCGCATATCGTGGAAAATTTTTACCGCAGCCCTTATGGCTACTGCTGGGCAAAGCGGTTCAAGGAGCATATGGAGGCGCACTATAACTGCACCGTCACAAATAATGCCTGCACAGGCACGAAAATCGAGTTTGTGTTGGAGCATTTTGACGAGCTGGTAGACGAAAAGGACGACGTGGTGATCTGCACCATCGGCACCAATAACCGCCACCGCTACTTCAAGGATGGCCCGAAGCCTGAGCGTGAGGTGTTCGGCGAGGCATTCTATCAGAACGTGCTGAAGCTGCATCAGCGCTTCAAGGAAAGTGGCAAGGATTACGTATTGATCGCTAATATTCCCGCCAATGCCAAAAATGAGGTCGACGGTGCTGATTTCTGGCGCGTGCTTCATATGGACGATATCGATGGCTTTTACAAGAAGGCGTCATCTGCCTGCGGCTTTGCCTTCGTCAGTATGTATGACCTGTTTTCCACGTATTGCGCAGAGCACGACGTCGCGCTTGATAGCCTTCTTTGTGATGGCCTGCACCCCAATAACGATGGATACGATGTGATGTTTTCTTTGCTGGCAAAGGAATTCGGCGTTGTCTAAAAAAAGTGACTCTCCCACGGGAGAGTCACTTTTTTCTTATCCAAGAGTCTTTTGAATGACAGCGCGAGCCTCGGCCATTTCATCCTCTTCCATAATAAAATAATACGCATAGCCTCCGTTGGCGCTCACGTGCGCATTACGGTAGCAAGCAAGCCGCTCCTGCAGCTCCTCTGAAGGGTAGAGGGCGGCCATGGATTCCAGCGCCTCACGCTCCGTTTGGATATAAGCGCGCAGAATGCGCTGCGCCTCGTCGGCGGCGGTATTCTTCAGCAGGAATACGCCAAATTCACAAATATCGTCGTCGTTGCCAAAATACACCGCACCATCCGCGTCAAGCGTCGGGAAATTACTTTCGATATAATCGGCATCGGCGGCAGTAAAGGGCTCCTCCTGCAGGGCGCGGGTGAGCCTTGCTGCAAGCTCCCGGGGGGTGATATCGGCCGCTCTTGCCTGCTGGCAGCCGACCAGCGACAGCAACAGCAGCAGTAGCAGTACTAACGCTCGTTTCATATTCGTTTCTCCTTGATCTCCTGCTCGTATCCAGCAAGATTTTTCAGTATGACGTCGTAAGCCGCTGCCGTCAGATGAATGCCGTCGGTGCTGCTGCAATAAGCGGGCTTCAGATAGCCCTCCCGATCCTTCAGCACCGCATTCGCATCCACGTAAACAAAACCGCGCTCCTTTGCGATGGTGGCAATGACGCCGTTTGCGCGGTCGATCATATCGTTGGTGATCGACCGGCTTTCCCGCGCTACGGGAAAGACGGATTGCAGCACAGGGACGGTTTCGGGTGAGGCGGCCGCAATGGCGTCCAGCAGCTTTTCGTAGTAAAATCGAAATTTTTCAAGATTACTGCGGTAATAGTAAACGCCATAATCAACGCCCAGCGTGATTACCAAGTAGGGCGGCCTTTTGCGACTCACGGCCTCGGCTACGGTCAGCTCCTCACCCGTTTCCGGCAGCAGAATTCTGGTATAGGTCACGCGGGAATCCAGATTATAGTACCGATTGCGCGTTGCCCAGACCTGTGTGGGCGCAACCTCTGCCCGCTGCTGCATATGGGCGGTAGTGGAGTCGCCGAGAAAAACCACCTCATCTAAAAATCCACCCGTAGCACCCGTTTTTGGCAATGCCGCGGCGCTGCAGCCTTCGAGGAGCAAAAACGTACATAAAAGCAATAAAAAAATACGGTTGAAGCGCATCTGGAACCTCCTTTGCAAGCTTCAACCGTAGTATTTACTTTTCTTTTTTGCTGTATACGCTCACGTACTCGGATTCCTCTCGCGTCACGCGCTTGAAGCGGCTGCGGATTACAAGGATCACTGACATAATCACGATATACAGCACTGACAACGCCAGAAAGAGCAAAAAGGCGCCGGAAGCGGACTGACCTTCAGTCTTGTTTGGTAAATAGAGAAAAAGGAAAACGCCACCCATGGTCAGCGCGTAGTGCGCCAGAACGCGGAGCGCCAGGCTCTGCTTACCGTGGCGAAAATAGGCGTTGGCCGAGGCAAAAAAGAAAGAAAAGGGCAGAAACATAATAAGCGAAATCGGGTGCACGCCACGGGAAAGATCGGTATTGATCAGAAAAAAGAGAAACAGAATAAAAAACGTAACAGCGGTATAATACACGCAGGTGGATAGCGCGATTTTTTTCAGATAAGGATGCTTTTCCATAAAAGACCTCTCGTTCAAATGTACTTTATTTATTTTATCACAATCAGTATAAAAAGGCAAGTGCTTTCTCGAAAAATTAGGGCCGGGGGGCAAAATTCGTTGACAGACGCCCGAAAAAGTTGTATAATAATAGCATCACAAAAAACGGAGGCTGTTATGAAAAAATTACTGGCCGTGGACGGCAACAGCATCGTGAATCGCGCCTTTTACGGCGTGCGCCCCCTCTCCAACAAGGAGGGGTTGCCCACCAACGCCTTGTTCGGTATGGTGAGCATACTGGAAAAGAATCTGGAGGCCGTAAAGCCCGATTTTTGCGCCATTGCCTTTGATCTGAAGGCACCCACCTTCCGCCACAACATGTACGACGCCTACAAGGCCGGCCGCAAGCCGATGCCGGAGGATCTGGCAGCACAGATGCCGCTGGCAAAGGAAACGGCGGAAGCCCTTGGATTTACCTGTCTTGAGCTTGCAGGCTATGAGGCGGACGATATCCTCGGCACCCTCGCCAAAATGGCCGAGGGGGAGGATGTGGAGGCCTATATTCTGACCGGCGACCGGGATGCGCTGCAGCTGATCTCCGACAAGGTGCATATCCTGCTTGCCACCAATACCGACACCGTTGATTTTGACAAGACGCGCTTTTTTGAAAAATACGGCGTGGACGCCACGCAGTTTGTGGATGTCAAGGCGCTGATGGGCGATAGCTCCGATAACATTCCGGGTGTCCCCGGCATCGGTGAAAAAACCGCCCTCAAGCTGATCGCGGAGCACGGCTCACTGGACGGCATTTACGAGGCATTGCCGGAGGCACAGCTGACGCCCTCCGTGCGCCGTAAGCTGGAGGAGGGAAGAGATAGCGCTTATCTTTCCCAGCGGCTTGCCACCATATATCGCGAGGTTCCGCTGGGGCGCACGCTTGCTACACTGCCCTACGAGGGACCGCGACGCGCCGAGCTGCTGCGCCTTTTTACCCGCTTTGAATTCAATGCCCATATCAAGCGCTTGGGACTTGCCGAGGCGGTTCCGCAGGCGATTAGCGAGGAAAAAATGCCTCTGCGGGCGCTGGGAGTCAATGAGGTAAGCAGCATTGCCTCTGCCTTCTCCTTTGGTCGCTGTGGCGAGCATTTTGCCGTTTGCGACGGAGAATCACTCTATGAGATTCCTGATCCCGTCACGCTGAAGGCGCTGCTGGAGCGGGAGGGGAATACTGTCATTTGTCACGACGCAAAATCGCTCTATAAGGTACTGGAGGCGCAGGGTATCCATTGGCGTGGCTGCGGATTTGATACCATGCTGGCGGCTTACGTGCTGAATCCCGCCGAAAACGGCTTCGACCTTCCTCGGCTGGCGCTGGCCTATCTTGGCGAGGGCGTCGCCGAGGGCGGTGAGCTGCTCAGTGTTTTTAAGCTCCACGGAGCGCTGAAGGAGCGCCTTGCGGAAATTGACGGCGAGGGGCTGATGTATCAGATCGAAATGCCGCTTGCTGCTGTCTTGGCGGATATGGAGCTACAAGGCTTTTCCGTGGATAAAAACGGTCTCATCGCTTATGGCGAGCAGCTTTCCGCCGTGGCAAAGGATCTCTCCGAGCGCATTTATTACGCCGCAGGAGGCGAATTTAACATCAATTCTCCCAAGCAGCTGGGCGAGGTGCTCTTTGAGCGGCTGGGACTCCCCCATGGCAAAAAGACCAAAACCGGCTACTCCACCAATGCAGAGGTGCTGGAAAAGCTGCGTCCCTATCACACCATCATTGAGGACATTCTCGATTACCGCCAGGTGACCAAGCTCAACAGCACCTATGCCGAGGGATTGGTGAAGGAGATCGGGGAGGATGGGCGCATCCGCACCAGCTTCAAGCAGACGGGCACCGCCACCGGCCGCCTTTCCTCCGCGGAGCCGAATTTGCAGAATATCCCCATCCGAACCGAGCTTGGTCGCGAGCTGCGCCGCTTTTTCGTGGCGAAGGATGCAGATCACGTGCTGATCGACGCGGACTATTCCCAGATCGAGCTGCGCCTGCTTGCTGCCCTGGCGGAGGACGAGGCCATGATCGAGGCCTTCCGCAGCGGGGAGGATATCCACGCCGCCACCGCCGCCAGCGTTTTTGGCGTGCCGCTGCCGCTGGTCACGCCCGATCTGCGCAAAAAAGCCAAGGCGGTCAACTTCGGCATTCTCTACGGCATGGGCGCCCATAGCCTTTCCGAGGATCTACACATTTCCATGGCCAAGGCCAAGGAATATATCGCCGGCTATTTTGACGCCTACCCCGGCATTGACCGCTACCTGAAAAACGTCATTACCGAGGCCTACGATAAGGGCTACGTGACCACACTTCTCGGCCGGCGGCGTTATATCCCGGAGCTGAAGATGCAAAACAAGAATATGCAGCATTTTGGCGAGCGTGTGGCAATGAACAGCCCCATTCAGGGTACCGCTGCCGATATCATCAAGATCGCCATGGTACGCGTGGACGAAAAGCTGAAGGCCTCCGGCCTTGACGCAAAGCTGATTTTGCAGGTGCACGACGAGCTGATCGTGGAGTGTCACCGACGCGATGCCGCCGCCGCAAAAGAGATCCTTGTACGTGAAATGGAAAGCGCGGCGGAGCTTGCGGTCGACTTGAAGGTGGGCGTTGCGGAAGGAGCAAGCTGGTATGACAGCCATTAAACGAAAAAGTGGCGTGCTGCTGCACGCCTCCTCCCTCCACGGAGAATATTCCATCGGCTCCTTCGGCAAGGTGGCCTTTGAGTTTGTGGATTTCCTTGCCGAAAGCGGCTTTTCCTTCTGGCAGGTGCTGCCGTTCTGCATTCCGGACGAGTGCGATTCCCCCTATAAATCCGAATCCGCCTTTGCGGGCAATCCCTGCTTTATCGATCTGCCTTTGCTTGCCGCGGAGGGACTGCTGACCGCCGAGGAGCTTGCCTCCGCCCGCCAAAAAACCCCCTATATTACCGAAAGCGAGCGCTTGCGGCGGGAACGCGAGGGATTGCTGCGCCTTGCCGCAGCAAGGGCTCAAAATCGGAGCGAGATCCTTGATTTCATCAAACAGACCCCCCAGCTTGACACCGCCTGCCGCTTTTTGGCGCTGAAGCGGGTCAACGGTGGCCGTCCGTGGCAGGAATTTACCGTCACAAAGCCGCGCGACGAGGATTATTTCTATTTTGCCTTTACCCAATTCCACTTTATGCGGCAATGGAAGGCAATAAAATCCTACGCCAACGCCAAGGGCATCAGCATCATTGGCGATCTGCCCATTTACGTGGCCGAGGACAGCGCCGACGTATACGGCAATCGGGAGCAGTTTCTGCTGGATGAGGAGGGGCACCCCACTGCTGTGGCGGGTGTTCCGCCCGATTATTTCGCAGAGGACGGTCAATTGTGGGGCAATCCGCTGTACGATTGGAAGCGGATGAAAAAAGGCGGCTTCGCTTGGTGGCGCGCCCGTATGGCGCATACGCTCACGCTGTTTGACGGTGTGCGCATTGACCACTTCCGCGGCATTGAGGCTTATTGGAGCATTCCGGCCACCGCCACCACCGCCAAGGAAGGACGTTGGGTCAAGGGCCCCGGTATGGCCTTTGTCAAGGCAATGCGGGAGGTCGCGGGTGATCGGCTGATCATCGCGGAGGATCTCGGTGATATCACCCCCGAGGTGGCGCGACTGGTGGAGAAAAGCGGCTTTCCCGGTATGCGGGTATTTCAGTTTGCCTTTCTTGGTGATCCCGCCACGCCGCATTTGCCACACACCTACGAGAAAAATTGCGTGGCATACACCGGTACTCATGACAATAACACGCTGCTTGGCTACGTATGGGAGCTGGACGACGGCACCCGCCGTCGGATGCTGGAATACTGCGGCTACACCGATGAGGACTGGGATCGTGGCTACGACGCCATCCTGCGTACGATGCTGCAAAGCCACGCGGGGCTGGTGATCTTCCCGATGCAGGATCTCCTCGGCTTTGGCTCCGACACCCGCATGAACACGCCTGGCAAGTCCTCCGGCAACTGGGGCTACCGTATGACAAGAGAGCAGCTTTTGCAGCTTGACACCGCAAAATTCAAACATTTTAACGAGCTTTACGGCAGAATATGAGGAGGCTATCATGGCTACTGAAAAAAGATTTCAAAAGATTTATTCGCAGGGAACGCTGGATGTGGTCGAGATCTGGGTGGATCAGGAGACCGGCGTCAATTACATTTTTCGCCAGAGCGGCTATGCCGGCGGCATGACTCCACTCCTTGACCGGGAAGGGAAGCCCGTCGTTTCCCCCGTGACAAAGTAAAAAAGGTGCCCTCCAAGGGAGGGCACCTTTTTTATGGAACGATTTCCAGCGTTTTCATATCCAGGGTCACAGTTTCGCTGTGGTGATAATGTCGCTTTGCGTGCTCCAGAAGCCACGTGCAATAGGGATGCTTGCCAAAGCGCTCGTAGAGCCTTTCCACCGTTGTGGCGTCGGCCTTTTCCGTCTGTACGATGTCTAAGGGGTAAGCCCAAAGCACCACCTCGGGATCGATCCTTTCATGAAAGGGAATGCTGCCCACCGAGCCGTGGTGCGAGACCTGCAGCACGTCGCTCTTCAGCTCGTCACCGTACATGAGTGCCATTTGATCACACAGCGCAAACCATGCGTCCGTAGCAAAAAAAGCCGTTTTTCCGCCCTCAAAGCGCAAGCGAAGGCTGCAGGCCGTGGCGTTGACACCAAGCATCTCCTGCGGCCAATAGTCCTCCCATCCAAACATCACATCCACGTCGCAGCCGGGCAGGTGCAGCGTTTCGCCGCTGTGCATTTCCCATCGCTTTGAAAGAGGGAACAGCTCGCGGGTGATATCCCGCATCCGATTCTGCCAGCGAATGGTGCGTCCCTGCTGACCGACCTTTGTAAAGGTGACCATATCGTCTGAAAAATCAGGGAAATCGTAGCCAAACAGCTCAACCTCGACCCGATCGGCATAGAAAAGCAAAAACTCCTGACAAAGGTGGATATGATCGTTATGCGCGTGAGAAATCAGCCACGCGGCAATGCGGGGCTTTTCGTGATGCGCCGGCTTTTTCTCATACAAAAAGTCAAGCAGATACGCGCGATCGACCTCGTTGTCCACACCGCCGTCGATCAGCAAAAAACTACCGTCAGCGAGCTGAATGATGTCGGATTGACCAATATCACTTAATTTGATCTGCGTCAAGGTGGGAGTTTGAATCGGCCGGGCGGTACAGGGCTCTGTCGGCGGCAAAAAGGAGCGTGAGCCGTGGGTGACGCGCATTTCACCAAGGGCGGGATAGAATGCGAGATGCGCCTGAAAAAGCGGCGTCGTGTAGGTGGCAAATTGATTTTCAGCCAAGGTGCGCTTGAAATAGAGAGCAAAGCCCGCTGTCTCTAAAGCGGTACAGTATCGGGTAAAATCTTCCGTTGTTGTCTCCGCAAAGCGCAGCACCTCCCTCCCGTGATAGGGATTCGAGTGACGGTCGCAGGGCTTCAGCGGCGTGGCGGAAGAGGCAAAAAAGGGATGCATGACGGTTCCTCCTTACGAAATCACTTCAAGGGTCTTCATATCCATCGTTACGGTCTCACCGTGATGGTAGTGCCGTTCCATGCGGTCCAGTAGCCAACAGTTGGGCGCGAACTGGCGGGCAACGGCAATGGGCTTTTCTCTGTCCGGCACAACGATGGGCTCGGGGGAGAATACCCGCTCCGGCGACTGCGGCCAAAAAACCACCTCGGGTCGCACCTTCTCATAGAAGGGAATGGAGCCGCCGGCAAGGCCGTGATGGATGGCCTGCAGCACGTCACTCTTCAGCGTGTCACCGTAAACTGTTGCCATTTGGTCACAAAGCTGCGCCCACGCATCGGTGGGCAGCATCAGCTTTTTGCCGCCCTCGAAGCGCATATCAAGGCAAAATGAGGTCTGATTGACGGTTTTCATCGGCTGCGGCCAAAAGTCCTCCCAAGTCATCAGAACCGAAACCTCACAGCCCGGCAACAACAGCCGTTGACCGCTGTGCATCAACCAGAGAGCAGTAGTGGGAAACTGCTCGTCCAGGATGCGCTTGATGCGCTTCTGTCTGTTTTTCTGCGCCACCTCGGTATCGCTTTGAATGATATCGCTTTCGAAATCGGGGAAATTATAGCCGAACGTCTGAAGCTCGATCTGCTTGCCGTGCGCCTGCAAAAAATCCATACAAAGGTTCATATGATCGTCGTGAGCGTGAGAAATGAGCCAAGCGGCAACACGGGGCTTCGGATGGTGAGAGGGCTTGTGCGCGTAAAGAAACGCCAGCAGATTGTCACGATCGGTGCTGTACATCTTACCACCGTCAATGATCAGATAGCTGCCGTCGGTGAGCTGTACCACGTTGGACTGCCCGCCGTTGCTGAGCTTCATCTGCGTATAGGTGGGCACGTCAATGACCGCCTCGGCCTCGGGCATCTCCAAAGGGGGCAGATAGCTGAGGCATCCGTGGCAGACGCGCATTTCACCAAGCACGGGATAAAAGGCAAGGTGTGCCTCGTAGCACGGAGTGGTATAGGTGGCAAAACGGTTGCCTGCCACCTCTCTCTCGTAATAGGGCACAAAGCCCGCGGTCTTCAGCGCCTCACAGTAAGCGGAAAACGCCTCGCTTGTCACCTCAGAAAATCGCAACACTGTAGAGCCTTGCTTGGGGTTTTCATGGCAGTCGCAGGGCGTTAGCGGAGAGAGGGGGGAGATAAAAAAGGGATGCATGACCGTTCCTCGGCTTTCTTCATATATAGTATCATTTATAGTATCATTATAAACGACGCAAGCCGTAAATTGATAGCATTATATTGCTCAAAAAACGCGCACTGTGTAAAATATTGCTTTTTATGCCTCCGGAGCCCGCTTTTCCTGCGGGGAAAGCAGGCGCAGGATCTCGAAAATGCTCTTGATGGGCAGCAGCTCAATGTTTGCCTTGATCTGTCGCTTTTCGAGATTTCTGTAGGGTACCACCGCGCGCTTGAAGCCAAGGCGCGCTGCCTCCTTTACCCGATACTCCAGCCCCGAAACGGCACGGCACTCGCCGGAAAGTCCCAGCTCACCGATGGCGATCACGTCGTCCGGCACGGCTCTGTCCGCAAGCGAGGAGATCAAGGCCATGGCCACCGCCAGATCCGATGCAGGCTCGTCCAAACGCAGACCGCCGATGACGTTGATATATACGTCGTTGGCGGAAAAGCGCATGCCAAGCCGCTTTTCCAGCACTGCCAGAATGAGGCAAAGCCGATTGTAATCAATGCCGTTGGAGGTGCGGCGCGGAGCAGGGAAGGCAGTGGCGGAAACCAGGGCCTGGATCTCCGCAATCAACGGGCGCGTGCCCTCCATGGTGCAAACAGCACAGTTGCCGGAGGTATTTTGCGGCCGGCCGGCCAGCAGCATTTCAGAGGGATTGACCACTTCAGCAAGCCCCTCGTCGGTCATTTCGAATACGCCGATCTCGTTGGTGGAGCCATAGCGATTCTTGATGGCGCGGATGATGCGGTAGGTCTGCTGACGCTCGCCCTCGAAATACAGCACCGCGTCCACCATATGCTCCAGGATCTTGGGGCCGGCAATAGAGCCCTCCTTATTGACGTGGCCCACCAAAATGACCGAGATATTGTCGGTTTTGGCCTTGTTGATGAAGGCCAACGCCGTTTCTCTCACCTGCGTTACGGCGCCCGCCGTGGAGGCGATATTTTCGTTGTAGATGGTCTGGATCGAGTCCACGATCACCACATCCGGCTTTACCGCGTCAATCTCGCTTAAAATTTTACCGATGTTGGTTTCCGTGAGAATGGAAAGATTGTCGCCGGCAACACCCAAACGCTCCGCGCGGAGCTTCAGCTGGCCGCCGGATTCCTCGCCGGAAACGTACAGCACCCGTCGGTGGGCGCCGAGAATATCGGAGATCTGCATCAGCAGCGTGGACTTACCGATACCCGGCTCGCCGGAAAGCAGCACCACCGAGCCAAGCACCAGCCCGCCGCCAAGCACCCGATCCAGCTCGGAAAGACCGGTGGCTGTGCGGATATAGGAGGGCATCTCCAGCTCCTTATAGGG
>SVTA01000125.1 GCA_015064005.1 Oscillospiraceae bacterium
GGTATGGGAGGTCTTGGACTTGAAGTTGCCGTTCTTGTCGGCTTTGGGGGCCTTCGTTTTCTTGTCGATCTCGTACATTTCGTCGGCGTTGCCGTGGTCGGCGGTGATCAGCGCCACGCCACCCAGACGGTCAAGCACGGCGAGAATACGACCCAGCTGCAGGTCAAGTGCCTCCATGGAGCAGCGGGTGGCGGCCAGGCTGCCGGTGTGACCCACCATATCGCCGTTGGGGAAGTTGACACGCAGGTACTGATACTTGCCGGACTCGAGGCACTCGATGAGCTTGTCGGTGATCTCGGCACACTTCATCCAAGGGCGCTGCTCGAAGGGCACAACATCGGAGGGAATCTCGATATAGGTCTCCAGCTCCTCGGAGAACTTGCCGGACTTGTTGCCGTTCCAGAAGTAGGTCACGTGACCGTATTTTTGCGTCTCGGAAATGGCCAGCTGGTTGATGCCGGTATCGGCCAGATACTCGCTCATGGTGTTGGTGATCTCGGGGGGAGAAACCAGATATTTCTTCGGAATGTGCAGGTCGCCGTCGTACTCCAGCATGCCGGCGTAAACCACCTGAGGTACGCGCACGCGGTCGAACTTGTCAAACTCGTCGCCACCGTCAAAGGCCTTGGAGATCTCAATGGAGCGGTCGCCGCGGAAGTTGAAGAAGATCACGCTGTCGCCGTCCTCTACCGTGCCCAGAGGCTTGCCGTCCTTGGCAACGATGAAGGGGGGCAGATCCTGGTCGATGACCTTGTACTCGGCGCGGTAAGCCTCCACTGCCTCGGCGGCAGAAGCAAACTGACGGCCCTCACCCAGCACGTGGGTGTGCCAGCCGAGATCGACCATGCTCCAGTCGGCCTCGTAGCGGTCCATGGTGATCTTCATACGGCCACCACCGCTGGCGATGGCGGCGTCAAAGCCCTCGCCGTTCAGCTCGGCAAGGAAGTCCTCGAAGGGATTGATATACTCAAGGGCAGAGGTCTCGCCCACGTCGCGGCCGTCGATGAGGGTGTGGATGCGCACGGTCTTGACGCCCTCGGCCTTGGCCTCCTTGATCATGGCCTTCAGGTGGTCGATATGGGAGTGCACATTGCCGTCGGAGAACAGGCCGAGGAAGTGCAGGGTGCTACCGTTTGCCTTCACATTGGCGATCAGCTCCTGCCAGGTGGCGGAGGTGAACATTTTGCCGGATTCGATGGAGTTGGAGACCAGTTTTGCGCCCTGCGCAAAGACCTGGCCGGCGCCGAGGGCGTTGTGACCCACCTCGGAGTTGCCCATATCGTCGTCAGAGGGCAGACCCACAGCCGTGCCGTGTGCCTTCAGGCTGACGGTGGGGTAGTTCTTCATCAGCATATCCAGATTAGGGGTGTAAGCAGTGGTGACGGCGTTGCCGACCGAGTCGGGAGCGATGCCCACGCCGTCCATCACGATGGTCAGCACGGGACCCTTGACGCCGGAGAAGCCGGCAAGCGCATTGAGTTTTGCCATAATTAAAATCCTTCCTTTGGTAAAAAATTCATACATAGTTATTATACCGCTTTTTTGCCGCAATTGCAAGAGGAAAAGGAAATTTTGTTAGAAAAGGGGAATATAAAACGCGGCACTTGCAAAAAGTGCCGCGTTGTGTTATACTGAATGAAGATTACTTGCCGGCAGCCTTCACCAGCTCCTCGGTATCTCTTGCAATGACCAGCTCCTCGTTGGTGGGGATCAGGTACACGGCAACCTTGGAATCGTCGGTGGAGAGCTTCACGATGTTGGACTGACGCAGCATCTTGGCGTTCAGCTCCTTGTTGATCTTGATGCCGAAATACTCCATATCCTCGCACACCAGCTCGCGCAGGTGGGGGTTGTTCTCACCGATGCCGGCGGTGAAGACTACGGCGTCAAGGCCGTTCATCTCAGCGGTGTAAGCGCCGATGAACTTCTTGATGTGGTTCTTCAGCATATTCACAGCAAGGTTAGACTTCTCATAATTGGGGTTGGAGGGACCCTCCTCGATGGCCTTCTCCAGGTCTCGGGAGTCGGAGGAGTAGCCGGAGGTCACGCCAAGGAAGCCGGACTTCTTGTTCATCAGATCGTTGACCTCGGAGGTGGAAAGATTCAGCTTCTCCATCATAAAGGGCACGATGGCGGGGTCGATATCGCCGCAGCGGGTACCCATTTCCACGCCTGCAAGGGGAGTAAAGCCCATGGAGGTGTCCACGACCTTGCCGTCCTTCACGGCGGAGATAGAGGAACCGTTACCAATGTGACAGGTCACGATCTTGGTGCCCTCCACGCGGCCGAGGATCTTTGCCATTTCGCCTGCAACGAAGCGGTGAGAGGTGCCGTGGGCGCCGTAACGACGCACGCCGTACTTTTCGTAAAGCTCGTAGGGCAGGGCGTACATATAGGCCTCGGGAGCCATGGACTGATGGAATGCGGTGTCAAACACCAGCACTTGAGGCTTGTCAGGCATCACGGCAAGACATCCCTGAATACCCTGAATGTGAGCGGGGGTGTGAAGGGGAGCGAAATCGTGACAGAGCTTCAGCTTTTCCAGCACCTCGTCGGTGAGAAGCACAGACTCGGAGAAGAAGGCGCCGCCGTGCACCACGCGGTGACCTACGGCCTCGATCTCGTCCATGCTGGAAATGCAGCCGTACTCGGCATCAAGCAGCTTTTCTACGACAAACTTCATCGCTTCGGCGTGGGTGGGCATAGCGTGAGCCTCCTCCACCTTCAAGCCCTTGATGAGGTGCTTGTGCTCAATGAGAGAGCCTTCGGTACCGATGCGCTCGCAAATGCCCTTGGCATAAACGGTAGCACTGGCGGTGTCAAACAGCTGATATTTGAGGGAGCTGGATCCCGCGTTGACAACAAGAACGTTCATAATAGTCCTCCATATATTTTATATCACCCAATAGTATAGCACAGGCACAGCGATTTTTCAATGATTTCTTTTCAAAAAACAGAAATTTTTTCAAAAAAGAGACGGAAAGGAGCAAAAATGAAGCACGTAGGCGTCATTTGCGAATACAATCCCTTTCATCAGGGGCACGCGTACCTGCTCCGGCAGCTGCGGGAGGCGGATACGGTGGTTTGTTTGATGAGCGGCAATTTCACCCAGCGGGGTGAGGCGGCCATCCTGCCACCCGTTGCCCGTGCCACCATGGCGGTGCAGGCCGGTGCGGATCTGGTGCTGGAGCTGCCCTTTCCCTTTGCTGCCGCCTCGGCGCGATATTTTGCGACTGCCGGCGTGAGAGGGCTTGCCGCGCTGGGGGTGGATACGTTGGCCTTCGGCAGCGAGGGAGGCGAGCTTGCTCCCCTGCGGGCGGCGGCCGATCGGGCTCCGGAGGGAGATTTTCGCAAAACGGCCGTAAACGGTGTCGAAAATGTTGGTGACGCGGCGGCATATTTCACCGCGCTTGGCGAGCCGCTTGCCTCCAATGACATCTTAGCCGTGGAATATCTGCGGGCGCTGCGCGTGGAGCAGCTACCGCTTATCCCGCTGGCGGTACGCCGCGTGGGAGCGGGATACCGGGAAACGGTATGGGAAAACAGCGAATTTGCCTCGGCCACGGCCATTCGCGCAGCGCTTGAGGCCGGAGAGGACGTGAGGCGGCTGTTGCCGCCGGAAAGCATTGACGTCTTTGCCGACGCCGTAGCTGAAACGGGACTTGCCGATACGCGCCGTTTGGGGACGGCCATGTTGGCACGCTTGCGGGCGTTTTCCGCAGAAAGTGGCCAAACGGTAGCGAAAAACGCGAATATAGCGGAGGCGGAGGGGGGCCTTTTGCAGCGCTTGATCAAGGCCTCCTTTGAGGCTGATGACTACGAAAGTCTGTGCCGCGTCGCCGCCACCAAGCGCTATACCGATGGCAGGATCCGTCGCACGCTGCTATATCTGCTGGCGGGGGTAACGGAAGAGGATCTCGCTGCACCGCTCGCCTATCTGCGGCTGCTGGCCGCCAACGAAAAGGGAAGAGCCTTCCTTGCCCAAACCGAGAAAACCCGCACCGTTCCCGTAGTAACCAAGCAATCCGAGATTGCTGCCCTGGGCACAGTCGCAGCGCGTCAGCGCGCCCTCGGCCAGGTTGCGGACGGTCTTTACGCCATTGCGCTGGATGGCAGGCTCACTCCCCACGCGCTGCAGACCGCGAAGCCTTATTTTTTCCATTGACGCTTTTCCTCTTGACTTTTTTTGCAGAACGTGGTATACTAACTTAGATATAAATATAGAAATTCCGCAAGGAGGCAAATCATATGGCAGAAACGAGAAAAAAGGTAGAGGGCGAATACCTGCAGTATCAGGGAAAGCCCCTGGTGAGAGAGGATAATACCATCATTTACGGCGACCTCAATAACGACCCTTGCGTGCTGGCGCTGGAGATCATGTCCTACACCGGCGAGGGCGATAACAAGGTGCCGGATAAGGTGCTGATCCAGATCCTGGACGCCAAGGACCCCAACAAGATCATCAAGCAGGGCGACAAAAAGGGTCTGCACGACGCCTTTACCCTGGGCACCACCTGGCTTGATCTGGAGCTGAAGAAAAACGCACAGTAAAATAGCAAAAGAGCCGCACCCTCGGGTGCGGCTCTTTTGCTGCATATTCCTTCATCGGCCAAAAGGTGCCGGAGGAGATGCGGGGCATCACGTCCCGGTTGCCCTCGGTGGGCACCACGCCGTGCGCCCATTCGGTCTCGGCGCCCTCGATCTCCACGCAGCCGTCGGTGCTGCACGGGGCCGAGGCTGCAGCCGAGGATGTTTTCGGCGGGCTTTAAGAATTTGTCGTTGCGCTGCCACTCCGCCCGCTCCTCGTTATAGGAGTAGTTGGTATCGGCGCAAAC
>SVTA01000126.1 GCA_015064005.1 Oscillospiraceae bacterium
TAAACGCTGAAGGCATCTAAGCGTGAAACTCACCTCAAGATGAGATATCCCTCCAGACTTGATCTGGTAAGGTCACTTGTAGACTACGAGTTTGATAGGTCGAAGGTGGAAGTGCAGTAATGTATGTAGCTGATCGATACTAATAGACCGAGGGCTTGAACTTCTTGTTCAAGACAATTACTTGAGTTTCGCTCTACTCATCACCTTGTTCGGTTTTCAATGAACGGAAAAAACCCGACGGAAACATCCGTCGGGTTTTCTTTTTGTCGTCTTATGCTTCGTCACGATACTCTAAAATATCGCCCGGCTGGCAATCCAGCGCCTCGCAAAGCCTTGCCAGCGTGGAGATCTTCAATGCCTTTGCCTTGCCGTTTTTGAGAATGGAAATATTGGAGATGGTGATGCCCACCCGCTCGGAAAGCTCCGTAACGCTCATTTTGCGCTTGGCCAGCATCACGTCTATGTTGAATACGATTTCCTTTGCCATAAGCCCTCCTTATATGGTCAGGTCGCATTGATCCTGCAGCTCTGCGGCATTCATGACCAGATGGGAGAGCGCCGCAAAGGCAACGGACAGCACGATTCCCGCAAATATCACAAATAAGCAAAAGGCCATCATCAAAAGGTCGTTTTTCCCCAGCAGAAACAAGACGACGTTGCCCAGAAGCAAAAATGCCGTGTCGAAGGCGGCCAGCAGTGCGATCCGTTTCAAGCGGACGGCATTGCGGACGGTAAAGGCTCGCTCCCGGCCGATATCCGTGCAAACCATCCAGGAAAGCACCAGCACCGCATAGCAGGGAACACCCGTCAAGGCAAAAAAGCCCAGCCACAAATATTTGGCAAGAGGATCCCGGATGAAGGGAGCGTAAGCATTGGCCAGCATTGGCAGGATCAGTCCATAGACGATCAGACCGCCGATGCCGACACCAATGATCATGGCCTTGAGCCAAAGGGCCAATTTTTTCTTGTTCATAAAGCACCTCCGGTGAACGTTTGGTTGGGGGTATTTGCCGTGTCGCCGCTCTTGATCTCTATGGAACCGATGCCGGTTTTCAGGATCAGCGCGCGCAGCGGCGGCAGATACATGAACGGTCTTTTCAGACATTTGAGCTTGATCTTCCGAGATAACCCTGCGGATCTTGACTTATAAAGGCGCAGGATCCTTTTATTGCTTTCCGCACCGACAAAGGCTTGATAGAGCGCCTCTGCGCTGGCAAGGGCGTAGCTGATGCCCTCCAGCGAGCTGGGGCTGATAAAGCCCGCCGCCTCGCCGATGAGATATGCCCCATCCTTGCCGTGGCATATACCGCGGAAAAATCCGGGACGCAGCACGGCGCACGCCCGGGTTTCGAGAGGCGCCGCCATGACGTGCTCCGGCACCGTCCCCCGCGCGATCAGCTTGCGCTTCTGGGCTTCAAAGGCGGATCGGCACCCCTTTTTCTCAAAGGCACCGCCGAACACCAGCCTGCCGTCCTTGAAAAAGATCCAGGAGCAGGAGGGGGAGGTCTGCGGGTCGAAAATACAGGAATAATAGGGATTTTCGCCGCCGGCGGGGAATTGCTGTTGCAGTGCTACGTAGCGTGTGATCCTTTTGTGAGGGAAAAGACATTTCCGCACCACGGAGGCGGCGCCGTCGGCACCTACAAGATATCTGCAGGAGATCGTTTGATCTCCGTCGGCGGTTTTTAGCAGAAGCGAGAAGCCCCCGTTTTCCCGTCGGACGGTGCGGCAAATACCGGAAAGCACCGAAACCGTATCCGGCACAAGGGAGCGCAGCAGCGCGTCAAATTTGCCCCGGTCAACGTTCATGTAGCTGCGCCGGTAATGGCGCGTTTGCGGACGCGCCAGATCCAGCACACGCACGGAAAACAGCTGAGGAGAGCTGAGAACGTGATTGGGAATCGCAATATCGTAAGCGGCCAAGAGATCCTGCGCATCGGGGGAGAGCAGGCCGCCGCAGAGCTTTTCCCCCTGCTGCGCGCTGCCGTCAATGAGGAGGATATTCCGCTTCTGCGTTGCAAGCCGCCGCGCCAGCGTTGCACCTGCAGGGCCTGCGCCGACAATGACGGTGTCGTAGTCGTATTGGATATCAGTTCCCATCGGCGATGCTCCTTTCGGTGTAGCGATACCAAAATTATAGCACGAAATTCGTTGAAAGTCAAGAAAAATTTATCGTGTTACAATAAATATTGGACAAATTAAGCATTTTGTCTTGCAAAAGCGTGCCTGCTATGCTATACTGAATGCAATAAGCATCGGAGGTGCGGCATGGGCTGGGGAGAAGAGGAAAAGAATAAAATACGTGTGTTATCCCACGAGGGACTGGTATATGGCTGTCAGAAGGAGATCAAGGGAGATCTGCCTTTCAGCGTGCTGACAACGGTGATCTGCTTTATCGTAGGCCTTTTGGCAATGCTTTTGATAATCTGGGGAGCATCCGGTGATCTGGTGTCCTTTGAGGAGCATCCCGTGATATACGTGGGCATGCTGCTTTTTATCATCGTCGGCGTTGCTGCGGTATGGTGGCCGGCTGTTGTTTGTATACTGGATCTGGTGGAGGATTGGAGCGTTTACCGAAGACTTCGGGACAGGAAATATACCGTGGTGGACGACATTGTGGTTGCTGCCTCCTCCAGCGAGGTGTATCCCCAAAGCTTTTGGGAGTGCATGCGCAAGATGGAGCGGCGTTACGAAACGCCCCACTACGCCACGCTTTATTTTTCAAGATCGGGACGGCATCCTGTGAGTCGAATGACGTATGAAAACAGCGAAAAGGGCGACCGTTTCTTTGTGATACTGATTGATGGCAAAAAACCGAAAGTCTATGGCATTTACAGTCAAAAATTCTACCGCTGGGAGGGGGAACCGACCCCCATCCGCGCGGAGCCGTAAGCAACAAGCCCCCGGCAAAGGGAGATCCTTTGCCGGGGGCTCTGCGTTTGAGGTTTCTTTACAGCTTCAAGTCGGGATTTTCAGCGAAATGCTTCAGCATCACAATGGGCTCGGTTTTGGAGGTATTGGTGATGGTGATGCCGGCCTTGGCAGCTTTTTCGGTGACGAAGAACTCATCGTTGGTCAGCTCGCCGTAGCGGATGAGCGTGGGCGTTTCGATCTCCCACACGCCGAGCGTACCCTTACCCTGCAAGAGGATGAAGCCGTAGGCGGCGGCATCGGTAATGGTGACAGTCTTGCCGGGTTGAACGGTCAGGCGCTTGGCGGAGACCTCGCGGCATTTGTAGCAGATCCATTCTTCGGTGTAATCCTCGTTTTCGGTGATCGCAATGGGCTTCATAAAGCGGTTTTTGCTGAAATTGGGATCCACGTTCTTTTCCCAGTCGATGACGTCCACCAGGTAGTCGAAATTACCGCGCTCCTCATCGGGGCAGTTCTTCCAAAGCAGATCCTCGGAAACCGTGTGACCGCCATACAGCACCGACTGGTACATCGCGTACACGTCGCTGGCGAACTGAGGCTCGTAGGTACACATGCTGGCAGGGGCATGCAGCACGCCGGGAGGAACGTCCCAGCCGGTGTCAAGGGTGATCTTGTAGGCTTGAGAGAGGTCGAGCAGATGATTGTCACCCTTAGTGAAATTCATCAGGGCTTTCTTCACCTCATCCTTGGTGGTTTCGGGGCGCAGACCGAAGAAGGTATAGCCAAACTCGCCCTCGTAATTGTTCATCTGGGCGGGGAAAAAGTACATTTCGGGCTTGCCGTCGGCGCCCACGCGCTTTGCGTGCCGGTCACGGTGGTGAATGTGATGGGGCAGGGGACCCAGGTTGTCAAAGAACTTGGAGAACATCGGCCATTTGCCGTATTTTTCCCAAAGCCCCTCGCCGATGATCTCACCCTTCAGCTCGTCTACCGCGTCTCGGAGTAGCACGCGCTCGCTGCCGTCGGCGGAGACCACGTAGCTGAGTCCTTCGTCATCGGGGGTAAGGGGGCCGTTCTCGGCGTGGGTGGTGGAGGCGAACCAGCGCTCGTCAATGCCGCCGCGCTCGGCGCCAAGGGCGTAATAGTCGTCGGGATGGAGCTTGATGCGCTTTGCGGGGCGACAGAACGCACGGGGAACCCAAGTGGGGGCGAGGCGTAAAACGCCCTTGCCCTCTTCCAATAATTTCTTTGCAACAGACATCGTTGTTTCTCCTTAAAATTCAATTTTGTAAGTGGCGAAAATGCCACGCTCAGTTGAGGTAAAGCGAAGAGTGTTGCCCTCGACGGTGCAGGGGAGTACGGCGCCGTCAGGCAAATGGATGAGGCGCTTCGGTGGCTTCTTGCAGCAGAGTGTGATCTCAAAATCCTCCAACCGTCGGGCGTTGTGCTTGGTGTTCAGCAGCACGGTGTGGAGCAAGAGCTCGTCGCCGTTCTCAAAGACCGTGATCTCTACGTCGTCGGGGGCGGTGGAGCTGAGGGAGGGGGTGTAATCCAGTGCCTCGGTGATCAGCTTGGTCACAAGCTCGGCTGGATCGTGGAGCGGGAGGCCCTCCAGAGGAACGGCAGACCAGATCACACGGCCGCGGCCAAAATTCTTTGCCAGAATAGCGGGGATCTCGGTGTGGATGCCGGGCGGGTTGGAGTGGATGGAGGCAAAGCGGGTCTCGCTCTGATTGGTGTAGGGCAGCGTGATGGTGGCCAGCACCCGGGCATTGCCTGCGGTGCTGAGGATGGGTGCAGTGCCGGGAAATTGCATGGGATACTTTCGGTTGTAGTGGCCAAAGAGTGCATCGGCACAGGGCGTGGGGGCGACGTAGATCTCGCTTTCCGCGGTGCGGCCC
>SVTA01000010.1 GCA_015064005.1 Oscillospiraceae bacterium
TTCCGTTCAATAGACGTGTTCGATAACCTTCGGTTGTGCTCATATTTTGTAGGGACTGGCCTCCCGGACAGTCCGAAAATGATGCACTTCAACCGAAAGCAAATCGGACCGTCGAGGACGCCGGTCCCTACAAATTGTAATCTTCCTTATGAGAAGGAGCGTAAAGCCTCCTTCTTCTTTATGTTGCGTCCCAGCGCCCGCTCCATGGCCGCGTCAAACGCCCGTAGCACCTTACCGCTGTTGTCTGTGAATTTGATGCTGCTCAATCTTCGTGCCTCCTAATTGGCATAATAAATATCATCGTAAAGTTTTTGGAGCATTACGCCTTCTCGCGTTAACCTATATTTGTCATCCATGCCATGGTCAATAATAGCTTGATCCAAATTTATTTCCAACTCGTAGAGGTCATCTCTTGCGACTAACTCGTCTACGTTTGGAATGTATTTTTTTAAAATGCTGATTTGCTCATCTGTAATTATCATATCAGTGAGATTCCTTTCTGTGCACTTCGGGCGAAGCCCATACCCCTATGTTTGCACGTATCCAAAGGCTCCCTCCGGGAGGGAGCTCCCGACGGAGTCGGGTGAGGGAGAGTGCGTTACAATGAGATTAGCACAAAACTAAAATCACGCAGGCTCCTTCCGTCACGCTACGCGTGCCACCTCCCTCTCGGAGGGAGGCTTTCTGTTAGCCTCATTATAACACAAATCGGCAGAGGAAACAATACCTCTGCCGAAAATTATGTGTAGCGGACCGTCGAGGACGCCGGTCCCTATTTCCGTTCAATAGACGTGTTCGATAACCTTCGGTTGTGCTCATATTTTGTAGGGACTGGCCTCCCGGACAGTCCGAAAATGATGCACTTCAACCGAAAGCAAATCGGACCGTCGAGGACGCCGGTCCCTACAAATTGTAATCTTCCTTATGAGAAGCCTCGTAAACGAAGCGCTTTTTCTTCATGATCAGTCCGCGATTAGTCGTACCGCCTTTTCCGCCAGTGGCTCGGCCATGCGCCAATAGGTATCGGCATCTAGATGCCGCTCCACCGACCACAGCCGCTCGGCAAAGGCAGGGAGATTTTCCAGCAGACGGGAGATCAGTTGCTCGTAATGCATGCTCCAGGCACACATCGTGCCGCCGAGCAATCGGTCCGTAGGCTCGATGCGCAGCGGCTCCTTGGTGGCAACGGATTTGGGGTGCCAGTTTTTCCAGCAGTGCACATCCCAATCCATCACATCTCGCCATCCGTAGTGCGCATACCGATACGGCAGCACGATATACAGCGGCTTCCAGGAGGCAGAGATGATCCGAAAGCCGTTTTCCAATAGCTCGTTTGCCAGCTGATAACGGGATTCCCACGCAATCACCACGGTTTCCTTGGGAATGCGGTGTGCGCACTCCTTGGAAAAGCCCTCCCACACCATGGGCGTTTTGCCCAGCGACAGCACGAAGGAGGCCACACGCCCCACGTATTCGCCATACAGATCATAGGCGTTTTCGATACCGTTTGCCGCCATATAGGCACGACAGTCGGCACATTTCTCCCACACACCGAAGGGTGCCTCGTCACCGCCGATGTGAATGTAGGGAGCGTTCGGAAACAGCTCAACCACCTCGCGGATCAGTGCCTTGATGCCCTCAAAGCTCCGCTCACTGCCGACGCAGACCACACCGGCACCGCCGTGCTCAAAGCCCGCCGTGCTGCAAACAGCGCCGTCCTCCCCGTGATCCGCAAAGACATCGGGGTAGGTTTCCGCCAGCAGCTTGGTGTGGCCGGGGCACTCCAACTCGGGAATCACCATGATACCGCGGGCAGCGGCATAATCATTCAACACCTTCAGCTGCTCGTAGGTATAATATTTCCCCGACTTGCAAAGCTTGGGGAAGGCCTTGGAGGGGACAGTGTACAGCCCGCTGTCCGCAAAATGAAAATGAAAATACTTCACCTTGTAGAAAAAGCAAAGGTCAATATATTTCAGCAGCTTGTCAAAGGGGTGATATATTCTTCCCGTACAAATCATCAGAGAGCGGTATTCCTTATCCGGCTGATCCTCTATGACAACTGCAGGCACGGAAAGCTTACCGCCCCGAGCACGCAGCAGCTGCAGAGCCGTGGCAAGACCGTAGCATGCGCCCTCCCGCGTTGAAGCGCGAATTGCCACACCCTCAGTGCTATCAAGCGCATAGGCATCGGGCGGCAGAGATGTATCAAGCACGACGGAAACGCCGCCGGAAGCAACAGAAAGCTTCACGTCGTAAATGCGGGAAACGGCGTCGCAAAATACGTCCATTGCATCTCGCCAAAGCTCCACATCTACCCAAACGGCATGGGAAACAGCGTGATATTCCTCATTTTGAACGGTGAGCTTGCGCGGTGTAGGGATCAGGCTTACCATAAAGCACCTCCGAGAATCATTTTTTACAGTATAGCACAAATGCGGTACCCGCACAAGCGGCGCGGGCAAATTCATCAAAAAATGTTGAATTTCCGCCGCAACTGTGCTATAATGGCAGTATCAACTGTACGGAAAGGATTCATTCCATGGATATTCAAGTAAAAGTTCTGCTCTCCCGCGGCATGGAGCTGCCCGCCTACGCCACCGACGGCTCTGCCGCAGTTGATCTGCGTGCCGCTGTAGAGGCCGATTCCCCTGTGACCATCGCCCCCGGTGAGCGAGCGCTCATTCCTACCGGCATGGCCATTTCCCCCGCGGCACGGGACGTGGTAGCCATCGTGGCCGCCCGTAGCGGTCTTGCCATCAAAAAGGGCATTTGTCTTGCCAACGGCATCGGCGTCATTGATTCCGACTACCGGGGCGAGATCTGCGTGGGGCTTTACAACACCTCGAAGGAGCCCTTTGTGGTGAACAGAGGAGATCGCATTGCTCAGCTGATGTTCATGCCCGTACTTTCTGCCAAGCTCTGCGAAGTCGCCTCTCTTGATGAAACCGAGCGCGGCGCCGGCGGATTTGGCTCCACGGGGGTCAAATGATGCGAGTTGTGCTTGCCTCCAAATCCCCCCGCCGCAGAGAGATCCTCAGTATGCTGGGGGTACATTTTGACATCGTCAGCGCCGATGCGGACGAGTCCTCCGACATCCTTGACCCTGCCCTTTTGGTGCGCGAACTCGCTCTGCGCAAAGGGCGCGCGGTGCGCGATCTCCTTTTTGAAAAGGGAGAATGGAACGACGATACCCTCATCATCGCAGCCGACACGGTGGTGGCCGCCGAGGGGGAGATCCTCGGCAAGCCCCGGGACGACGCCGACGCCGCTCGGATGCTGCGGCTCCTTTCCGGCAAGAGCCACCACGTTATCAGCGGCATCGCGCTGCTGCTGGGCGACCGCGAGATCGCCGCAGCAGAATCCACTGCCGTACGCTTTGCGGAAATGACCGAGGAGGAGATCCTCGCCTACGTGGCCTCCGGCGAGCCCCGGGACAAGGCCGGCGCCTATGCGGTGCAAGGTCTTGCCTCCCTCTATATCGAGGGGCTCTGCGGCGACTACTTCAACGTGGTGGGGCTGCCTATCCACCGTCTGAACGTGCTGCTGCGTGAATTTGCAGATCGCACGCTGCTGCAGCTTTCATAGCAAAACGCCGCCCGTTTGGGCGGCGTTTTGCGCAAGTGAGCAATATTTTACAACAAACGAGCAATATTTTGCTATGAAAAGCACGCTCTTACTGATATAATAGAAGCAACAGCTGCGCAAAATCCCCCAAAACGGGGACGAAAACGAGATCCTGCGCGGCAATTTAGTACGTTGGGAGGATATCATGAAAAAAGCATTTTCTTTTGTTCTTACCCTTTCCCTGCTTCTTTCCGCCATTGCCCTGCCGGTGCTGTCAGCCACCCCGGAAAGCGGCACGCTGGAGGTCACGTGGCAAAACGGCTACTGCGTGGCCGCGCCCCACAACGGACGAAGCGCCTACATCGGAAAGGACTATACCGAAAGCGAAAAATTTGCTGCCACCGACGTCTTTACCGTGCCCAAGGCCGGCACCAAGCTCAGTTGGAGCGACACCGGAAAATTTGCCGCCGAATCGATTCTGACCGTTTCCTCCTGGAAGCAGGTGAACGGTGCCTGGGTGCTGGACGCAGACGGTGCCATGTTCCTTGGTGCCTCCGGCAACTACAACACCTGCATTGAAACCAAAAAGAACGCAGACGGCGTGGTGGAATACACCTACACCACCTCTAAGGACAACGAGCACCTGCGCCTTTGCATCCAAAGTGAGAACCAGGATACCTTCCCCACCGTCAGCTATACGGTGACGGGCGACAAGGGCACCTGGGACGCGGTGCAGTCCCTCTTCCCCACCGATCCCGGCGCACCGGTGGACGGTGCTGTGGCGGTAGGCGACATCAGCTGGTACAACGGCTATGTCGGCTCTGCCACCAATACCAGCAACACCAACAAGATCTCCTACGGCGGCGTTTCCTACGCCTTCTCCTCGGTGATCACTGTGCCGAAGGCCGGTACTACCATTTATTTTTACGACGACCTTGGCACCGACGCCAATAACAAAAAACACGCATCCTCCAATGCTTACGGCGTTTCCACGTGGACGGAAAGCGGCAGCTCCTGGAAGATCGATCTCACCGGTGACAACATTGCCGCTCCCCAGCTTCCCGCCAGCAGCGAGGTGGCAGGCTACAAGCTCTACAGCTTCACCACCACCCGGGATAATCAGTCCATCCGTCTGTGCTTCCTTTACGGTCTCTCCGACGCTTCCCTGCCCATTCGTCCTGCCACCGTCTGGATGAAGGAGGCCGACACGGACGCGCCCCCCATCACGGCCGGCAGGATCACGGAAACCGCTATGCTCAGCTCCTCTGGCGAGCGCGTGGATTTCAAGATCTATCTCCCCTCCGGTTATCTCAACAAGAACGATAAGCTCTGGACCAGAGCCATCTTCACCTTCGGCACGGACACGGCGCTGCTCACGGAGCTTTCCGCCAGAAAGGATCTGACGGTGGTGCAATATGCCGGCAAGGCGGAGCACGCACCGGCACTGATCCAGTATTTGATCTCCAACGGCAAGGTCAACAAATACAGTCTCTTTGCCATCGGCGCCAAATCCTACACCGACGCCTGCAGCAGCCTGCTGGTGCATTCGCTGGAGAGCACCTCTGCCTACGCCGACACCGATGCGCTGCTGAACGCGCTACTGGAGCCCAACAAAATGCCCTATCACAGCATTCTGGAAGGACTCACCTTCTACGCTATGGGCGACAGCTACTTCAACGGCTCAGACATCGGTACCGAGAACACCTGGGTCAACCGCATGGGCGACCGCTACGGTATGACCTATGAAAACTACGGCATTGGCGGCAGCACCATGTCCGCCTACGTCACCAACCGCAACCCCATGGTAAACCGCTACCAGAACATGGCCAAGGGCGACGCGGACTTCATTCTGCTGGAGGGCGGCCGTAACGACCGCAACGTAGCAGCCCCCCTCGGTGATATTGACAGCCGAGATCCCAAAACCTTCTACGGTGCCGTCAATACCATGCTGGACGGCATGCTGGAAACCTATCCGAACGCCTTGATCATTCTGGTAACCCCCTGGTACACGCTTTCCCCCTCCTCCGCCGACGGCAAATCGCATAACGTGATCTACGCCAACGCCCTGCGGGATCTGGCAGAGCATCGCAATCATCACCGCATCGTTTGCCTCTACGCTGCCGACAAGGATGCCACCGGCGTCAATATGGACGACAAGAATTTCCGCAACACCTACACCATCAACGCGGATACCAGCCACCTGAACCTGAAGGGCATGATGATGGTGCAGCCCTATATGGAAAAGTTCATCGCTGACGCCCTCACCGCCTTCCGCGCAAATCAGCAGGAGCACGTTCACACATACGGCGACTGGGTCACCATCAAGGAGCCGACACAGACCGTGCCGGGCATGCGGGAAAAGGCCTGCGGCTGCGGTCACAAGGTTTCGGAGCGTCTGCTCTGGCAGCCGCCTGCTACCGAGCCCGGCGAGGAGATGCCCAGCCATACGGGGCTGATCATCGGCATTGCAGCCGGTACCGCGGCGTTGATCGCCGCCGCTTGCGTTACCGTTGTATTCGTCAAGCGCAGAAAATCCGTATAAATACCAAAAGGAGCTGACGCAGTCAGCTCCTTTTTATTCCGCAAGCCGCGCCACGGCGGCCTTGTACTCCTCGTAGGTGGCCACTACCGAAAGCGCCGCCAGCAGCGCATTTGGCGTCATATCTCCCGGCAAGCCGAAGGCCTCTGCCAGCGCGGCGCGCCGGGCGGTACAGCCCTCACTGCCCGTGAGGCCGTCCTCATAGAGATCCGCCTTGGTAATGGGAGCGCGGGGCGGCAGCTCGCGCTCGGCAAAGGGCTGCAGCAGTTCTCGCAGCAGCGCCTGCTCTTGGCCCTCCACTCCCAGCACGCCCTCAGCCGAGGGGGCGGCCTTGCGATCTTCCTTGCCTGCAATTTTCGGCACGTACAGCGGAATGAGGCGCTCCTTCGGGATCGCGGAGCCGATATGGGCACGAATCAGCTTGCCTGCGCCGTCGGGGTCGGTCAGCACGATCACCGGCGTTTTTCTCGCCAGCGCCCGAAACAGCGCCAGCTTTTCCTTTTTTTTGAATAGCCCAAAGCCGTCGGTGGTCAAAATCTGCCCCTCCATCACGGTAAGCAGCCGCAGGCGGTCGTATTTTCCCTCCACGATCACGGGATAGGGAATATGCAGTTTTTCCATACCGTTACCTACCTTTTTATGAGATCAGGAGTGAGAGCAGCACCGCTGCGCCCAAGAAAATGCGGTATACACCGAAGGCCGAAAAGGAGCGGCGGCGCACAAATTCCATCAAAAAGCGAATGGTCACAAGAGAAACAAGAAATGCTGTGAGCGTGCCGGTCAGCAGCCACACCCATTCCTTTGTGGAGAGCATTTGCCCCACGGCAAAAAATTTCACCGCCTTCAGGGCAGATGCCCCTGCCATCACGGGGATGGCAAGATAAAAGGAGAACGCGGCAGCGGCAGGGCGGTCTACGCCAAGCAGGCGCCCGCCGAGGATGGTCGCGCCGGAGCGCGAGGTGCCCGGCACCAGTGACAGCACCTGAAAGCAGCCGATCAGAAGGGCGTCCCTGACGCCGATCTCTGAGAGTGCCGATACACGGGGCGGACACTGCCGTTTTTCCAGCAAAAGAAACAGCACGCCGTAAAAAATCAGCGTCGCAGCCACAGTAGGGGCGTTGTAGAGTGTTTGGTCGAGCCATTCCTCCAGTAGGAGCCCCGCGATCACCGCAGGCAGCGTGGCAAGAACAATCTTG
Source organism: Oscillospiraceae bacterium (assembly GCA_015064005.1). GTDB lineage: Bacteria > Bacillota > Clostridia > Oscillospirales > CAG-272 > Firm-07. The sequence goes on from SVTA01000010.1 coordinate 7,303, forward strand.
CCCCACAAAAACCACGTATCCCGGCGCTCCGCCCGGCTCTTATCCCCGGAAAAGGGCCATAACGGTGCGAAAAACAGCAAGACAACCGCCAAAATGGCACCAAGCTGGATCACCACCTCAAACAGCGAAAAGAAAGCCTCGTCAAAGCAAGGGCTGAGCCACCTCTCCAAGAGGATCAGATGACCTGTGGAGGATACGGGCAGCCATTCCGTCACGCCCTCCAGCACACCAAACAGCACCGCCTCAAAAACGCCGCGCCACATAGGCACCTCCGTGAAGTTTACTGCTTCAACTTCCCGCCCTCACGGCGAATGGTGGCAGCGTAGCCTGCCGCCGCCTGCTCGGTCTTGTTATCTCCAAAGGTGTAGTATTTCCGTCCGCGCAGATCGTTTGGTAAATACTGCTGCGCCACGTAGTGATAGGAGTATTCGTGGGGATATTTGTACCCCTTGAACAGCGGGGATTGCAGGTGCGTGGGCACCGTATTGCCCAGCCCCTTATCCACGTCCTCGCGGGCCATAGCTACCGCCATATAGGCGGAATTGGACTTGGGCGCGGTTGCCAGCAGCAGCGCCGCGTTGGCCAGCGGGATCTGCGCCTCGGGGAAGCCCAGCTCCTTGGCGGACTCGCAGCAGGCGCGGACGATCACCGCCGCCTGGGGATACGCGAGCCCCACGTCCTCGCTGGCAATGACCTGCAGGCGCCGACACAGCGAGATCAGCTCGCCTGCCGCCACCAGCTTCGCCACGTAAAAGGCCGTGGCATCGGGATCAGAGCCCCGGATGGACTTTTGCAGGCAGGAGAGCAGATCGTAGTGGGAGTCGTCGTTGAAGTTCCCGATCTTGACGTGAAACTCATCCACGTTTTCCTTAGAAATCGCACCCGTTCGGGGGCTATTTTCGTTTTCCCCCTCGCCGCCGGCGGCGAAATAGGCGTTTTCCAAAAGCCCGATGCCACGCCGCACGTCACCGCGCACCATATGACCGATATAGGTCAGCACCTCGTCCTCAGCGGCGATGGCCGTTCCGTTCTCGGCATTGAGATGCTCCAGCGCCCGACGCAGCGCCGGCACCATATCTGCCGCCACCACAGGCTTGAACTCAAACAGCGACGAGCGGGAAATGATGGCGTTATAAATGTAAAAATGAGGATTTTCCGTGGTGGAGGCGATCAGCGTCACCCGTCCGTCCTCCATATACTCCAGCAGGCTCTGCTGCTGCTTGCGGTTGAAATACTGGATCTCGTCTAAATACAGCAAAATGCCGCCGGAGCCAAAGACGTTGTTGGTTTCCGAAAGCACCTCCTTCACCTCGGCCAGCGTGGCGGAGGTGCAATTGAAGCGGTGGAAGGTCATGCCGGAGCTTTTGGCGATGATGGCAGCGGCGGTGGTCTTGCCCGTGCCGGGAGGGCCGAAGAAGATCATATTGGTGACCCGTCCGCTTTCCACCATGCGGCGCACCACGCCCCGAGGGCCAAACAGATGCTTTTGGCCAACAACGGTATCAAAGGAGGTGGGGCGCAAAATGTCAGCAAGCTGCTCGTTTCTCATACCGTTATACCTCCTTTTCCTCTCCGGCGCGCAAAATATCACCGGGCGTCACCGGGAAGGGCACTCTTGCGTAAAACTGCATCAGGGGATGGGGTGCGGCCTCAATGGGCGCACCGCTCTCGTCGTAAAGCTCGGTGACCGTAAAGGGCATACCCACTCGCCCCGGCGTCAGCAGCTCCGCCGTGTCGCCCACGGAAAGCTTATTGCGCTGCAGGAATCGGTACAGCCGTCCGCCCTCCGTCTCGGCCGCAAGCCCTGCGGGCAGCGGCGCCTCCTCGGTGGCCGTGGCGAAATAAGCCTTCTCACGGATGTAGCCGGGCGTTGTACACAGCTGGGCGTTTTCCCTGGGGTCATCAAACCAGTAGCCGGTGCAGTATTCCCGATGGGAAACGCTCTCCACCTCCCGGTACAGCGCCTCGTCGAAGCGGTATCCGTCGGGATCGCGCAAATAGGCGTCGATGGCCATGCGATAGGCGTTGGTGATGACGGCGGTATAGTATGCGCTCTTCATCCGCCCCTCGATCTTGAAGGAGGACACGCCCGCCCGGATCAGCTCCGGCACGTGGCGCAGCATGCACATATCCTTGGAGGACATCACAAAGGTGCCATGCTCGTTTTCCATGATAGGCAAATGCTCATCGGGGCGCTTTTCCTCGATGATGGTATAATTCCAACGGCAGGGCTGGGTACAGGCGCCACGGTTGGCATCTCTGCCGGTAAACTGGTTGGACAGCATACATCTGCCGCTGTAGGAAACGCACATCGAGCCGTGGACAAAGGCCTCCAGCTCCACGTCGTCAGAGAGCGCCTCCCGGATGGCCACCACCTCACCGAGCGTCAGCTCCCGCGCCAGTACCAGACGCTTCGCGCCCAGAGCCGCCCACGCTTTTGCGGCGGCAGGGCTAACGATGCTGCTTTGCGTGGAGATGTGGATCTCCATTTCCGGCAGCAGCTCCTTGACGGTGGAAAGCACGCCGAGATCGGTGACGATCATGGCATCGATCCCCACACCCGAAAGGGACTGCAAATAAGCCCGCAGGGCGGGATATTCTGCACCGTGTGGCATGGTATTGACGGTGAGATAGATCTTTTTGCCCCTTTCGTGGACATAATCAGCGGCCTTTTTCAGCTCCTCGTCGGTGAAATTATCTGCCGCCGAGCGCATACCGAAATGCTGTCCCGCCAGATACACCGCATCCGCTCCGAAGCGCAGCGCAGCCTGCATTTTTTCAAAATTGCCCGCAGGTGATAACAGTTCAACCAAAATATGCTCCCCTCCCCACGCGCGTGGGTGTTTTGATACTTCTTATATTATAATGCTTTTTCCCTTTGCTGTCAACAAGCGACCACGCAATTTTCTCTTGCAATCCTTTCAATTTTATGCTACAATACGAGAAAGACCCCTTCCAGTATATAAGAAGCAAGGGGAAACTATGTCAAAGGAGGCAAAACGGTATGGAAAAAACGACGCTCAGCTATCAAAAATGGCGCGAGAAGCACCTATCCGATCTGTCAGGAAGGGTGGCAGTAGTCACCGGCGGCAACAGCGGCATTGGCTTTGAATCCGCAAGAGGGCTGCTTGCCCTTGGTGCCGAGGTGGTGCTGGCCTGCCGGAATCCGGAGAAAGGCGCGGACGCGGTCAAGCGGCTACAAAACGAAATTCCCGATGGGCACGTCAGCGTTGAGCTCGTTGATCTTGCTTCCTTTGCCTCTATTGACGCATTTGCGGAAAATCTCCGGGGACGGTATGAGAAAATCCATATTTTCCTTCACTGTGCCGGGGTCTATTACCCAAGAGAAGCCCGCACCGTTGACGGCCTCCCCACCACGGTGGGCGTGAACTTCGTGGGCACGGTGCGCCTTGCGGGCGCGGTGCTGTCCCTCATGGACGAGGAGTGCCGCATGATCTTTACCACCAGCCTCACCGACCGCTTCGGGCAGGTAAGGGGCGGTGACGCGCTGGCACCGGATAAAGCCGAGGGCTATCCTGCCTATGCCCGCAGCAAGCATCTGCTTTCTGCCTACGTCTGCCGCGCAGCCGCCACCCGCAAGGAGGGGCAGCCCGCCTTCATCGCGGTGCATCCCGGCATCACCGCCACGGATCTCCTCTCCCCCGCCAAGACCTCTCACAAGCCTCTCTTTTCGCGGCTCGGCCACGCCTTTCTTTACGTGTTCACCCATTCGCCGGAAAAGGCGGCGCTGACGGCACTGTGGGCGGCGGCGGGCAACGTGGAAAACGGTGCCTGCATCGGCCCACGCGGCCTCTTCGGCATCAGCGGCTATCCGCACCGCACCCGTTTTGCCCGTCGCGTGCGAAAAAGTGCCCGCATTTCGAAAACTTTTCGTGCCTCAAAGCCTTGACAATCCCGTCGCGGAGGTGTAAAATACCCCCAAGAGAGCCAATCACTCTACATGATTCTAAAAATTAAGGAGTCCATTATGCTTGAAAGATATCCCTCTCTTTACAGCTATGACATTTTCCCCAAGGTGGTACCCGTAGGCCGCGAGGTGACCGTCACCGTCCGCGTGCTGGATCCCCATCTGATGGGCGAGCTGCCCTACACCGTTTCCCTCTACGCCATCAACGGCGGGGGAGAAGCAATGGTCAAGGATCTGCCTCGCACGCTGCTTCCCGCGCCGCAGCAGGGCTTTACCGTCACCGTCACACTGCCCTCCGAGCAGGAATATCAGCTGCACATCAATTACGAAAACAAGACCCGTCCCCGTGCGGCACTTCCCTTTTATGCCGTAGAGGACGACCTGCTCTGCCGCACGCCCTTGGTCGGTGACCTGCACGCCCATACCTTTTTCTCCGACGGCCAGCAGGGGCCTGCATTCATCGCCGCCGAATACCGCAAGAACGGTTACGATTTTCTTTCCGTGACCGATCACCGTCGCCGCGCTCCCTCGCTGATGGCCATAGAGACCTTCGAGGAGCTGGAGCTTCCCTTCAAGCTCTATCCCGGCGAGGAGGTACACCCCCACGGCATCCGCACGCACATCGTCAATTTCGCCTCCGACAACAGCGCCAACGAATACGCGCTGGCGGCCAAGGCGCAGGAGGAATGGAGAAACACCGACCCCACGCCCGAGTGGGAGGCTGAGATGGCGCGCATCAAGGAGACCCTGACCGATCTGCCCGACGGCGTTTCCGCCGACGAGGTGGCCTCTGCCATGATCGTTTGCCGCATCATCCGCGAGGGCGGCGGACTCGCCATTCTCGCGCACCCTCATTGGGTCTATCCCCTGCGCAGCGTACCGGATCAGACCACCCGCTACTTCTTCGAAAAGGGTATTTTCGACGCCCTGGAGCTGATTGGCGGTATGCGTTGGTATGAAAACCATCCCCAGGTAGCACTGTACCATCACCTCACCGCCGAGGGCATCCGCATTCCTGTGGTGGGCTCCAGCGACGAGCACGGCGTGCTGCCGCACGACCACCCTGCCAAGACGGTTGCCTATTTCACCGAGGAGCGCACACTGGTTTTTGCCAAGGAGAACAGCCGCGAGGAGATCATCGGAGCCATCAAGGATCTCTATTCCACCGCCGTGCTGAAATATGCCGAGCAGTATCCGCAGGTCTGCGGCGGCAGCTATCGCCTTTACCAGTACGCCCAGTTCCTGCTCCTCAATTACTTCCCGCTGCGTGACGAACTGTATGCTGCCGAGGGCAGGTTGATGCTGGATTACGCCGCAGGCGTCCCCGGTGCCAAGGAGAAGCTGCTCCGCACCGTACAGAGCCACGCTTATTTTGAGGAGAAATACTTCTGCCGCTGACGGCGCCCTTGTAAAAATCTCCTCACGCGAGGAAATTGCGTCATTCTCCTCAAAACTCTCCGCCGAAGGGGTTGACATCGTCCATATTCTTTTATAAAATGAAAACAAATTCCATACACACCGAAAAGGAGTAACGCTATGTTGAACAGACGCATCGACCTTTACAGCTACGATATTTACCCCAAGGTGGTGCCCGTGGGGCGCAAGGTAACCGTCACCGTGCAGGCAATAGACCCCCATTTGATGCAGGATTTCTCCTACACCGTTTCGCTCTACGCCATCAACGACGCGGGCAAGGTGCTGGAATCGAACCTGCCCTGCACGCCTTTGGCCGCCCCCCGGCAGGGCTTTACCGTTACCGTGACGCTGCCGAAGGAGCAAGAATACCTCCTGCAGATCACGTATGCCGACAAAGCGCGCCCTCAGGCCAATCTGCAATTTTACGCACTGGAGGATGACCTCCTCTGCCGCAAGCCCCTCTTTGGTGAGTTTCACGCTCATTCCTTCTTCTCCGACGGCAAGCAGGGTCCCGCCTTCCTTGCCGCCGAGTACCGTCAGCACGGCTTTGACTTCCTTTCGGTGACCGATCATCGCCGCCGTGCCCCCTCTCTGCTTGCCATCGAGGCCTTTGAGGGCTTGGAGCTTCCCTTCAAGCTCTATCCCGGTGAGGAGGTGCACCCCGCCGATATCCGCACACACATCGTCAACTTCGCCTCCGATAACAGCGCCAACAAGTTTGCCCTGAAGGAAAAAACGCAGGAAACCTGGCGCGACAGAACCGGCGATCCCGAATGGTTTGAGGAGCTGGAGCGCGTAAAGGCCACCCTGCCCGCGCTTCCCGAAAACGTTTCCGCCGATGAGGTTGCCTCCGCTACCATCGTTTCCCGCATCATCCGCGAGGGGGGCGGCCTGTGCATTTTGGCGCATCCTCATTGGCGCTACCCCCTGCGCAGTGTCACCGACGAAACCACCCGTTACTTCCTGCAAAGCGGCCTTTTTGACGCGCTGGAGCTGATCGGCGGTCAGCACTGGTCGGATAACCATTCCCAGATCGCCTACTACAACCAGCTGACTGCCGAGGGCATGCGGATCCCCGTGGTGGGTGCCAGTGACGAGCACGGCGTACTGCCTGTAGGCTCTCCTCCTGAAAAACGCCACTATTTCACCGAGGAGCGCACTCTGGTCTTTGCCAAGGAAAATTCCCGCGAGGGCATCATGGAGGCGGTAAAGGGCTGCTACTCGGCCGCCATGTTCATGCCGGTGGATCAGTTCCCGCAGATCAACGGCTGCTCCTACCGTCTCTTCAAGTACGCTATGTTTCTGCTGCTGAATTACTTCCCGCTGCGTGACGAGCTTTACGCCGTGGAGGGTCGATATATGCACGAGTACGCCGCCGGCACCCCCGGCGCAAAGGAAAAGCTGCTGCGCACCGTTGCGGACAACGCCTACTTTGAGGATAAATACTTCTGCCGTTAAAAATCTGTAGAGGAGATTCGTTATGTTCAGCAAAAGCAACAGCCTTGCCCGCTTTGATCTCTTTCCCAAGATCGTTCCCGTAGGGAAAGAGATTCTCTTCACACTCCGCGCCTACGACGTTGACCGCCTGCGAAACGCAGAAAGCTGCACACTTAACATTTGGTCGATCAACGATCCCATCGATGGATTGGATGATCAGAACGCTACCTTTTACGACGTCAAAAAGGAGGCGCTCCCCGCGCCGCAATACGGCTACACCTTTCGCTTGGCCCTGCCGAGAGAAGAGGAATTTCTGGTATATGTGGTGACCAAGAAAAACGGCAAGACCTCTCAAGATATTCTGCCAATTTACGCGCTGGAGCCCGACCTGCTCTGCCGCACCCCGCTTATGGGTGATATGCATGCCCACAGCTGCTACTCGGATGGCGAGCAAGGCCCTGCCTTCATCGCCGCTCATTATCGACAGCACGGCTACGATTTTCTTTCCATCACAGATCATCGCCGTTATCAGCCGTCCCTAATGGCAATCCATGCGTTCGAGGGACTGGATATCCCATTCAAGCTCTATCCCGGTGAGGAAGTGCACCCCAGCGGTGTCCGCACGCATATCGTGAACTTTGGCGGCGAAAAAAGCGTCAATGCCTATGCCTTGGCAGCAAAATCCGTAGAAAGCTGGATGGACACCGAGCCCACACCGGAATGGAGCGCGGAAATGGAACAAATCATGGCTTCCTTGACCGATCTGCCGGATCGTGTGCCTGCCTATGAAGTGGCTGCCGCCATGATCACAGCCCGCATCATCCGCGAAGGAGGAGGGCTTGCGATTCTTGCCCACCCCCACTGGATATGGAAGGTACGCAATGCTCCCGAAGAGCTGACACAATATCTGTTAGAGCACGGCATTATGGATGCACTGGAATTGATCGGAGGGCAGGATTGGGGTGAGCAACAGCTACAGCTTGCCTTTTATGATCATTTGCGCAAAAAAGGCTTGCGTGTTCCTGTTGTTGGATCCAGTGATGAGCACACCGTACTCACACTGCGCCGTCGACGCGTTCAACATTTTACGGAAGAAAGAACCGTGGTTCTTGCCACCGAAAACACGCGTGACGCCATTATTTCTGCAGTAAAAGCTGACTATTCCACCACCGTCGGGCAATATCAGGATGAGTATCCGCGCGTACGCGGCGGAGAATACCGTATTCAAAAATATGTGATCTTTCTTCTTCAAAACTATTTCCCCCTGCGTGATGAACTCTATATCTCAGAGGGACGTCTGATGCACGAGTACGCCGCCGGCACCCCCGGCGCAAAGGAAAAGCTGCTGCGCACCGTTGCGGATAACGCTTATTTTGAAGATAAATATTTCTGCCGCTGATAAAAAGGACACCGTTTTGGGATTTAACCCCAAAACGGTGTCCTTTTTACTTTTCAAGATGCGTTTCGGAAAGGAACGCGGGGCGGAGCTTTTTCCCCTCTGCCCAACGGAGTGCCGCCTCAATGCGCTCTCTGTAGTCGGGCAGATGGTTGACATAATGGGGGTAAAAATACTGCTCATGAATGAGGAACTCCCAAAACCCTTTTTCGGGGTGAGTCTCGTAAGCCTCCTCCAGGATCTCCACGATCCGCTCCGGCGTGTGAGAGTTCAGCACCACATCGATCTTGGAGAAGATCACGTCCTCCCGCTTGTCATACCAAATACCGTAGCGATCGGTGTGACGAACCTCATCCGGCGTCAGATAATAGGAAACGCGGGGTCTGCCGTGACGATCGAAATCAAGATAGCCCGCCAAAATGCGTATGCCCTCGTCACGCAGGGCGCGTACGCCCTCTCGGGTGCATTCACCGTAATGCACGGTGGTCTCCACAGAGGTCACCGCCTCGCCGGCGAAACGATAGATCTCCTTCATAACAGCCTTAAAGTCACCGTGGATACGGTCGTAATCGGTATCGATATACGGTGCGGCAGGCGTATCGGCCTTGGCATGGAAGGAAAGGTGCAGCCAATCGGCATTCTGCTCCCACTCCTTTTTGAACTTGTCGGGCATGTCGGAAAGCTGAAAGCCGCCGAACTCCGGACAGCCGAGATAGATGTTTGCGTTGACTTTAGTGCCATAACGGGTGTGGAAATCCCGGTACATGCCAAAATAAGGGTTGTCGAAAATCGACTTGTAGACGTTCTGATTCTTGGCAATATCCTGCAAGCACCACACGTTATCGTCAAGAGAAAGGCGATAAGCGTTGGTGGCACGGGGAAGCCAAAGCACCGTGATCGTTTCCGTCTCGCCGCTCTCAAGCCGAGCGGTCAACTCGGTGCGGTAGTCAGCAAGCGGCACCTCGGCTGTATAGCAGGAGCCATTCCAAACGGCCGGAACGCCGTTGACGGTAACGCCGCTCCCTTCGGGTGCCTCCACCAACACCTGCACCGCCAGCACCTCGCCGCGACGAACACCGGCCTTATCGGTCAGACAATCGCCCTCCATGGGGCTTAAAAACTGCAGTTTTTTGGTCATCACACTACCTCCTTTACGATGTCATCTGCATTGTAACACATTTCCCCGCCGGAATCAATGCAAAATGCGTAAAATAATTTGTTTTTTCGAAAAAGGAGCTGCGTCACGTTTTCGTGAATCAGCTCCTTTTTCGATACCGTTTGGGGGTTAAACGCTGAAAAGCATGTCGCCGTAGGTGGGCATGGGCCAGAAATCTGCGGCGGTGAGCGTCTCCATTTCATCCACGGCTTGGCGCAGCTCCTCCATCAGGGGCAGGACGTTGTCCCGGAAGGCCTCGGCCATGGTCTCGCCCATGGGCACGCGGCGGGCGGCCAGCACCGCCTCCCGCAGGACCTGCATGCTGTCGTAGGCCTGATGGGTGAGGGCGGAGAGCTTTTTCAGAATGTCGGTCTCCGTCACAATATCCGCATCGGAGAGCACTGCGGTCTTGGCGGCAGCGGCGGCGGCCACCTCGGCAGTATAGGCGTTGACGGCAGGAATGATCTCGCGGGCGGTCATGTCGATCATGGTCTGCGCCTCGATGTTGATGACCTTGGCGTAGTTTTCAAACATGATCTCCTCGCGGGAGTGCATCTCCACCTCGCTCATCACGCCGTGGGTGGCAAAGAGCGCCACGTTCTTCTCATTGGTGAAGACCTTGAAGGCGTCTACGCAGGTCTTGAGGCTGGAAAGGCCACGGGAAACCGCCTCCCGCTCCCACTCCTCGGAGTAGCCGTTGCCGTTGAAGAAGATGCGGCGGTGCTTGGTGAAGGTGTCCTTGATGAGCTTCGACAGTGCCTCGTCAAAGTTCTCCGCCCCCTCCAGCACGTCGGCAAACTGCCGGAAGCTTTCTGCCACGGCAGTGTTCAGCACCACGTTGGGGAAGGCCACGTTCTGGGCGGAGCCCACCATACGGAACTCAAATTTATTACCCGTAAAGGCAAAGGGCGAGGTGCGGTTGCGGTCGGAGGTATCCTTGGTAAAGGTGGGCACCGAGGGCACACCCAGATTCATCTTGCCGCGGACAGCGCCCTTGAAGGACTTGCCGCTGATGATGGAATCCACCACCGCCTGCAGCTCGTCGCCGATGAACATGGAAACGATGGCAGGGGGCGCCTCATCACCGCCGAGACGGTGATCGTTGCTGGCGCTGGCCACGGATACCCGCAGCAGATCCTGATATTCATCCACCGCCTTGACCACGGCGGCCAGCATCAGCAGGAACTGCTTGTTTTCAGCGGGGGTCTTGCCGGGCTTCAGCAAATTGATGCCCGTATCGGTGCCCACCGACCAGTTGTTGTGCTTGCCGGAGCCGCTGATGCCCTTATAGGGCTTCTCGTGCAGGAGACAAACCAGGCCGTGCTTCTCGGCCACCCGCTTCATATAGGACATGATCAGCAGATTCTGGTCAACGGAAATATTGGAGGTGGCGTAGATGGGCGCCAGCTCGTGCTGGGCGGGAGCCGCCTCGTTGTGCTTGGTCTTGGAGAGGACGCCCAGCTTCCACAGCTCCTCGTCCAGCTCTGCCATAAAGGCCGCCACACGGGGGTGAATGGGGCCGAAATAATGATCCTCCAGCTCCTGTCCCTTGGGGGCGGGAGCGCCGAAGAGGGTACGACCGGTATAGATCAGATCCTTGCGCTGGCGGTAGATCTCCTGATCCACCAGAAAATACTCCTGCTCCGCGCCCACCGTGGTGGTGAGGCGTTTGGCGGTGGTATCACCAAACAGTCGCAGGATCCGCATGCCCTGGTTGGAAATGGCATCCATCGAACGCAGAAGGGGGGTTTTGGTGTCCAGCGCCTCGCCGGTATAGGAGCAGAAAGCCGTGGGAATATACAGAGTACCGTCCTTCACAAAGGCGTAGGAGGCAGGGTCCCAGGCAGTATAGCCGCGAGCCTCGAAGGTGGCACGCAGACCGCCGGAGGGGAAGGAGGAGGCATCCGGCTCGCCCTTGATCAGCTCCTTGCCGGAAAACTCCATCACCACGTGACCGCCCTGAACGGGAGCGATAAAGGAATCATGCTTCTCCGCCGTGGTGCCGGTCAGAGGCTGAAACCAATGGGTGAAATGGGTAGCACCCTTTTCGATCGCCCAGTCCTTCATGGCACTGGCCACCACGTCGGCAATGGAGGGATCGATCTCGTTGCGCTCCTCAATGGTCTTTTTCAGAGATTTGAACACCTCGCGCGGCAGGCGCTGGCGCATTACATCCTCATTAAATACCATACTGCCAAAGATCTCGGGAACATTTTTCGTCATGCGCGTCTCCACCTTTCTTGAATCACAGACATTCGGCCATTATATGATGCAATTATACGCCACACCGCGAATTTTGTCAAGAGGCGAGGCGCGATTTCTCTCATACAGTATATGACGAAGTTCGTTTTTTGCCCGGCATCAAGAAAATTGCCCCTTCACCCGCCTTTTTTCCGAAAAACTGTTGACAAAGGAAACGAAATTGATGTATACTGTAACTGTTCACATTATGTTCATAATGTAAAATCAATGAAAAGGAGACAATTTTATGAATTGTACACGCTGCAACGCGCCTCTCGAGGAGGACGCACTTTACTGCAAGTCCTGCGGTACACAGCATGCTGTACTAGAGCAGAAGGCCAAGATTGAGGGGATCACCGCCAATATCAAGGGGCTGATCGTCACCAAGCTGAAATCCCCCCTCTTCCTCGTAGCGGCCATCCTCTTCTCGATCATGTTCGCCAGTACCATATCCTCCGTATTCTCCGGCGGTTTCGCGGGCATTGCCGGCAGCATCCTTTCCTTTATCTTTATGCTGATCGCAACCATCGGCATGTGGAAGGGCTACGCCTCCAAGACCCCGGCAGACGCCGCCTCCGCACTGCGTAAGGCCTCCATCTACGACGCTTACCAGCGCGTGATGTATACCATCAGCATCGTGCTGACCAGCATCATGGCCGTGATCTGCATCATTCTCGTTGCGCTTGGCGGTCAGGCGATCGCCGGTGTCCTTGCCTCCGCCGGCCTTGTAGAGGACAGCGAGAGCGCTGCCGGCGGCGGCATCATTGCCATTCTTCTCGTAACCGTGATCTTCGCCATTACCATTGCCGTGATCAGCATCTTCAGAGGCATTTACGCCAAGAGAAGAGCCTATTTCATGGCGCTGGCACAGACCGCTGAGACCGGCAGCTACACCGCTGCAAAGGCTCCCGTGGTCGGCTCCTACATCCTCGGTGGCTACAGCGTGCTCAGCTCCATCTCCACCATCGCATTTGCCCTTGTCGGTCAGGCACTTCTCAACGGTCTCGTTGCCGCTGTTATCGCCGAGATGGATCTGCCGGCCGAGCTAAGCGAAATGCTGCTGGGTCTGGTTTCCTCCGCTATGAGCGGCTTTGTATTCGCGGGCATCGGCAGCCTCATTACCGGCGCTTACATGATCCTTTCCGCCGTCTGGATGGCCAAGGTTCACAGCGCACAGGTCGCCAACGCCGAGGCCGCCAACATTGAGCAAGCCCGCCTTGTTGTGATCGAAAACGCCACCCGCGAGGCTATGGCTGCCGATGAAGCCAAGAAGCGCGCTGAGGAGGAGGCCAAGAAGGCTGAGATGATGCAGATGATGCAGATGATGATGGCTCAGAATATGAACGCTCAGAATGCACAGGCCGCTCCCGCTCCGGAAGCACCCGCCACCCCCAACGACGAGGCATAAGGCTGCTTCATAAAGCAAAAAAGAAGCACTCCGTCGGAGTGCTTCTTTTTTGCTTTGATCAATCCTTAAAAACACCGACAAAGCGCAGGATGGAGAACACGATGCCTGCGGTGCAATAGAGGTCGATCAGCGTGCCGAGAATGGCAAAAATAAAGCCTACGATCTTGATGCCGCCAAGGAAGCCCATAAGTACACCCAGCACAGCCGCAACCACCACGAAGATAATCAGCTGGATTACAAAGGGGCGAACCTCACCCTTCTGCAGTTTAAAGGCAGAGGGCCAGAATTTCTTCAAAATATCCATTTCAAAAACCTCCTGAATAATTTGTATTTCTATTATAGCACGATGCCCGCCATTTTACAAGCAGCAAACGATTATTTTTTTCGCCCAAAAAGCAAAAGCCTCCCCCGGCGGGGGAGGCTTTCCTTTCGGATCAAAGATCCTGATTCCGCTTGCCGGTCACCAGCTTGCCAAGGGCGACAAGCGCGATCACGTTGGGCAGCACCATCAGGTAGTTGAAGAAGTCGGTGAGCTCCCAAACCAGGTCGTCCTGGAAGACAGAGCCAAGGAATACGAAGCCAACGGCGATGATGGAGTACACCAGCACGGCCTTTTTGCCGAAGAGGTACTGCACGTTGATCTTGCCGAAGAAGTTCCAGCTGAGAATGGTGGAGAAGGCAAAGAAGAACAGGCATACGGCAACGAAGATGTTGCCGAAGGTCTCGCCAAACACGGTACCGAAAGCCATCTGTGCCAGATTTGCCTTGGGCCAATTGGCGGGATTCAGCAGGCCGCCCTTTGCGGCATCGTACAGTGCGGCATTGCCCAGCTCGCCGTCACCTGCATACAGGGTAGAGATGACAACCAGCGCGGTCATGGTCAGCACGATGAAGGTATCGATAAACACACCGATCATGGCGGTAACGCCCTGCTCGTGGGGATCCTTCACGTTCGCCTGTGCGTGTGCGTGAGGGGTAGAACCCATGCCGGCCTCGTTGGAGAACAGACCGCGCTTAGCACCCTGGCTGATGGCGGTCTTCAGCGCGTAGCCGATGCCGCCGCCGATGAGTGCCTTAGGAGCGAAGGCATACTTGAAGATCATACCGAATGCCTCGGGCACGTGCTGGATGCGGGCAAAGATGACCACAAGAGAGCCAAGGATGTAAAGAAGTGCCATAACGGGTACCATTTTCTCGGTTACGGCCGCCAGACGGTTCACGCCGCCAAGGAAAACGATACCGGCAAGCAAAGCTACCACAAGGCCGATGATCCAGTAAAGGCTGCTGCTCATACCGATAGCCGTACCGGCGGTGCCGGCAATGGAGTTGGACTGTACCATGGCGCCCATGAAGCCAAGGGCGAGGATGGTGGCCACGGCAAAGAACACGGAAAGGAACTTGCCGAAGCCGCCCTTGAAGGCTGTCTTGATATAGTACACGGGGCCGCCCTGCACGTTGCCGTCGGCATCGACCACACGGGTCTTCTGCGCCAGCACTGCCTCGGCGTAAATGGTAGCCATGCCAAGGAAGGCGATGACCCACATCCAGAAGATGGCACCGGGACCACCCACAAGGATCGCACCGCAGGCACCCACGATGTTACCGGTACCGACCTGTGCGGCAATGGCGGTGGCCAGCGCCTGGAAGGAGCTGAGGCCGCTCTTCTGCTTGCCGCCCTTCAGGGAAATGTTGCCGAACACCAGCTTCATGCCCTCGCCAAAGCAGCGAACCTGCACGAACTTGGTGCGGATGGTGAAGAAGAGACCGACGCCCACCAGCAGGAAAATGAGGATGTAGTCAGTCAGATACGAGTTTGCGGTTTGAACGATTTTCAATAATGCGTCCATTTTTCTACCTCCAAAAAGAAAAAGTTGCCCCCAAAAGGCAACTCCTGAAAATAAAGATGTGCAGACATATAAAAATTGCGCGCATGCCTGCTCCGTCCTTTTGCCTGAGAGATTCGGCGGCTCGCGCCACCTTGCACCTTCGGCACTCTTGCGAGATTCTCCGGAGCTTCCTCCGCACCCGGTCTCCCTCATGGATTCCGGATACTTCACTGGGAATTGGGCTTATTGTATCACGCCTTTCCCCTTTTGTCAATACCCATTTTCAACTTTTTTTGATTTTTTGCGATTTTTTGCACAAAAGAGGCAGAAAAGAGCGAATATTGAACGGATTTCCGCCGGGATCCATTCCAAAAGCTATTGATCTGACCACGGAAAACGTTGCTTTCCGCAAGCAGCCTCAGAGGGTTGCATTTTGCCGACTCCTGTGCTATAATATCAATGAAAGCTTGCGCAACTCAGAAAGGAGCAGCTATGGACGGTCTCAAACGCAAAGCCATCGTTCGCTATATCCTCGCCTTTTGGCAAGGCGCGCTCTCCTATCTTTTATTTATGCTGATGGCGCAGGCCGTGGACAAGGGATTTTCCGGCGCGCCCAACGTGCCTGCCCTTGTGTTTGCACTGTTATTTATGATGGGGGCAAAATTTCTCCTGATATATGGGATACTGCGCAACTACACGCTTCCCCACCTTTACGGTGCCGAGGACGTTGCGGCCGCCGGCGGCAAGCTGCGTACCTTTCTCCCCTACTTACTCCGCCTGCGGCAGTTTCAACTGGAGCTCCTGCCGCTGCTTTCGCTCAGCGCTCTCGTCCACCCAAGGGTCTGCTTCAACATCGCAGTGCTGCTCTTCCCTTACCTTGGCATTCCCTTCACCGCGCCGCTGCGGTGGGCTCTTTCTCTCGCCATCACCGCTGTCACGTTTTTCATGGCTGTGCTTGCCAAGCGCACCTCGCTGCGGCTGACTGCCGCAAGCAAGAAGAAAACGAAGATGGCTCTTGTTTCGCAAATCGTCTTTGTCCCCTGTGCCGCACTTGTGGTGCTGCCCGTACTGCTGTTTTTGCTGACCGATCTGGTGGGGCTGATTGCGGATATGGGCGTTTGGGCGCTGCTGATTCCGGTTGCGCTCATTCTGATCGGCGCGCTGATCTACTTCGTCCGCTACCTGCGCGCCGTGCGCATTCGCCGCAAATTTTATCGCGCTCTCGACCGCGTATGCCGCCAAACGGGCGCGGAAACTACAGAATGGTACCGCCCGTATCGCTCTGTTTTTCATCTGGGCGAAAGGCACACCTTCACCCTTTGGCATAAGGGGCATCGCTACGATTGTCAGATGGTGGCGGGGCTGAAGCGTCGAAATCCTCTGTATTTTTCCGATACGGGGTATGTGGAAAACCGCCATATTTTCAATATGCCGCGCCTGCGCGTGCATCTGCTCACCAACGACCGCCCGGTGCTGTTTGAGTATACCACCAGGCAACGCTACGCCTTTGAGGGCGAGGGAGGCAAAAAGATACTGATCATCTCCCCCATTCCCCATGAGATCTATACCGGAAACACCGTCAGCCATAAGCCCGCCGATGTGGGTGAGCAGATCGGTGAATATACGCTGTATAACGGCTCGGGCTTCCTCAACGCCATCGAGCGGGATTGTCTTTAAGTTACATACCGAAAACTCGCCCCGTTTAAGGCTCAATTCACGATTCAACACCATTTGGACAGGGAGGACACCATGCAACAGGATTTCAAAAGAGCTCTCATCCTCCGCATCTGTCGGGGAACACTCCTCTACGTCCTCTTTTTACTGCTTTCCCTTTGCTCCGGTGTTTTCTTCGTGCCGGATGGCGGTGCGGAGCTGGAGGTGGAGCTGGCCACGCTGCCCTATATCATCGGCACCGTGTTCATTCCCTTTGCGCTGGATATCGCCGTGCGTATCTTTGCGGAAAACGACGCTCTCATCCGCTCGGATGAAAATTTCCGGGGCGGAAAGCGCCTGCCCTTCCGGAAAAACGCCCGCTACATCCTCACCCGACAGGAATTCTATATGGAGGTCGCCACCCTCTGCCTGTGGTGTGTCCTGCTTCCCTTGGAAAGCGCCTTTTATCCGGTGCTGAAATGGCTCTTTGCCGGCGTCACGTGGCCACGCGCCCTCAAAAAGCTGGTGATTCTGGCGGTGATGTGCCCCCTCTTTTTCGGGATCGAATTCATCGGCTGGTTCTTTTCTCTGGTGGCCTGGCAGCAAAAGCACTTCCGTGAGCCGCCCCGCAACTGGAGCCTTCGCATTTTCCTGCAGAGCATCTTTGCCCTCGCCATGGCGATCCCTGCCTTTTTCGTGCTTTCCTATCTGACGGCCATTCCCCTCACCGTTTTCTACGGTTTCATGGGCAGAGAATGGCTTTACTTCGCCGTTCCCGCCGTTTTCGCGGCCGTGCTGCTGCTCCTTTGGTTCATGCGCGGCTTTCACGCCCGCCTCTGCTATCTTCGCATCCTCAGACGACGCTGCAAGGCTGCAGGCTTCAAGGTTTCCCGCGTTCGCCGGCCTCTCCGCTCCCTCTTTCGCCCCGCCAAGGACATCAGCCTCACCATTGAGGGCAACGGCAAGCGATACGATTGCAAGCTCATCGGCAGTATGCAAAGGGATTGTCCCCTTTACATTTCCGAGGACGGCGTTTGCTATTTTCTGCACGCCATCCGCGTACGGCAGACCCGCGTCTTTCAGTATATTTCCTCCTACCGCTTTGATTTCGAAAGCGACGGCATCAAGGTTCTGATCGTCAATCCGGACGTGGAGGCACTTTACGCCGGAACGCCGGACTTTTACCGCTTGATCTATACCGGAGAGACTGTTGGCGCCTACAAGATATTTGAGGGCATTCCCTTTCTCAACGCGCTGGAGCGGGACTGCGTGGAGCGCGATCCCAACCGCCCCGAGAAAACACCTCATTAACCGGACAAAAGGATCCCGTTGCACAATGTGCAACGGGATCCTTTCATTTTTCCGCCGCGCGGCGGCGCTGACGCCGCTGGCGGTTGATGTGCCGCTCAAAATCTCCGCCGTCGAGGAGCTCAGCCAGCACGTATTGCTCAAAGGTGGGGACAGTGCAGGAATATCCCCCCAAACGGTGCTGAAATTCTGCCAAAAGCGCCGGCGGCAGCACCATATATCCCACGCGGATCGCGGGAGCGACGGTTTTGGTGAAGGTATTGATATAAACGGTTCTGCCTGCCGTATCCAGCGAAAACAGCGTATCCTGGGGCTTAGCGGAGGGGGTGAATTCCGAGTCGAAATCGTCCTCAATCACGTAGCCGTCCCGCGCCTCGGCGAAGGCGATATACTCCCGCCGCTTAGAGGCGGTGGCAGTGACGCCGGAGGGATAGCTGTTGTAGGGCGTCACGTGCAAGACGGTGGCTCCCGTCGCTGCCAGCGCCTCGCTGAGCAATCCCTCTGCGCCCAGCGGCAGGGTCTCAAATTTCACACCGTTTGCCGCGTAAACCGTGCGGATCTTCTCGTAGCAGGGATCCTCCACGGCAAAAATCCGTCCTCTGCCCAGCAGCTGAACCGCAAGGCCGTACAGATATTCCGCACCCGCGCCGATCACCACCTGCTCCGGACTGACCGTAAGCCCCCGGTTGCGGGCAAGATAGGCACAAATGGCGCGGCGCAGTTCCTCACAGCCGTTGCTCGGTGATTTCACCAAAATCTCCGCACCGTACTCCGCAAGCACCCGCCGCATGGTGCGGGCAAGCACCGAAAACGGGAAGGTCTCTGCCGCATCCCCGGAAACGGTGTGGATTTTGTGGGGCTGCTCTGCGGGCGCAGCAGCAAAATGATCCGCCGCACGGTACAACACAAAGCATCCGCTGCGCTCCCGCGCACCGGCGTACCCTTCCTCCGCCAGCAGCTCCAGCGCGTGCTCCACGGTGGATACGCTGACGCCGAAATCGGCGGCCAGCGACCGCTTGGAGGGCAGCTTTGCGCCATATGGGTAAATGCCGGACACGATATCCTGCCGTAGCAGCTCGTAGATCTGCAAGTACGCCGGTCGCCCGGCACACGGATCCAGTGCGTAGCGCATCGTATCCCTCCTTTTCTGCCACTTCTTATTATATTTCATATTATACTACGCTTTTTTTGTTTTGTAAAGGGTTGACTTTTCCCCGCCCGCCATTTATAATGAAGAAAATCAAAAGGAGGTCGCCATGAGCGCATTTTTGCATGATTTTGCCGCCTTTGCCGAGGCGAATGGCTATCATATGTTTCGGGTAACGGAGATCCAAGGCGGAAAAAGTGAAACGCTGGAGCTGCACCCTGCCCCTCGCTGTCAGAATTCCTATTCGGTAGCCAAGGTATTCACCGTCACGGCGCTGGGGCTATTGTGGGATCGTGGGCTGCTCCGAATGGAGGATAAGATTACGGATATTTTGCACCGTTTTCTGCCCAAATCCTTGGACCCCCGCTGGGAAGCGATCTCCGTGGAGGATGCGATCCTCCACAAATTGGGACTGCCAAGCGGCTTTCTTGACATCGACGTGGAAAATTGCCCCGCCTATGGCGTGGATTTTCTTACCCGTATCTTTGAGGAGCCTCTCGTCACCGATCCCTGCCGCACCTACTGCTATACCGACGCCGCCTACTATCTGCTCTCTCGTGTGGTGGCGGAGCTTGCCGGTATGCCGCTGGATGATTTCTTGCGTAAGGAACTGTTTTCGCCCCTGCAATTCGCAGAGGCGGCCTGGACGCGTTGTCCCAAGGGGCACGCCATGGGCGCCACGGGGCTCTATCTCCATTCTGCCGATATGGCAAAGCTGGGGGAGGTCTATCTCCGAGGAGGTCTATACGGCGAAAAACGAATCATTTCTGCAGAATGGGCGCAAACGGTGCTGAAAAAGAGCTATGAGCTTTCCCCCATTGCCGACACCGGCGCCTGGGGCAAGCGGGGTATGTACGGTCAGATGCTGCTGATCTCTCCCCACACGGAGCGGGTGGTGGCCTTCCACGGCTTCTCTCAAAAAAGCATCGGCGACCTCAACCTCTTCGCCGCCAGATATGAATGACAAAACGGAGCCCGACGGGCTCCGTTTTGTTCATTTCACTTACCTAACACATAGGCCAGCATCAGCCGCGCCGTGTTTTCGATACCGTCCTTGTGGGTACGCTCTACGCCGTGGCTGGCATATACGCCCATACCGAACAGCCCCGCGCGCACGTTGTTGCCGCCCTTCATGGCTTGGCTGGCATCGGATCCATAACGGTAGAAAAGATCCACCGCATAGTCGCAGCCCACCCGCTTGGCGGTCGCAATCAGCTGATTGGTCAGATCGTAATCATAGGGCATGGAGGCATCCTTGGCACAGATGGTCACCGCACGGTCGCTGCCGTCGGCATCCGGCCCCAGAATGGAAATATCCACGCTGATGAACTCCGAGATCTCTCCGGGCACGTATACGCCGCCAAGACCGATCTCCTCATAGAAGGAAAAGGCGAAAACAGTATTGCATTTCGGCTTTTTCCCGGTCTCGCGGAGATACTTCAGCGTGGCAAAAGAGATGGCCATAGCGGCCTTGTTATCAATGAAACGGGACTTGATATAGCCGTTTCCGGTAACGGTGAAGCGAGGATCGATGGAAATATAGTCCCCGTGGCCGATTTCCAGCGCCCGTACGTCAGCGGCGCACTTCACCGGCTCATCCAGCAGCACGCAAACGGTGTTTTCGTTGCGCTCCATGCTCTTGGCGTCGTCATAGGCGTGGGAGGAATGGTGGTTGCAGATCATCATGCCCGTAAATGTCTTGCCCTCCCGCGTGTGCAGGGTGACGTTTTCGCCCTCGGTGCTGACGAAATGCACGCCGCCGAGGGGACGAATGCGCAAGGTGCCGTCGGCATTGATGCCTCGCACCATCAGCCCCAGCGTATCCGCGTGGGCGCTGATGCAAACGGTTTTGGCCGTGTCCTCACCGGGCACGGTGATGTAGGCTGTGCTGCGGTTGTCGTAGGTCACGGTATAGCCAAGCTCAGCCGCCAGCCCCTCGATCACAGGCTTCATTTCGGTATAATAGCCCGTGGGGCTGGGGGTGTTGATCAATTTCTCCATGGTGGCCATCAAATAGGCCATATCGGGTGCATATTTCATGATGTTCTCCTTTTTCCGCCCCGTTTGGGCACTTTTGCTTGATAATGATCATTTTTCGCGCATGACCGCCCCAAAGTTTTGGGAGCGCCTTGCTCGTTTTTATTATTATAGCACAACTTTGGGCCATTTGCAAGAAAAATCGAAAGCGGAGCCTCGAAAAGCTCCGCTTATCGCAAATTCCACCGGTATCAAACCGCCTCCAGCTCTCGTTCGGCAGCCTCAATATCGGCGTCAAGGTTCATTCTACCCAGCTCGTTGCACCGATCCAGCAGCCGCTTGGCGATCTCCTCTCTTGTGGCACCGTCCCGTATCAGCTCCGAGTAACGGACAGGGGCATCCACCACGTACTGCAGCTCCTTCTTTTTGAAGTAGGTCACGTAGATCGGCACGTCCATGCCCTTCTTGTAGCAGACCTCCGCCAGCACCACAAAGCCGAGGAAGAAGCCCTCCAGCTCCGGCAGGTAGCCGTTTTCGGCCTTTTCCGGGAATACCACCACATTTTCACCCTGCCGCAGCGCCTCAAGACTCTCGCGAATGGTGCGCTTGAAGCGGGCATCCTTGTAGGTGGAAATGAGGTTGAGGCCCTTATAAAACATATTGGTGAGGGGGCTGGCGATCAGGCAGAAGGTGCGGGCCAGATGAATGTTCCAGTGCTTGCGCTTGTGGAAATAGATCTCCGATTGGTACTTGTACATCGGTACAAGACCGGAGTTCATTTCGTGCGCACCCCACATCCGCAGGGGCTGATCGCAATACAGCTCCAGCGACAGCGGCGCGTCGGTGCCCTCGTGATTGCTGACAATGATGGAGCCTTCACCAAAGCCCTCTCCCAGATAAACGAACACCGGGCGCTTATATCTGCCCACCATCAGCTTTTTCAGCATCTTGAACCACAGCTTGCGGTTTTTCTGGCCTCCGGCATTGCCTTTACCAAAATCAATTGTCATACTGCACCTCTGTCAAATTCGTTCTATATAATCATTATGCAGGATGCGGCAGGAAAAGTAAATATGCAAAACGCGACTTTTGCCAAAAAACGCACATTTTGCAGAAAAATACCGAAACGGGGCGGAAAACACGGGCCAAAAAGCGGCAGATGACCTTGTCCTCCGCCCCCGGAGCATACCACGCTGTAACGTATAATACGGTGAAAGGATAGATGGATTTTCGACGATCTGTTTTTTATTATATTTCGTTATATTTATATCGACAAAAAGCTACAAATGGATTGATTTGCTCATAGATCTGTGGTATAATAAACCCAGCAATGCGCCGCACCCGCTATTCGCGGGCCCCTCGGCGCGATCTAAAGAAGGGTTTATTGATCATAATTCTACCGATTTTATGTTGACGGTGCGGCCCTTTGCCTTCCGTCAACGGGCGGTAAGAATTATGATATAATAAACCCAGCAATGCGCCGCACCCGCTATTCGCGGGCCCCTCGGCGCGATCTAAAGAAGGGTTTATTGATCACAATTTCTTTTATTTTATGTTGTTTTCCCGCCTGTTTGTATGGAATTAACCATCGCTTCTTTTGCCCAGCTTTTTTCGCATAGATTCATCGCCCTCCACGGGGGGTGCGAAGGGATCCTTCAGATCCCAGAAAACGTATTTGCCCCGATCAAGCAGAGCAATACCGCCCGGATGCGCCTCCACGCACTCCTCGAAGGTGGTCTTTTTCAGCTCCATTTCGCCGGAACGCACCACCTCGATTGCCTCCATATCGTCGGTGCCGATGAGCAGAATGGGCTTTTCGTACCCCTCAAAGGTGCAATCCTCAAATAGCAGCTTTTCCACGTTACCCACCGCAAGCAGCGGCACGTGCCCCATCCCCTCGCGGCTGGCAAAGGTGACGTTTTTGAAGCGACAGATGACCTTATCCTCCGCATCGCCCCAGAGCATACCCGTATAGTACAGATCGCCCATATAGCAATTCTCAAAGGTGATCTCCTTCAAGGCTCTCTGACGGCACCAGCGGTTGAGGCCCGTAAATTCCAGGCGCACGGTCTCTCTCACCTGCTCAAAGCGGCAATTCCGGATGACGATGTTTTCAGGGGATCTGCGCACGTCGGCGCGGAAATCGCAGTAATAGGAAAAGACCGCGCGGCACTCGTGGCGGCCGTCCACGTTGGTGGCGGTTCCCTTGATCTTATCCTCCAGCGGCATCACGCCGCGGGGGCCGAAATTGCGCTCGTCGGAGACGCAGTTTTCCACCAGGAAATTATTGCCACCAACGCGCAAAGGCATACAGGCCGAATTCAGCTTGCAGTTCCGCACGATGACGTCGTGATTATCAAAGCCCGCAACAGCATCGTCGCCCGCGTTAATGTCGCAGCCCTCGATGAGCACGTCGTCGCAGGTGCGGATGTCGATGCCGTCCTCACCACCGTGAATGGTCACGTTCCGGATGGTGACATGCTGACTTTGGAAAATGGCGTGGCACCAGTTGCCGCTGTTGATGAAGGTGTAGCCCTCAAAATGCATATTTCGGCATCTCCACACGCCGATGCCGTGAGGGCCGCGGTAATGGTGCTCTCCCTCGGGATCGTACGCGTTGGCGCCGTCAATGTAGGAGCCTTTTTCGCCAATGATGGAAAAATCGTGGGCGTCCAGAGCGCGGATCAGCGCATTGGACCAGCGGCTGGTGGCAACCGAGCTGCGGCCGGTTTTCGGGGTATCCCCGACCTCCTCGATGGTGACGGGCTCCAGCGTATCCTCCAGGTAGCCAAAATAGTCCTCGGCATCGCGGCTGCCCTTGAGAATGGCGCCGGTTTCCAGATACAGCTGCACCCCCGAGCGGATGCGGAGGCCGCCCGTCAGATAAATGCCGCAGGGAATGACCACGCGGCCGCCCCCCGCGAGAAAGCACGCGTCAATGGCCTTTTGAATGGCAGCGGTCTGCAGCTGATCGCAAATTCTGGCGCCGTAATCGCGAATGTTGAAGATTTTCATTTCGTGCAGTCCTCTCTTTTGGAATCATTTACGCTCGCAAGCTCGCGTTTGAAAACGCATCTACCTTTGTATTGTAGCCCCAAAAAGAAGGTTTGTCAATACGTTTATTTACGAAACATTTTCGAAATGAAAAGCGCGTTCCGCTATACCGTTTGCGATCGTTTTGGGCTTCAAAATTTTAAGTGTTGTCGCGGGATAAGAAAAGCCCCCAGAGATCCTTGTCATAAGGATTCCGGGGACTTTTGTGTATTATTCCCACTCGATCGTGCCGGTGGGCTTAGGCGTGATATCGTAGAGCACGCGGTTGATGCCCTCCACCTCGGAGGTGATGCGGGCGCAGACCTTATGCAGCACGGCGTAGGGGATCTCCTCGATCTGCGCGGTCATGGCATCCTTGGTATTGACGGCGCGCAGAATGGCGGGCCAGCCCTCGTAGCGGCTATCATCCTTGACACCAACGCTCTTGATATCCGGGATCACCACGAAATACTGCCACACCTTTTCGGCAAGGCCACATTTGTCAAACTCATCACGGAGAATGGCATCTGCCTCGCGGAGTGCGTGAAGACGGTCGCGAGTAATGGCACCGAGACAACGGACGCCGAGACCGGGGCCGGGGAACGGCTGACGGTACACCATGGCGTGGGGCAGACCCAAAGCCTCGCCCACCACGCGAACCTCGTCCTTGAAGAGCAGCTTCAATGGCTCTACCAGCGAGAATTTCAGATCCTCAGGCAGGCCGCCCACGTTGTGATGAGACTTGACGGCTTTTTTGCCCTCTGCCTGCTTGATGCTTTCCAGAATATCGGGATAAATGGTGCCCTGGGCGAGGAACTCCACGCCTGCGAGCTTGCGCGCCTCGTCGGCAAACACCTCAATGAACTCCTTGCCGATGATCTTTCTCTTTCTTTCGGGGTCGGAAACGCCCGCAAGCAGATCAAGGAAACGATCGGTGGCATCCACATAAATGAGATTGGCGTTCAATTGGTTGCGGAAAACCTCGATCACGTTCTCGGACTCGTTCTTACGCATGAGACCGTGGTTGACGTGTACGCAAACCAGCTGCTTGCCAATGGCCTTGATCAACAGTGCCGCTACCACGGAGGAGTCTACACCGCCCGACAGCGCGAGCAGCACCTTTTTATCACCCACCTGCGCACGAACCGCAGCGACCTGTTCCTCAATAAAGCGCTCTGCCAGCTCCTTGGTGGTGATACGTACCATGTTTTCCGGTCTTTTGTTTGTGTCCATAGATAACTCCTTTTCCGCGGGGTGACCGCACAATATAAAATCGACTACTATGATATTTTATTATAACACCGCACCCCCTTTTTCTGCAAGTATTTTTTTGAACTTTTTTTGATTTTGTGTAACATATAAAAAAGGACGATAATTTTACCTTGCTGATTGACAAATATGCACCTTTAGTGGTAAAATAATAGAAGAACCATAGGAAAGGAGAGGCGACGATGTTTCCCATGATCACCGAGGCGGAGTACCGCAAGCAACTGAACCGGATCCCCGGTCGCGCCTTTCTTTTTTTTGGCGACGAGGACTATCTGAAGGGCGTGGCGCTGCGGCTTTCCCGCGAAGCACTTTGCCCAGACCCCTCCTTTGCTATTTTCAATGATGTGACCATTGACGCGCTGGACTACACGCCGGAGAAGCTCCTTGATGCCATGATGCCGCCGCCCATGATGACCGAGGCGCGCCTTATTTTGCTGCGAGGCATTGATTTCACCTCCTTCCGGGACGAGCTGGACGATCTACTGGAGGTGCTTGCTCAGCTTGCGGACTACGACTACAACACCGTCATCATCCACGTGGCCGCCGGTCTCATCGAGGAGGGAAATATATCCAAAAAACCCTCCACCATTATGAAACGCTTCGCCGAGGTAGCAACCCCCGTACATTTTCCGGCACAGACCGACGCCCGCCTGGCCGTGTGGGCAGGCAAGCATTTTGAGCATCTGGGCGTCACCGCGGCACCGCCTCTTTGCGCCGAGCTGATCGCCTACGCGGGCAGGAGTATGTTTGTGCTTGCCAGCGAGATCGAGAAGCTGGCCTGCTACGTAAAGGCAAAAGGGCGAAACACGCTGGAGAGGGACGATATCTACACCGTTGCGGCCCCAAATACCGTGATCGATGCCTTTTCCTTCTCCAACGCCATCCTTGACGGCAACAGCGCCAAGGCGCTGGAGGCGTTGTCCGTTATGAAATTTGAGCGCCGCGACCCCATTCTGATCCTCGGAGAGATCTCCTCTAACCTCGCCAATATTTATCGCGTACGCCTGCTGCTTGACGAGGGGAAGACCAAGCCCGAAATCGTTTCTGTGCTGAAGCTGCACGATTACAAGGTGGGGCTTCTCATGCGCTCCGCCGCCCGCACGGATGCCACGCGTCTTGCCCGCATCCTTTCTCTGACCGCGGAGGCCGACGCCGCTGTCAAGCGCACCTACAACGATTACGCCCCTATTGAGCGACTGATCTCCATACTTTCGTGAAAAAGCATTGACTTTTCCCGAAAGTTGTGTATAATAAAATAGGTTGACATATTAAGGAGGAATCGCTATGCTGACTTATAAAATGAATATTGCGGGGCTTGACCGTGAGCTGCCGCTCTGCCCGCTGAATGAAAATCTTTCCATCGCGGCCTTTGTGATCTTCGGCGACCCGGAGCTGACCACCGCCGCCGCCAAGGCGCTGCTGGATAAAGCGCCCGCCTACGATTATCTGATCACCGCCGAGGCCAAGGGCATTCCGCTTGCCCACGAAATGGCACGCCTTGCCGGCAATCAGAAATATTTCCTTGCCCGCAAGACCCCCAAGCTCTACATGACCGACGTATTTGAGGTGACGGTACATTCCATCACCACCGCCAAGGAGCAGAAGCTCTACCTCGACAGAGCCGACGCAGACCTGATGCGCGGCAAGCGCATCCTCATTGTGGATGACGTGATCTCCACGGGCGAGTCGCTCCGCGCGGTAGAGGAGCTGGTCAAGGCCGCCGGCGGCGAGATCTGTGGCAAAATGACCATTCTGGCCGAGGGCGATGCCCAGAACCGTGAGGATCTCATTTATCTCGAAAAGCTGCCCCTGTTCAACAGCAAGGGCGAAATCATCTGAAAGGATATCAATATGGCAGAATTTTTGACCGCGCAGGACAAGCGCACCCACTATTGTGGAACCTTGAGCGAGCAGAATATTGGCGAGGACGTTTGCGTGATGGGCTGGGTACAGCGTCAGCGCGACCTCGGCTCCCTCATTTTCATTGATCTTCGTGACCGCACCGGTCTTCTGCAGCTGGCTTTTGACGACGATACCCCCAAAACGGTATTTGAAAAGGCCTTTTCCTGCCGTGCCGAGTACGTACTGGTTGCCCACGGCAAGCTCCGCCGCCGCGGCGGTGCCGTCAACACCAACATCCCCACCGGCGCCGTGGAGGTCTACGTAAAGGAGATGAAAATCCTCTCCGCCGCACAGACCCCTCCCTTTGAGGTTTCCGACACCAAGCGCGTGAAGGACGAGACCGCCCTCAAGTACCGCTACCTTGACCTGCGCCGTCCCGAGCTGCAGCGCAACATCCGTCTGCGCCACGAGCTGGCTCGCGTTGCCCGTGAGTATTACTACGAAAACGGCTTCATGGAGATCGAAACCCCCATGATGATCAAGGCCACCCCCGAGGGCGCCCGCGACTATCTGGTGCCCTCCCGCGTGCACAAGGGCAGCTTCTATGCCCTGCCCCAGTCGCCCCAGATCTACAAGCAGCTGTTGATGCTTTCCGGCTTTGACCGCTACATTCAGCTGGCTCGCTGCTTCCGCGACGAGGATCTGCGCGCCGATCGCCAGCCCGAATTTACCCAGATCGACCTGGAGATGTCCTTCGCCACCCAGGAGGACATTATGGAAATGAACGAGGGCTTCATCGCCCGCGCCTTCCGGGAGCTTCTCGGTGTGGAGATTCCTCTCCCCATGCCCCGCATGACCTTTGCCGAGGCCATGGAGCGCTTTGGCAGCGATAAGCCCGACACCCGCTTCGGCATGGAGATCATGGATCTTTCCGATACCGTGAAGGACTGCGGCTTTGCCGTATTCAGCGGTGCCGTCAAGGACGGTGGCAGCGTGCGCGGCATCGTAGCCAAGAACGCCGCCGCCACCCTCACCCGTAAGGAGATCGACAAGCTCACCGAGCACGCCAAGGGCATCGGTGCCAAGGGTCTTGCCTACATCCGCTGGATGGAGGATGCCCCCAACCTTTCCTTTGCCAAGTTCCTCACCCCCGAGGAGCAGACCGCCCTGCTTGCCGCCCTCGGCATGGAAAAGGGCGACGTCGCCCTGATCGTTGCCGACAAGAACCGGGTGGTGCTGCCCACGCTGGGCGCGCTGCGCAACATTCTCGGCAAGAAGCTGGAGCTCATTGACCCTGCCAAGTTCAACTTCCTGTGGATCACCGAATTCCCCTTCTTCGAGTGGAACGAGGAGACCGGCAGCTGGGATGCCATGCATCACCCCTTCACCATGCCGATGGAGGAGTGCCTGCCCTATCTCGAAAGCGATCCCGGCCGTGTCCGCGCCAAGGCCTACGATATGGTGCTGAACGGCACCGAGCTGCTTTCCGGCTCCATCCGCATCACCGACTGGCAGCTGCAGGAGAAGATGTTTGCCGCCCTTGGCCTCACCGCCGAGGATATTGAGAAGAAATTCGGGTTCCTGGTGGACGCCTACAAGTACGGCGCACCGCCTCACGGTGGCTCCGGTATGGGTCTCGACCGCCTTGCCATGGTCATGACCGGCGCCGATTCCCTGCGTGACGTCATCGCCTTCCCCAAGGTGCAGAACGCCAGCGAGCTGATGTCCGCCTGCCCCGCCCCCGCCGATCCGAAGGCCTTGGCTGACCTTGGCATTACGGTAAAAACCGAAATAAAGCGCAAAGCA
>SVTA01000011.1 GCA_015064005.1 Oscillospiraceae bacterium
TGCTTGCCCACTGTGCCGAAGGCACAACATCATTGCCGTAGGCTACATCATTAGGCGAAGCCGACATCACTTGCCCGTAAGGGCAAGCATCGTTCGGCAGACCTGCTTTATCGCAGGTCGCCGTGAGGCATCCTTTTTGTGTTTGGTTTGATCAAATGCCGAGGAAGGCGGCACCGATGATGCCGGCGTCGTTGCCGAGCTCGGCGATCACGATACGGGTAGGGGGAACCAAATCGCCGCCGTAGCGCTCCGTGCGAATCAGCGGGATCAGAGGCTTGAGCAGATTTTCACGCTCGTTGGAGAGCCCGCCGCCGATGGAAAGCACCTCGGGCTGGAAGATATTGACGATATTGGTGATACCGGTGGCGAGGTAGGAGATGAATTTCTCCACCACCTCCGTGCCGGCGGCGTCACCCTTCCGCATCGCGTCAAAGGCGGTTTTGCCGGAGACCTTGCCCTTGGCGGCAACCAGCTCATCCATCACGGTTTCTCGCCCCGTTTGGTGGCATTCTTCGATTTTTTCCTTGGTCATACGGATCAGGGCAGTGGCGGAGCTGTAGGATTCCCAGCAGCCGCAACGGCCACAGGAGCAGGGTACGCCGTCCTTTTCAATGACGATATGGCCAAGCTCGCCGCCGGCGTAATTGAAGCCGGAGCAGACCTTTCTGTCAATGATGATACCGCCGCCCACACCGGTGCCGAGGGTGATCATCACCGAGCTTTTCGTACCGCGCGCGGCACCTGCCACAGCCTCGCCCCAAGCGGCGGCGTTGGCGTCGTTTTCCACATGGACGCTTGCGACGCCCGTCATCTCCGAGAGCAGCTCGCATACGCGGAAATCGCGCAGCGGCAGGTTGTTGGTGTATACCACGATGCCGTTATCGTGATCGGCAATGCCGGGGCTGGCTACGCCGATGGCCTCCACCTCGCTCATGGTCACGCCTGCGTCGGCGCACAGGCGGAAGCAAAGCTCACCCATGGCGGCGGCGATCTCCTCCTGCGTGCGGTCAGCGGCGTTGGTGGGAACGCTGGCTTTGGCGATGATCTCATACTTTTCATTCACAAGACCTGCGGCGATGTTGGTGCCGCCAAGGTCGATACCGATACGGTACATAGCTTACCTCTTTCTCGCGCCGTTGCGCGTGGCTTTCTGATTGCTTCTATTATATACAAAAAACGGTGCTTTGTCAAGGGTGAGGGGTGAAAACGTCTATGTTCCCCGCTTCACATTTGCGCGGCCAGCTTCAGCCATTCGGCGGCGTAGCGGCGGCCGAATTCAGCTTGCCCCGCGGCGTCGAAATGCAGGCCGTCTGGCTTCATGGAGAGGCCTTCGGAGGAGACCACGGCACAAAGGGGAAGGGAGGCGGCTACCCGATGGAAGACCTCGTTGATCTTCAGATTTCGCTCCCCGATGCCGGTATCCGCGCCGTAGCGGTAAGCGAGCTCACCCAACAGCAGCGGTACCGTTCCCACCCGTTCCCGCAGAGCGGTGAGCATATTAACCAGGTTTTCCTCGTAAAGCAGTGGGTCATCATCCTTGCGGCAGTTGCTCTCGCCCTGGTGCCAGAGGATGCCCGAAAGGCGCGAGGTGCGTTTTGCCAGCTCGGTCGTCATCACGGCGTGGTCAAACAGGAGCTCACCGGGCATCCATTGCTCGATCCGCGTGCCGCCGTCGGCACAGGGGATCATGCCCACGGTGACGTCAAGGGTCAGCGAAACGGTATCGGCAAAGGTGGAGGCCATACTGACACCGCTGTGGTATTTGCCCGTGAAGATGCGGCGATCGGGATTGACCGGCTCCTCCAGCTGCTGCCAGCGCCCCATGCGGAGCATCAGCAGCTTGTCGCTTTGCAGGGCGGGTGCCTCGGATAACTCGCCCCGTCCGGCCATATTTGACTGTCCGACCATCAAAAAGGAGTACACAGCATTGGCATCGCCCGCCATACCGTCCTTAAAAAAGCTCATACGCTCTCCTTTCAGCCGAAGCATTCGGCAATACCCACCAGCAAAAGGCGCTCTCGGTCAATGGCGTCGCGGCCATAGGCGTCGAAAAAGCGCTGCTTGTAGGCGTCTGTTCCAAGATTGAAGCGGAGCGTCCAGGCGCCCCAGAAAAGGTCTACGTGGCGGTCGCCCACGCCGCCGTTCCCAAGGTCAATGAAGCCGGAAAAGCGCCAATCGTCAAGGAGCACATTGGGCAGGCAATAGTCACCGTGCAGGAGGGTGTCGGTTTGGAGAAAATGGCGTTTTTTCCATACCGTCTGGTAGGATTCTTCCATATTCATGCCTTTTGCCTCTTCCGGCAGAAAGGAGGGATCAAAGCGGCCAAGTCGGTAGCCCTCTCGGACGGTAACAAGGTACGTGGCGGTGCGATCCTTGATGGGACAGCCGTCACAAGGCAGGTCGTGAAGTGCCCGCAGGCGTTCCCCCAAAAGGGTAGCCAGCCGCGCAGGCTCAGCAAGATATGCCCCGTGTGTACAGTCCTCGCCCGGCACGCGGGCGGTCAGCAAAACGTCCCGCTCTCCCTCCGTGCCGTAGTACAGCACGGGAGCGGACAGCCCCAACCGATGGAAGTAGGCATTCATTTCAGCCTCGGTCTTCAGTGTGCCGGCAGGGGCGCATTTGAGGAAGCAGCCGCCGTCACGCTCCACGTAAAGCACCCGCGCCTCCGGCGAACAGCTGCTGTCGTAGACGGCAGCGTCGGAAAGTCGGGGACGAAACGCTGCCGGCACCCAGTCCGGCAGCGCCTTGAGAAGGGTTCGTTTCATGGTTCTCCTTTCGGGGCTTTTTCAGCCCCGTTTTGGGGTTAATTCAGATTTCCGCCGTTTCCGCCCTCGACAATGGGATCCAGCGTTACCGTCGCCGTGCCGTCCTCGCCGTATACGATGCGGTTGCCGGAGGAATTCAGGCTGTCCTGATAGGCAAGGAAGCCCTCCTTGGTGAATTGGGGCTTGTAATTGGCCACGATCTCCTTGGCGCGCTTGGCACCGTCGGAGAGCAGCAGGTCCAGCATGGCCAGCTGCCATTTGGCGTTGGTGACGCAGAGCAGCTCCGCATCTACCACGCGATAGTCGTTGCCGTGCCCCTTGCCTGCTACGCCGCCGGCGTAGGGGTGTACCACGGGCATGATGCAGGAAAGGTCACCCATATCGGTGCTGCCGGTGCTGAAGGCACCGGTCTTTTTGAAGGTCATCCCCTCGGGCAGAACCATGGCGGCGGCCTCGGCGGCTACCTCGATCATCTCGGGGTCGTTGTGCAGGGGGGCGTAGCCGGGCGCGTCGATGATCTCGATGTTGGCACCCAGCGACAGCGCGCCGCCGATGAGCGCGCGGTTCAGCTTTTTGTTGTTCTCCGCCATGGCCTCAAAGCTGCTGCCACGCACGTAGGATTCGAGGCGCACCTCCTCGGGGATGGCGTTGACCATATCGCCGCCGTGGGTGATGATGGGATGGAAGCGGATGAGATCGGCCTCCTTGAAGGTCTCGCGGACGGCGTTGGCGGCATTGATGCCGCAGTTGGCGGCGTACAGCGCGTTGATGCCGCCCCAAGGGGAGCCGCCGGCGTGAGAAGCGCGGCCCTTGTAGATCACGTTTTTGGCAAGGCAGCCGACGGAGCCGTTCTGGACGGCGTAGCTGCCGCTGGCGTGTACCATAAAGGCCAGATCCACGCCGTCAAAAAGACCTCGGCACAAAAACTCGCTCTTGCCGCCGAAATATTTGATCTTTCCTGCTTTCATCAGCTCGGAGCGGTATTCGATCTCCAGGAGCTCCTCCGCGGGCACAGCGCACAAACGGATGTTGCCGGAGAGCCCCTCCAGCACAGCAGGATCGGTGAGGGCGGCGGCGATGCCGATGAGGGTGGCACACTGTGCGTGGTGACCGCAGGAATGCACCGCACCGGTGACGGGATCGGCGTCCGGATGAGCGGGACAGATGATGGAGTCCAGCTCACCCAGGATCAGCACCTCGGGGCCCTCGCGGCCGGTTTCGATGCGGGTGATAAAGCCGGTGATACCCTCGGCGTAGGTCAAGGTGTAGCCCAGCTTCTCAAACTGCTCTGCTACGTACGCGGAGGTCTTGACCTCGCGGTAGCCGGTTTCGGGAACCGTCCAAAGATAGCGCTCGGAGGCGAGGATCAGCTCCTTGTATGTATCTACCGCGCGATGGATGGCGTTCAGTTTTGTTTCGTTCATGGCAAATCTCCTTTCGGGATCAAAAAACTTCCTTTACAGTATAACACAAATTTCCCCCAATGTGTATAGAAAAATCCACAAAAGGTACAAAATATTTTTTCTCGGCGCGCGAGGGAGCTGTGAGATTATCTTTACTGCATATTATCCACAAAAATGCGCATGAAAATGAATTTTTATGAGGCGTTTTGCGGGAGTTGTTCGCTTTTTCGCAAAATATATAAAAAAATGTAAAAATTCCCTTGACAAGCAGCCATGACACGAGTATAATATTTGGTGTTTCCACTTTTGGAATGAATAAATATGCAAAAATTCTGAAAGGATATTCTCCCGTGAACAAGGTTTTCATTGACGGCAGCGCCGGCACCACCGGCCTGCGTATCCGAGAGCGGCTTGCCGGCCGTGACGATATCACCCTGATCACCCTGCCGGAGGAGCTGCGCAAGGACACCGCTGCCAGAGCCGAGGCTTTGAACGCCGCGGACGTAGCCTTCCTTTGCCTGCCCGATGCCGCTGCCATTGAGGCGGTTTCTCTGGTGACGAACGCTCATACCGCCGTGATCGACACCTCCACCGCCCACCGCACGGCGGCAGGATGGGTCTACGGTATGCCCGAGCTGAAGGGACAGCGCGCGAAGATCGCCGCCTCCCGCAGAATTGCCAACCCCGGCTGCCACGCCAGCGGCTTTATCGCGCTGGTGGCACCGCTGGTGGAGGCAGGACTGCTCGCCCCCGACGCGGCGCTTTCCGCCTTTTCCATCACCGGCTATTCCGGCGGCGGCAAGAAGATGATCGCGGAGTACGAGGCTGACGGACGTGATCCACTCCTCGACGCGCCTCGCCAGTACGGCCTCACGCAGAGTCACAAGCATCTGCCGGAGATGGCAGCGATCTGTGGCCTTAAGCACGCGCCGCTCTTTTCTCCCATCGTGGCGGATTTTTATGCCGGCATGGAGGTGACGGTGCCGCTCTTTGCTCATCAGGTGAAGGGAACGGTGGCGGATATTACCGCCGTATATGCCGAGGCTTACGCCACGGGGCTGATCCGCTACCGTGAAGCAGCCGACGAGGCGGGATTCCTTTCCGCTACCGCCTTTGCGGGCCGTGACGATATGGAGGTTACGGTAACGGGCAACGGCGAGCGGATGCTGCTGGTGGCACGCTTTGATAATCTTGGCAAGGGCGCTTCGGGCGCGGCTATTCAGAATATGAACA
Source organism: Oscillospiraceae bacterium (assembly GCA_015064005.1). GTDB lineage: Bacteria > Bacillota > Clostridia > Oscillospirales > CAG-272 > Firm-07. The sequence goes on from SVTA01000011.1 coordinate 5,402, forward strand.
TCCTGATGGGCGTGTCGGAGTCCACGGGACTTGTGGTTTGAGTAATACAGAAAGAAACAGAATTTCGGAGGACAGAAAAATGAGCATTGAATTGATTGAAGGTAGCGTTTGCGCTGCGAAGGGCTTCCGCGCCGGCGGTATACATTGCGGCATCCGCAAAAACAAGATCAAGAAGGATCTCGCGCTGATCGTCAGCGACGTTCCTGCCACGGCGGCAGCGGTCTATACCACCAATCTGGTAAAGGGCGCTCCCTTGACCGTTACCAAAAAGCACCTGCAGAACGGCGTGGCGCAGGCCGTCATTTGCAACAGCGGCAACGCCAACACCTGCAACGCCAACGGCGTTGAGGTGGCTGAGGAGATGAGCGCTCTGGTGGCTGCGGCTGTAGGTGTGAAGCAGGAGGATGTGATCGTGGCATCCACCGGCGTCATTGGTCAGCCCTTGGATATTACTCCCATCAAGGAGGGGCTTGTGCCTCTGACCGCCTCTTTGGAGGCCAGCCTTGCCGGCGGCAGGGCGGCAGCGGAGGCGATCATCACCACCGATACCATCGCCAAGGAGGTGGCCGTAGAGTTCACCGTGGGAGGCAAGACCTGTCACCTCGGCGGTATTGCCAAGGGCAGCGGTATGATCCACCCCAATATGGCCACCATGCTGGTATTTATGACCACCGACGTGAAGATCTCCGCTGAAATGCTGCAGAAGGCACTTTCCGGTGATATCACCCACACCTTCAATATGGTCAGCATCGACGGTGACACCTCCACCAACGATATGGTGACCGTAATGGCCAACGGACTTGCGGGCAACGAGGAGATCACTGCCGAGGGTAAGGATTTCTCCACCTTTATGAAGGCGCTGAATACGGTTTCCATCCAGCTCTGCCGGATGCTGGCCGGTGACGGCGAGGGCGCCACCAAGCTACTGGAGTGTAAGGTAACGGGTGCGGATTGCCCCGATTGCGCCAAGAAGGTGGCCAAGAGCGTTATTTGCTCCAGCCTCCTGAAGTCCGCTATGTTCGGCGCGGATGCCAACTGGGGCCGCGTGCTGTGTGCCATTGGCTACAGCGGCGCGTCTGTGGACGTGGGCACCATTGATGTGGCCTTTCGCTCCGCCAAGGGTGAGATCCTTGTTTGCCAGGACGGCGCAGGTGTGCCCTTTTCCGAGGAAAAGGCCAAGGAGATCCTGCTGGAGAAGGAGATCGAGATCCTCGTTTCTCTCGGCGACGGTCCCTTCGTGGCAACTGCCTGGGGCTGCGACCTTACCTATGATTACGTGAAGATCAACGGCGATTACCGTACTTAAGAGAGGCTTGAACATGAAAAACAGTTTTTCCAACGCGGAGCGGGCAGAGGTGCTGGCACAGGCGCTGCCCTATATCAAGCGCTATAACGGCAAGGTCGTTGTGGTCAAATACGGCGGCAACGCCATGAAAAGCGAGGAGCTGAAGCAGCAGGTGATGGAGGATATCGTTCTCCTGCACCTGATCGGCGTCAAGGTGGTGCTGGTGCACGGCGGCGGCCCCGAGATCAGCGAAATGATGCAGAAAGTAGGCAAGGAGCCCGTTTTCGTGGACGGTCTGCGCGTCACCGACAAGGAGACCGTGGATATCGTACAGATGGTGCTGGCGGGCAAGGTCAACAAGACGCTGGTGAACCTCTTGGAGATGAAGGGCGGCAAGGCCATGGGCATTTCCGGTATTGACGGCCGGCTCATTGAGGCCGCGCCTAAGAACGAGAAGCTGGGCTTTGTAGGTAATATTACCAAGGTGCATATCTCTCCCGTGATCGACCTGCTGGAGAAGGGGTACATCCCCGTGGTCTCCACCGTGGGCTGTGACCGACAGGGAAACACCTACAATATCAACGGCGATACCGCCGCCGCGCACATCGCGGGCGCGCTGGAGGCCGAGCGTCTCATTATGATGACCGACATTGCGGGTATCCTGGAGGACAAGGACGACCCCGCCACGCTGATCCCCGAGCTGACGGTTTCCGAGGCGAAGGCGCTGTACGGCAAGGGCATCATCTCCGGCGGCATGATTCCCAAGGTGGATTGCTGCATTGAGGCCATTGAGCACGGCGTGAAGAATGTGATCATTATGGACGGCTGCGTACCCCACTCCATTCTGATGGAGCTGCTCACCAACGAGGGTGCCGGCACGATGGTAACGAGGGATAAGGTATGAAGAGCTTGATGGAACGGGATGCCGCCTTTGTGGCAGGCACCTATAAGCGCTTTCCCGTAGAGATCGCCTCCGGCAAGGGGTCGCTCGTTTACGATACGGAGGGCAAGGAATATATCGATATGGGCTCCGGCATCGCCGTCACCTCTCTCGGTATTGCCGACGAGGGCTGGGTTGCCGCCGTTACCGCGCAGCTTTCCCGGGTGCAGCACACCTCCAACCTTTACTACACCGAGCCCTGCGCGCAGCTGGCTGAAGCATTATGTGCCAGAACGGGGCTGAAAAAGGTCTTTTTCTCCAACTCCGGCGCGGAGGCCAATGAGTGCGCCATTAAGGTGGCGCGCAAGTACGCGGCAGAGCGGAAGGGCGAGGAGTATTACAACATCGTGACCCTGGAAAACAGCTTCCACGGACGCACCCTCACCACCCTTTCCGCCACGGGACAGGATCACTATCACGAGCTGTTTCAGCCGCTGACGCCCGGATTCCTGCACACACCCGCCAACGACGCTGACGCACTGATCGCCCTCTGTGAGCAGAGCAAGGTGGCAGGCATTCTGATGGAGTGCGTGCAGGGAGAGGGCGGCGTGAATGCCCTTACTCCCGATTTCGTGACCCGTGTAGCCGCTTATGCCAAGGAAAAGGACATCGTGCTGATGTTTGACGAGGTACAGACCGGCAACGGACGCACCGGCAAGCTTTACGGCTATATGCACTACGGTGTCAGCCCCGACGTGGTTTCCACCGCCAAGGGATTGGGCGGCGGTCTGCCGCTGGGCGCGACGCTTCTTTCCGAAAAGGTAGAGGGCGTGCTGTCCTTCGGTGACCACGGTTCCACCTTCGGCGGCAATCCCGTTTGTTGCGCGGGTGCGCTTCACGTGCTGTCCCGTATCGACGAGGCGCTGCTTTGCGAGGTGACGGAGAAGAGTGATTACGTTTTCCGTACCCTGCGCGGCGCGAAGGGCGTGAGATCCGTCAGCGGTTTGGGTCTGATGATCGGTATTGAAACCGAGCGTCCTGCCGGCGAGGTGGTAGCGGATTGCATTCGCGAGGGCGTGCTTTGTCTGACGGCCAAAAACAAGGTGCGGCTGCTGCCCGCGCTGAATATTCCCCAAGACGTGCTGGAAAAAGCGGTAAACGTGCTGCTTCGTGTTCTGGCAAAATAAGGAGTTATCATGACGCTTCAGAATCGAAATTTTCTCAAATTGTTGGATTTTACACCGGCAGAGATCACGGCGCTGCTGGATCTTGCTGCTGATCTGAAGGTAAAGAAAAAGGCGGGCACTGCCCACCGTCTTTGCGAGGGCAAGAGCATTGCCCTGATTTTTGAAAAAACCAGCACCCGTACCCGCTGTGCCTTTGAGGTGGCGGCCACCGATCTCGGTATGCACGCCGTGTATCTGGATCCCTCCGGGTCCCAGATCGGCAAAAAGGAGAGCATCGCTGACACCGCCCGCGTGCTTGGTCGGATGTTCGACGGTATTGAGTACCGCGGCTTCGGGCAGGAGATCGTGGAGGAGCTGGCAAAGCACGCCGGCGTTCCCGTGTGGAACGGCCTGACCAACGAGTATCACCCCACTCAGATCTTGGCGGATTTTCTCACCGTTCTGGAGCATTTCGGCACGCTGGCCGGCAAAAAGCTGGTATATATGGGTGACGCCCGCTACAATATGGGCAACTCCCTGATGGTGGGCTGTGCCAAGATGGGCATGCACTTTGTGGCCTGCGCTCCCAAGGCCTACTTCCCGAATGCGGAGCTTGTTGCCACCTGCGAGGATATTGCTGCCGAAACGGGTGCGAAATTGGAGTTTATTGAGTCTCCTGCCGAGGCTGTGAAGGGCGCCGACGTCATTTACACCGACGTGTGGGTTTCTATGGGCGAGCCGGACAGCGTTTGGAAGGAGCGCATTGAAGCGCTGACACCCTATCGCGTAACCGAGGAGCTGATGGCCAAGGCCGGCCCGCAGTGCCGCTTTATGCACTGTCTGCCCGCTTTCCACGATCTGAAAACCACCGTGGGCAAGCAGATCTTTGACAAGTTCGGCATCGACTGCATGGAGGTGACCGACGGCGTATTTGAAAGCCCCGCCTCCATTGTCTTTGACGAGGCCGAGAATCGCCTGCACACCATCAAGGCAGTGATGGCTGCCACAATGTGCAATATTTGTCTGTAAAATACCCGCTTTTGACTTGCGAAGCGCAAATTCTCGTCTTATAATAAAAGTAGCGCCCTTTGTGGGCACATGATTTGTATTTTCATTATGGGAGGACAACATTATGTTCAACAAGCTGGGCCTGCAGCTCTATACCATTCGTGATTTTATGAAGGATGCGGAATTTGCCGATCTCGCCTTCAAGAAAGTGGCTGAGTTGGGCTATACCGAGGCGCACACCGCCGGCTTCACGCCCTTTGGCGATGAGAAGCTGGGCGTGCTGCTGCAAAAGCACGGCATTTCCATTATCGGCACGCATTACAACTACAAGGAAATTGTGGAGAATTTTGACAAGACCGTGGCATTGCACCGCCTGTGGGGCACCACCAACGTGGGTATCGGCGGCATGCCTCTGGAGTTCCGCAAGGACAAGGATGCCCTGCGTGAGTTTATCCGCACCTATAATAAGGCTGCAGAGCGTTACGCCAAGGAGGGCTTCCGCCTCACGTATCACAACCACGCCTTCGAGTTTGTCCGCATTGACGGCTACAAGACCATGATGGACGTGCTCTACGAGGAGCTGGATCCCGCTACCACCTCCTTCGTGCTGGATACCTGCTGGGTAGCAGCGGGCGGCGGCGACGTCACCGACTGGATGGAGAAGCTGGCCGGCCGTATTGATATCCTGCACCTGAAGGATCTGTATCTCAAGCAGGAGGACGGCAAGAATCTGCCTTGGATGACCGAGGTGGGCCACGGCAACCTGTGCTTTGATAAGATCATGGCCACCGCCGAGAAGATCGGCGTGAAGCACTACGTGGTAGAGCAGGATGCCAACTTTATGGATACTCCCTTCGAGAGCCTGAAATCCAGCGCCGAATTCCTGAAGAAATATCAGAAATAAGCCGCAAACGGTATTGAAAAAGCAAGAAATCCCCCCGACAGTGTCGGGGGGATTTCTTGCTTAATGTTGGCCTTGCAGGACGCGCTCCTCCGTGACCTCGGTGAAGCTGCAGCCGTTTGCCTGTGCGGTGGCTGCAGCACCGATGAGCAAAAGCCCCACAGGGGCGTTTTCGCCCGTGCAATCGGTGAAGAAAATATCCGCGTCGGGGGTGGCTGGGGCGATACTTTGAGAAACGGCAAAGCAGGCCTCTCCCTCCCCTCGGCTTTCGCACTGTCGCGCGCCGGAGGCGGCGGAATCCTCAAAATAGAAGCCATAGCGGCGGGAATTCTCTGCGGTACAGCCTTCATACACGGTATTGACCGTGCAGATGCCGCCGAAGCCATAAAGGTTTCTGCTGGCGGTGCAATCCCTGACCGCAAAGCCGAGCGGTGCCGTTGCCGGATAGCGCTGGCTGCTGAATCGCCCTTGATGCTCCAGGAAAAAGCCGAATTTTTTGTTGCCCTCGGCGGTACAGCGGGTGATGGTGATGCTTTCTCCATCGCGATAGCCAAAGCCGATGCCGAAGCCGGAGGCGCCGCTGCTTTCATTGGTTGCTGCCTTGCCGCAGCCTATGGCGACGCAATCGGTGATGCTGCTGTCAATGGGGCAATCCACCCCAAAGCCGGTGGCGTCGGTGTTTTTCACGGTAACCCCCCGCCAATGGCAGTTTTGGAACAGGTTGAACATAAAGCCTTTGCCGGCGGAGGTATATGTGCTCACGGAGGTGCCGGAGGCATCGATGACGAAGTGCTCAAAGCTGCAGTTTTCAAGGTAAGTGGCAACGCCCGTGTCCAAATAATCGTTAAAATAAAACATATCAAGGCCGTAGAGCGTATGTCCCACGGGCTTCAGCACCGTGCGCTCGCCGTCGCCCACGATGGACACGCCCGAACGCATTTTGACGCAATGGGAGCCGATGGTTTGGGTGCCGTTGGCCGCAAATTCGTACTCACCGGCGGGAATGTAAACGGTTTTGCCTTCCATGGCGGCGTGATCGATCAGCGCCTGCAGCGCACGGCTGTTTTCCGCACCCGTATTGCCGGTCAGCACGCCGTGATCGTTGGCGTTGAGGTGAGTTGCGCTCTCCGACGGACGGGTGCAGCCCGCCCACAGCAGCACCACCAGCAGGAGGCACGCCGACAGTAGGGTGATCCGGACGGCCCTCATTCGATAAACATTGCGTCGCCAAAGGAAAAGAAGCGGTATTTTTCCTCCACAGCGATGCGGTAGGCGTCAAGAACGGCGTCGCGGTTATAGAAGGCGGAGACCAGCATCACCAGCGTGCTTTCAGGGAGATGAAAATTGGTGATGAGGGCATCCACCGCCTTGAAGCGGTAGCCGGGGTAGATAAAAATGCCCGTATCCCCCGAAACGGGGTGGATTTTTCCACTTTCATCCGCCGCACTCTCCAAGGTGCGGCAGGAGGTTGTTCCCACAGCGACAACACGGCCGCCTGCGGCGCGACGCTCGTTGATGATGCGGGCGGACTCCTCCGGTACAGAGAAAAATTCAGTGTGCATCACGTGCTGATCTACCCGATCCGCCTTGACGGGGCGGAAGGTGCCAAGCCCTACGTGGAGCATCACGGGCGCGATGGCCACACCCTTGTCGCGTACCCGACGGAGCAGCTCGGGCGTGAAGTGCAGTCCTGCCGTCGGTGCGGCGGCGGAGCCCTCCTCGCGGGCGTAGACAGTCTGATAGCGATCGTTATCCTGCAGCTGGGCGGTGATGTAGGGGGGGAGGGGCATCAAGCCGATCCGGTGCAGCACGGCGTAAATATTGGCAAAGCGCTCCTTATCGTAGGTGAAGTGAATGAGGCGGTTGCCCTCCTCCACAATGTCGGTGACAGTGCCGTGGAGTATGCCGTCACCAAAGACCATACCGGCCCCCAGCCTTGCCCGCTTGCCGGGCTTCACCAGGCATTCCCACGTATCAAGATCGCGCTGGCGGAGCAAAAGCAGCTCCACCTTCGCCTCGGGTCTGCCCTCGGCATGGCCGTAGAGCCGTGCAGGAATGACCTTGGAGTCGTTGATCACCAGCACGTCGCCTTCCTTGAGATAGTCTACAATATCGTAAAAATGACGGTGCGCAAGACTTCCATCGGCACGGTTCAGCACCAGCAGGCGGGAGGCATCCCGCTGCGCGAGGGGATGCTGGGCGATCAGCTCCTCGGGAAGGTCGTAGTAGAAATCTGAGGTTTTCAGGTCGGTTTTGGTAAGCGCGTTGCGAATGGGTTCCATAATATTCCTTTCTTTTCGGGAATTTTCAAAAAGGCGTTGACAAGCGGCGTTTTTTGTGCTAACATATAGAAAAGACCAACAAGGTCGGAAAAACATAATATAATGATAGAGGTGCGCGTTGCGACCTCGAAGGGGCAAGGCCGCCGCGGCCGCTTGAGCCTCTCCGGGAGCGTAGTGCGCCGAAGTGGGTCACCCGCGGCGGGCGTCCTGCTGGTTCGCACGGTTCAAAGCTGTGGAACTGTCGTCAGTTTCTGATGGAGAGCTATCTGTATATGTCGGGGGCAACACTGCCTCTATTATAGTACAAATGCAGCTGGTTTTCAACCGGTTTTTTTATTTTTCCTTATGTTTTTCCACGGCGGAGCGAAAAAAAGCCCGCTGCCGACGTGATCCGTCGGAGAAAGGAACTGCTATGAGCAACAAGAGACCCCCCATTTTCACCGGCGCCGCCACCGCCATCGTTACCCCCTTCAAGGACGGGGCTGTGGACTATGAGAGCTTCGGCAAGCTGATCGACTGGCAGATCGCCGGCGGCATTGACGCCCTTGTGATCGCCGGCACCACCGGCGAGGGCTCCACCCTCTCCCACGAGGAGCACTGCGATCTCCTCACCTATGCCGCCGAGAAGGTGGCCGGCCGTGTGCCGATCATTGCCGGTACGGGCAGTAACGATACCGCCTACGGCATTGAGCTGTCCCGTCACGCCTGCGACGTTGGATACGACGCGCTGCTGGTGGTGACCCCCTACTACAACAAGGCTACCCCCAAGGGCCTCATTCAGAACTTCATCAACACCGCCGAGGCGACGAATAAGCCCATCATCCTCTACAACGTGCCCTCCCGCACCGGTGTGAATATTCCGATCTCGGTGTACAAGGAGCTGGCCAAGCACGAGCGTATCGTGGCTGTAAAGGAGGCCTCCGGCAACCTTTCTGCCATTGCTCAGATCTTTGCCGAGTGCGGCGACGCGCTGGACGTTTACTCCGGCAACGACGATCAGATCGTGCCGATCATGTCGCTGGGCGGCAAGGGCGTGATCTCCGTGGTTTCCGGCATCCTGCCGAAGGAAACCCACGATATCTGCGCCGCCTGCCTTGCCGGTGATTTCAAGACCGGTGCTGAACTCCAGTTGAAGTATCTGAAGCTGATCAACACCCTCTTCTGTGAAGTGAATCCCATTCCCGTCAAGGCCGCCTCCGGTCTGATGGGCCTTTGCTCCGGCGAGCTGCGTCTGCCTCTGTGCGACCCCGAGCCCGAAAATCTTGCCAAGATCAGTGCCGTGCTGAAGGAATACGGCCTTCTGCACTGATCTGCGAAAGGACGTTGAACAATGCTGAACATTTTGCTTTCCGGATGCGGCGGACGCATGGGCGCGGCGGTGATCGCCGCCGCCACGGCCGCCGGTGACCGTATTGTGGCGGGGGTGGATATCAACCCCGCCGCCGCAAGCCCTTTTCCCGTGTATCTCTCTCCGGAGGAGTTTACGGGCAAGGCCGACGTGATCGTTGATTTTTCTCACCACACGGCGCTCCCCGGCCTGCTTGCCTACGCCAAGCGCACCGGCACGCCCATTGTGGTCTGCACCACGGGGCACACCGAGGAGGAGCTTTTGATGATGAAGGCTGCCAGTGCCGAGGTGGCGGTGTTCTTTTCCCGCAATATGTCGCTGGGTATTAACCTTTTGATGTCTTTGTGCCGTCGCGCCGCTGCCACCCTTGGTGCGGATTTCGACGTAGAGATCATCGAGAAGCACCACAATCAGAAGCTGGACGCTCCCAGCGGCACGGCACTGATGCTGGCTGATTGCATTAAGGAAGCCGACGGTGCGGATCACCCTTACGTATACGATCGCCATACCGAGCGCCGCAAGCGCTCCCGGGGTGAGATCGGCATTCACGCCGTGCGTGGCGGTACTATCGTGGGTGAGCACGACGTGCTGTTTGCCGGCAAGGATGAGGTGATCACTCTTTCCCACAGTGCCAGCTCCCGCGAGGTCTTTGCCACCGGCGCCATGCGCGCTGCCCGTTTTATGTGTGGCAGAGCCCCCGGCTTTTACAATATGGACGATGTGATCAACGCCCTTTGATCACCTAAAATACGAAAAAACCGCCCCGTTTGAGGACTAATTCCCAACGGGGCGGTCTTTTATTTCGGTTCAAAGCAATCGAAAATGGGGGTGATGCCGGCATCAAGATACCGGCGGTAGGTAGCCTCGTCGCGGGTGGTAAAAACGATGGGAGCAGCGCCGAGGAGGTGGATGCCGATCCACAGCGCAAGGCGGCGGGGGTGATGATAATCGTAGGCATGGAAGGCGGGGCGACAGAGGAAGGTGAGGAGCAGGGCGGTGAGCAGGAAATTCACCAGCCTGCTGCCCGCCCGCTTTTCCTTGAAGAGATCGGTGGAGAGCAGCCCTCGCACCACCTCCGGGCGATGCTTTTTCCACCAGCGAAGCAGGAAGGGATTGAAGGATTCCACGCACCATTCCCCAGTATAATCCGCAAGCACCGCCGCCGTGGCGGGGCAGAGGGAGGTGTCGTTGCTTTCGCCCTTCAGCTCGATCAGCAGGGGCACGCGGCCGGCAACGGTCTCCAGAACCTCGGCAAGAGTAGGAATGTGCTCGCCGGTACCTGCAAGATGATGGGTAGCGAGCTCTGCTGCGGTAAGGTCGGCAAGCTTGACGTCCTCGCCGCACATTCGAGTGAGGGTGTAGTCGTGAAAGACCATGACCGTACCGTCCCTTGCCAGCTGCACATCCAGCTCAATGGCAAAGCCGCGCTCTACCGCTCTGCGAAAGGCGGCGAGGGAGTTTTCAGGCACGGCGTCGTTCCACAGACCGCGATGGGCGTAGGGGCGCAGGAAGGGTCTGACCGCTTTTTTGCGGGGGCGGGGGGCGATCAGAAAGAGCCAAAGCAGAAAAAGTGCCAGAACGGTGCAGGAAACAGATAAGATCGCGATTTGGTAACCCTCCATCAGTCCGTACCTCCAAGGCCATCAAGCACCGTATCCTTGGCCACAGGCTTGGCATCGCCGTGCCGGACGAAGAGCATGGTGAAGAAGGCGCCAACCACGAAAACGGTGGCATACGGGAAGAGGGTGCGCCAGCTGACATGGTCAAGCAGCAGGCCGGAGAGCACGGGCGTCACCACCTGCGCGGCCATGCTGGCCGTGTAATAAAAGCCGGTGTAGCGTCCCACGTCGCCGCCGCGAGCCAGCTCCACCACCATAGGGTAGGAGTTGACGTTGATGGTGGCCCAGCCAATGCCGGCCAGGGCAAAGAGCAGGGGCATCAGGATATTTTTGATCAGCTCGGGGCTTTCCGCGCTGAGGAAGCCGGCGAAGAAGAAGGATGCGGCAAGGATCACAACGCCTGAAAGGATCATCTTCTTTCTGCCCAGCTTGGAGGAAAGAATACCCACGGGCAGGTACGCCACCACGGCGGCTGCTTGCGCGATCAGCAGGGTGGTGTTGTAGTCCACGTTCAGCACCGTCCCGGCGTAGACAGAGTATTTGGTGGTAACGGCGTTGTAGCCCATAAACCACAGCACCACGGAGGCAAGAATGAGGAAGAGGGAGATGAGCTCGGAGCGGGAAAGCTGGCGTTTTTCTGCACCGTCTGCGGGCTTTTCCGCCTCCGGTGCCAGCTTCAGACTATCGGCTTCCATTTCAGCAGCCCATTTCTTTTCCCGCACCTTAAGCAGGAAAATGGCCAACGCCACCAGCATGATACCGGCCACGATGGAGAGGAAAACGGTATAATCCATCAAGGCGTTTTTGGTTTTTCCCGTCCCCATAAAGGTTCCCAACAGCAGCACCAGAATGCCGCCCGCTGTGCCCATCAGGTTGATGACAGCGTTGGCCTTGGAGCGCAGGGGCTTGACGGTGACGTCGGGCATCAGCGCCACTGCAGGGGAGCGGAACGTGCCCATGGCGATCAGCGCCAGGAACAGCACTGCCATAAAGCAAATGAGAGGGGCGGGGTTTCGGTCGGTGACGCCGGCGGCATAGGCCTGTCTGGCGGGCACGACGATATTGGTATAATCCGGGTTGGTGATCTCCGCACCGTCCTTGTCAAGAACGGTTAGCGGAATGGCAAGAAAAGCCTCCTTTGAAATGGTTTCCTGCAGAGGGTGCGCGGTGGCCAGCACCTCGCCCTCTGCTGCCACGTTCACCTTGGGGTTGGCCTCCCAGATGGTGTTAAGCGCCTCCTCGTAGGCGGCGCCTTCGGTGCCGCTGACGGCCTCCAGCTGGCGGAGCTGGGCGCGATCGGTGAAGGAGAGGGTAACCAGCAGTGCCGCTGCCAGTATTGTGCCCACCACAATGAAGGGAGTGCGGCGGCCGTATTTGCTGTTTACCTTGTCCGAAATGGCGCCGAAGATGGGCAGCAGGAACAGGGCGAAAATGTTATCGAGAGCCATAATGGCACCGGACCAGGTCTGGGCGAGTCCGAATTTGTCGGTGAGGATCTTGGGAACGATGGTATCGTAGGCCTGCCAGAAGGCGGTGATGAGAAAGAAGGCAAAGCCCACAAGGACGGTGCGCTTGTAATTCAGCTTCATTGTTGCTTCTCCTTTGCGAGTAATGCGGCTACACGCAGGGCGGCGGCCTGGGTCTTGCCGTCGGGAATGTTGCCCGCCAGAATTTCTGCTATCAGATCGTCAAACGGCATGCGGAACACCTCCAGAAACTCGTCCTCGTCCAGCTTCTGGTTCTCAAAGACAAGACCGCGGGCAAAAAACATACGGATGCGCTCGCCCATGATGGCCGGAGAGCCGAGAAAATCGCCGAGATAGTGCAGCTCACGGGGCACGGCGCCGGTTTCCTCACGCAGCTCACGCAGGGCGGCGGCACGGGGATCTTCATCGGGGCCGTCCAGCTTGCCGGCGGGGATCTCGATCAGTACCTCATGAAATGGATAACGGTACTGCCGCTCCAAAATCACCTCGCCCTCATCAGTAAGGGGCAAAATGCACACGGCGCCTACGTGCTTGACATATTCGCGTATGGAAGGCTCGCCGTTGGGGAGCAGGATGTTGTCTTTGAAGACGTGCAGCACTCTGCCGTCGTATATCATTTCGCTGGAAACTGTCTTTTCATCCATTTGAATCATGGGTAAGCTCCTTTCGCGTTACTGCTTACAGTATACCCCACTTTGGGGGATTTGTAAAGGTTTTTTGAAAAACAAAACAAAATGGCAGTCACCGGCTCAGCGTTTGTCGATAGATCTGGCATACGCGGAGGGGGTAAGACCCGTTTTGGCCTTAAAGAACTTGGAAAAATGGTGGATGGATCCAAAGCCCAGCACCTCGGCGATCTCGGTGAAGTTCATATTGCTTTCGCGGATCAGCCTTTTGGCCTCGCCTACCTTCAGGGCGAGAAAATAGGTCATCGGCCCGCAGCCCAGCTGCTCGTGAAACAGCTCCTTCAGAGCGGAATCGCTGATGTGACAGGCTGCCGCTACCTCCTCTCTCGTCAGCGTACGGTGGAGCTGTGACCTCAGATATCCGGTGATGAGATGCAACCGCTGCTCCTTCGAATTGTCCCGGTTAGAGGAGGCGTTGGTGGGGCCGGCGGCAGCTTCCGCATGGAGGTCGATGAGCAATACCTCCAGATTGTTTTTGAGGCGCATCAGTGAATAGGGATTGACATTCTCCACCGGAGCCAGTCCGCGTACCCCCTCGGCGACGTCGGCGCGGCGAAAGGAGGAAAGTCCCTCGGTCATAATGTCGGATAGCAAGCGCTTTTGCCCGGCGGTGAGGGTGAGCACGCGGTTACAGAGGGAGGAGAGGGACGGAAAATCGGTGTCAAAGCTGACGATATCCACCAATGCGCGGCTGGGCGCGGGGCCTATGTGATAGGCATTGGGGGCATAAAGGATCGCTTCGCCCGCTCGCAGCAAAAACGGTTCGCCGTCGACGAGAATGCGGTGCTCGCCCTCCTCCACGTAAAGCAGCTCGGGAAAATCGTGCCAATCGCCACCAAAATGCCGCTCGCCGAAGCGAATACGAAAGAAGCTGATGACGGCCTCCACCGAAAAAAGGGTAGGCAGGGGCGCTTTGTGATATTCCATAGCCATTTTCCTCCCGATTGTACAAATTTTTCGTCCGTTTGGGCAAAGACGCGTCGCGCGCTTTATGCTACAATACATACACGGGGATGTCCCCATTATAACAAACAGAAAACGAAAAGTCAAGAAAGGAAACGATGATGGAAAAGCTGAGAATGGGTCTGATTGGCTGTGGTGGAATGATGAAATCCCACGTGCGTGCCGTGCCGATGCTGCAGGACATCGATATTGTGGCGGTGTGTGATGTAGTGCGGGAGCGCGCCGAGGAGGTGGCCACCGTGCTGAATGATCCTGTTGTGGTGACCGATTATCATGAGATGGTGGATTTGGTGGACTGCGTGCTGGTGGCGCTGCCGCATGATCTACACTATGAATGCGGTATGTTTTTTGCAAAGAGGGGCAAGCACGTGCTGATGGAAAAGCCCCTTTGCAATTCCGAGGAGGAGTGCGTTTCGCTCATTGAAACCTGCGAGCGGATGGGGGTTGTGCTGATGTGCGGCTATCCCTTGCGTTTCTGGCCGGAGCTCGTCCGCTTGAAGGAGGAGCTTGACAGCGGCAAATACGGTCGCGTGATGCAGGTGTCGGTCTGGACGGAGCAGCTGACGGGCGCGGACTGGCTGGAGAGGGAAATACCCGGCTGGGAAAGCTCTGCACGTTTGGGGGGCGGACAGTTTTTCAGTCACGGCTGCCATTACGTGGATCTGCTGCTGTGGTTCCTTGGCGAGCCTGTAAAGGGCATGCATTTCGGCACCCGTGTGGGCACGCCCTGGGTCATGCGGGAGGGCACCAGCATTGCGGGCTTTGTATTTGAAAACGGAGCCTTGGGCTATCACGGCGCCACGTGGGGGGCCCGCGGCACACGGCTGGGGTGGGATCTGCAGATCCACACCGAAAAGGGCATGCTGGAATACGAGAACCACTCCGGTGAGGCAAGGCTCTACAACGGAAAGATCGAGCATATTCCCGGCGAGATCGAGAACGCGTACGACTATCGCGTGCTTTGGCGGCGGGATGAGAAGAGTAACAAGCAGACTCAGTATGAGATCGCGCATTTCGCGGAGTGCATCCGCACGGGCAAAAAGCCCATAACGGATGGGCGCGCCGCGCTGCAGAGCTTGCGGATCATATGGAAAATGTACGACGCGGAAAAGGCGGGCGTCATTGCCGATCTGCGGGGGCTTGGATTGCCAAAGGATTGATACGGAAAAGGGCGGATGCTTTTGAAGCATCCGCCTTTTTTGGGGGGATTTACACGTGGTCGAAGCGCTTGGCGGCGGTGCGGGAGAGGGCCTTTTTGATCTCCGGCATGGCGTAGCCGTAGCGCATCAGAGAGGCGACGGTTTTGGAAAGGGCGTCACCGCTGCCGGGGAACATCCGACGGCGGGTGATGAGCGTGGCGCAGCGCGCCACCTCGTCCTCGCAGGAAAGGCGTGCCATGGCGGCGGCCTCGGCTTCCTTTTCATAGCCCTTGGCGCGCAGATCCATCAAAATACGGCGGTTGCCCCAAAGCTTGGCCATGCCGCGCTCTGCTTCGCGCACGGCGCCCTCTTCCTCCCGGAGATAGCCGAGGTCAGCAAGCGCCTCGGTGGCTGCAGCGGCGGCGGCAGGGGAGGCTCCCCGCTGGCGCAGCTTTTGCCGCAGCGCCCTCTCAGAGCTACCACCGGCGGCAAGAATACGCATACCGGCGGTTATGGCGGCGGCAACGGCGGCCTCCTCACGATAAAAGGAGAGCATCTCCGGCGTGAGTGGACCCGTTTGGGGCAGAGCAGGAAGGCGGGAGGTCAGCACCGACAGCTTTTCCTGCTGTGCGGTGCCCGACTCCGCGCATGCTACGGTAAGGATCAGGTGAGCGCCGCCGTCGGCGGCGCTCACACGGCATAGGGTATAGTCGTTATTCGGCATCGTCGTCCAGCTTCAGGCCCTGGAGATCGAAATCGTCCTCGTCATCCTCGTCCACGTCGAAGGGCTCCTCGCCCAGCGCCACGCGGCCGGATTCCTCGCGGATCTTCTGCTCGATCTCGGCAAAAAGTGCCTCGTCGGTTTCCAGCATCTTGCGGATGTTATCCTTGCCTTGGCCAAGGCGCTCGCCGTTGTAGGAAAACCACGAGCCGCTCTTCTGGATCACATCCAGCGCAAGGCCGATATCCACCAGCTCGCCGGCGCGGGAAATGCCCTTACCGTAGAGGATATCAAATTCAGCCACGCGGAAGGGCGGGGCCACCTTGTTCTTGACAATCTTGCACTTGACGTGGTTGCCGTAAATATCATTGCCGTTCTTGAGCTGCTCGGTCTTACGGACGTCAATGCGCACGGAGGCGTAATATTTCAGCGCGCGGCCACCGGTGGTGGTTTCGGGGTTGCCGTACATCACGCCCACCTTCTCGCGCAGCTGGTTGATGAAGATGACCACGGCGTTGCTCTTGGAGATGACCGCAGAAAGCTTACGCATGGCCTGGGACATCAGACGGGCCTGTACGCCCACCTGGGACTGACCCATATCGCCCTCGATCTCCTGGCGGGGAACCAGCGCCGCCACGGAGTCGATGACCACCACATCCACAGCGCCGGAGCGCACCAGCGCCTCGGTAATATCCAGCGCATCCTCGCCGCAGTCGGGCTGGGAAACCAGCAGGTTGTTGATATCCACGCCCAGCGCCTTGGCATAGATGGGGTCAAGGGCATGCTCGGCGTCAATGAAGGCGGCTTGACCGCCGGTCTTTTGCACCTCGGCTACGATATGCAGTGCCACGGTGGTCTTACCGGAGGACTCGGGGCCGTAGATTTCCACGATACGCCCGCGAGGAACGCCGCCGATGCCGAGGGCCATATCCAGGGAAAGGGAGCCGGTATGCACGGCCTGCACCTCCAGCTGGGAGCTTTCACCCAGCTTCATGATCGTGCCGGCGCCGAAATCACGCTCCAGCTGTCTGATAGCGGTATCCAGCGCCTTTTTGCGCTCTGCCGCGTCTGCGCCCACGAGAGAGGTGGCGGGTTTCTTGCTGCTTGTTGCCTTTGCCATTTGATTGTACCGTCCTTTCGGTTGCGTTTTGTTCATTGACACCATTATACGGCATGGCGCCCTGTTTGTCAAGAGGTTTTTGGAAGAATTTTTCCAAAATTGGAAAAATATTTTTACTTGGCCAGAGGAAAAACGGCGTGATGTACTTTTAAAATTCCGCTTTGAGGGTGTTCTGTATGCCGGAACAGCGTGCAGTATGGCAGCAAAAAAGCGGGGACACTTTTGCAAAAGTGTCCCCGCTTCCTTTTTCGTTTATTTCACCAGTGTGCCCTCGTAGGCGGTGAGCAGCTGGCCGTTGGAGAGGCGGCAGGCGATGCGCAGGCGGTGGTTGCCGTCGGCATAGCGCTGCAGCTGCTGCCAGATGGCGTCCTTTTTCTCGTAAAGCACGTTATCGAGGAGTGCGTCCTCCAGCGCCACCTGCTTCAGCTGGGCGGGGGAGGTGGTCATTTTTGCGTACATGCCGGCATACAGCTCCTTGGCAAAGACGTCGGTGACGGCGGGCGCGTGCATGGCATTGAAGCTCTCGTTTCCGGCGTTGTCCAGCACGGTGAGATGGGTATCGGAAATATAATAGTTGGAGGTGATGGTCTCGGCGCGAAGCGCCTCCAGCGAAACGGTATCGCCCTTGTGGGAGAAGGTGATCTCGGGGACCTCTACCCGCGCCTTGCCGCACAGCTCCGGAACGGTGAAGGGAAGGAAGCCCTTTTCAAAGAGGTGGTCAAAGCTCCATTCCATATTTGCGCCCGCGCCGCCGTTGACCTTGATGCCCCAGTAGTTGCCCATGATGCGATAGGTATCGCCCTGATCGTTGAGGGGGGAGGCGAGATCTATGCCGCCCTTATCGGGATCGTCGGTGAGGAAGTTTGCCTTTTGCTCGGCGATGAACACATGGCTCTTTTCACCGTTGATGGAGCCGTCTCCGTTGTAGACCACCACGGGGTCAGCCACGCTCAGCACGGCGTGGCCGGTGCGCACGAAGCCGTCGGCGCGCTTGGTCTTGGCATAGGCCTTGAACATGACCTCCTTGCCGTTTTCGTCACAAAGCTGCTTGGTTTTGGGGCCGTGAGTGCCCTCCGGGGTGAGCGCATAATCACCTACGGGTAAAAAGCCGTTGGCGGGGATCCAATCGTAGCTCCAGGTGCTGCCCATGTGGCCGGTGATCCGCGCCCAGGACCAGAAGCAGGTGGAGGAGCAGGAGTTGCCGAACACGGAGCTGCCCACATCGGGGTAGACGGTGTCCTTGTGCTTCCAGTTGAGGCGGCGGGTGCGCAGGATCGGCGACCAGTCCATTTCGCCGGTTTCGGCGTCGTAGAAGGGCAGCCAGCGGTAAAGGCAGCCGGCCGCGTTGCCCATATAGGGGGTGCCGCCGTAGTATTTCCCTTGCTCGAAGACGATCTTGCTGCCCTCAAAGCCGTAGTGGGGGGTGATGTTCTTGATGTAATAGGAGTAGGATTCCCGATCCGGGAAGCGGGGGGTATAGGCAAAGGTGATCTGCAGCTTCATAAAGGCGACCACCACGTCGCGCAGCTCCTCCTCGGTCATATCGGGGGTGGCGATGGGAACCTGCTCGATGCCGTAGGCGAGGTTCAGTGCTTGGGGGATCTTTCGGCTGGTATCAGACATTGTGGCTCTCCTTTCTGCGGGGCGCTCGGCGCCCGATGAGGCTATTTTAGCGCACCGCGGCGGGTGTTGTCAAGTGGCGACGGTGGGGCGAGGGCAGATGTTTGCACAAAAGTGGGATTTTTTTGAACGATAATGGGATTTTAAGAGGAGCGGGCGCATTCTTGGCTTTTTCCGTGGAGCACAGAGCGACTACGCGGGTACGCGGGTAATGAAAAGCTGACGGGCGCGGCAAGGCGGTATTACAAGCGGTACAAGAAGATGTTTGACGCATTCTCGGGGCGAAATCAGCAAAATAACGCCTTTGCAGGGGAGGCGAGTGGGGAGGTTGTCGAGGGTAAGAAAATACATATCATCAGCGCACGCAAAATAAAAAGCGGCAACGGTCAAGTGCTGGATGTGGAATCAACTGATTCTTCCCGTTCTCGCTCCAAGGGGCGGTTTTTGTGGATTTTTCTACATATGATATCTAAATTAAATAAATCAGGCTTGACATTTTTCGGAAAAGATGCTATACTAATCTTTGTCTATAATTTCTAGAAAAAAGGAGTTGGTTTTTTTCTCATGGACAGTAGTAGTATACCTTTATGGCTTGCGTTTCTTGCTTGCGTGATAGGCGGCGCCTATTTCGCGGCGACCGAGAGCTCGTTCTCGGCAGTAAACAAGATCAAGGTCAAGGCAATGGCAGACGACGGCAACAAGCGTGCCAAGGGTGTGGTATGGGTGCTGAACCACTTTGAAAAGGCGCTGACCACCCTGCTCGTTGGCAACAACGTTACCAAGATCGCCGGTGCCTCCGTGTTCACCATCATTGCGACCAAGCTCTTTACCGGAGAGGGCGCTTTTGCCGACAAGGGCGTGGACGTCAACACCTTCGGCTTCTCCATCGCCTGCAGTGCGGCCTCCACGGCCATCATCTTCCTGTTCAGTGAGATGATCCCCAAGAGCTTTGCCAATGACCGCAGCACCTCTGTTTCGGTCTTTTTCCAGGGCTCGCTGCGGTTTTTGATGCGTGTGCTGACCCCCATTTCCGCCTTTTTCAATCTGATCACCACCGGTGCCACCAAGCTGTTTGGCGCCAAGGATGCCGAGCCCTCCATCACCCAGGAGGAGCTGGTTGAGATCATCGACACCGTCGAGGAGGAGGGCGTGGTGGACGAGGAGCGGGGCGATATGCTGAAGTCCGCTCTGGAGTTTGACGAGATCCTGGTTGGGGATATCATGACCATGGCAAGAGATATGGATTATCTTTCCGCCACGGCCAGCACCAAGGAGGTGCTGGAGGTCATCCGTAACACCAACCATTCCCGCATTCCGGTGTTTGCTGCTAATAACCGTGCCATCGGCACGCTGCGTGTCCGTCATTTCCTGACGGAATACCGCCGCAACCCCAACGTTAACGTGAAGGCGATCATGGTGCCCCCGTACTTCGTTTCGGAGCATGCCAAGATCGACGACGTGCTGACCGATATGCGTCAGCATAAGCATCACATAGCCTTGGTGCGGGACGATGCCCGCAACGTGGTAGGCCTTGTGACCATTGAAGATATACTGGAGGAGCTGGTTGGTGAGATCTTCGACGAGGAGGACGAGATCGACCAGAACTTCCGTACCCTGGGAGGAAACCGTTTCCTTGTCAATACCCACATGTCCATCGGTGAGCTTTACAGCCGCATCGGTATGGAAAAGGCCCCCTCTGCCGTGGCAGCCAAGCCCCTGCTTGCGCTGATGCTGGAGACCTTCGGTCGCTTGCCCGCAGAGGAGGAGAGCTTCCTTTACCAGTGCTTTGAGATCACCGTGGAGACTGTGGAAAACGATTGCCCCACCTTTGCGCTGGTACATATGCTCAGCGACGAGGACCTGGTCGAGCACGCTGCTGCTGAAAAGGAGGTGGAGGCATGAGCTTTGCTGAAAGCTTTGTGAAGATGTGGTGGGCATATCTTGTTATTTTCATTATGATCCTGCTGTCCGCGTTCTTCTCCGCTTCTGAAATTTCTTTCAATACCGCCAACAAAATGCGCCTGCGGAAGGCTGCCGAAAACGGCAGCAAAACCGCCAAGCTGGCGCACAGCATCGCGGAAAAATTCACCATTTCACTGTCTGCCATTCTCGTTGGCAACAACCTTGCCAACATTGCCGTTTCGGTATGCAGCACGCTGATCGTGATGAACGTGTTCCCCCACAACGTGGGCACGGCATCCCTTGTGACCACTATTTTGGTTACCGTGATCATTCTGATCTGCGGTGAGATCGTACCCAAGGTGCTGGCCAAGCAGCATGCGGATACCGTGGCACGGTTTGTGTGCTTCCCCATTCGCATTCTGACCGTTATCCTCAGCCCTATCGTGGGTATTGTGATGGCGTTGCTCTTTGTGCTTCGAAAGCTGTGGGGCAGGGATCGCGCCGACGACGAGCCCACCGTGACCGAGGAGGAGCTTTCCTCTATCATCGAAACCGTTGAGGAGGAGGGCGTCATTGACGAGGACCAGAGCGAGCTTTTGCAGTCTGCTCTTGAGTTCCACGATATCACCGTGGGCGAGATCATGACGCCCCGTACCAGCGTTACCGGCTTCGATATCAACGACGAGGAGGAAAGCATTCGCGCGCTGATCGCGGATGCCAGCCAGTTCTCCCGCATGCCGGTTTACGACGGCAGCGTGGATAACGTGATCGGCATTCTTTCTCTCAACCGCTACTACAAGGCTGCCATGGATGAGGAAAAGCCCGACATCCGTGAGCTGCTGCTGCCCCCCTGCAAGCTCCACAAAACCATGAAGCTGCCCGCCGCGCTTGCCCGTATGCGGGAGCAGAAGATGCACCTTGCCATCGTCATTGACGAATTCGGTGGCACCCTTGGCGTGGTGACCATGGAGGATATTCTGGAGGAGCTGGTGGGCGATATCTGGGACGATACCGACGTGATCGTCCGTGAGTGCTACGCCACCGGCGAGAACACCTTTGAGGTATCGGGCGATATGAGCATTCAGGACTGCTTCCATGAGGTGGGCTTTGACATGCCTGCCGATTTCAAGTGCGAGTATACCACCATGGGCGGCTTTGCCGTGGAAATGCTGGAGGCCGATCCCCATGTAGGTGACAGCTTCCACTACGAAAATCTCTTCGTCATCGTTTCCGAGATGGAGGACGAGTGCGTCACCAAGCTGTCGCTGCTGGTGAAGCCCGTGGAAGCCGAGGAGGACGAGGAATAACCCGACCCGTTTGCCGTATAAATATTAAAAAAGGAGGAAAAGCCCTATGCCCATTCATGAGTCCGGCGAGAATTATCTGGAGCAGATACTCATTCTCTCAAGGCAGCTTGATAAGGTGCGTGCCATTGATATCGGCGCGGCGCTGGGCTTTTCCCGTCCCACCGTCAGTGTGATGCTGCGGGAGCTGCGAGAGAACGGCTTTGTGACCGCCGCCCCCAACGGCGGCCTCGCGTTGACCGAGGCGGGCAGGCTGGTGGCGGAGGATATGTACGCCCGGCACTGCCTGATCGCGGAGGTGCTGATGCATCTGGGCGTATCGAGGGAAACCGCCCTCACCGACGCCTGCAAGATCGAGCACGACATGAGCAACGAGACCTTCCTTTGCATCAAGGCCTATTATGATCGGCTGAAGGCCGACGGAGGACAGATGTGAAGCACGTGGATATCTATACCGACGGCGCCTGCCGGGGAAATCCCGGCAGAGGCGGCTGGGGGGCGATTTTGGTTTACAACGGGCGGGAAAAGGAGCTTTCCGGCGGCGCACCCTATACCACCAACAACCGTATGGAGCTTTCCGGCGTGATCGCGGCGCTGGCTGCGCTCCGGGAGCCCTGTGAGGTCACTCTGACCTCGGATTCCCGATACGTGGTGGAGGCCGTGAACAACGGTTGGGCCGAGGGCTGGCGTGCCCGCGGCTGGAAGCGGGCGGACAAATCTCCTGCTCAAAATCCCGACCTGTGGGAGCAGCTTTTAGGGCTGCTGAAGAAGCACCAGGTCACCTTTAAATGGGTGCGCGGCCACACCGGGCACCCCTATAATGAGCGCTGTGATCAGCTGGCCACCGCCTTTGCGGATTCCTTTACGGAGGAGCAGTGAGGGCGGGGGAGCGAAGGGGCGGGACTTTCCCAAAAGTCCCGCCCCTTGTTTTTTGCGTTCGCACTCGCTTTTGGGGGGCTGTTTTTCACTCAAATGTGAACATTTTGAATAAATTGTAAACGCCCGAGAACGCGCACCAGGGGCGGGTTTTTCCGTGCTTTTCGGCATTTTGCCATATTCTCTGTTCAATTTTTGTTCAAATTTCCAAAAAGGTAGAAAACGGGTAAAAAACTCTTGACTATTCCGCGCAAATTGCGTATAATGTATTTGTAAAAATTGTTTGCACCTTGTTCGCATTTCGTTCACAATTCGGTGCGGCAATCCGGGGCCCTCGCGGCCTACTTTTTTACAAAAAGGAGAAAAATTATGAAGAAGAACATTCGTTTGGTTCTGCTGGCAGTGCTGCTGGTCGTTATGGTTGCTATGACCGTGACGGTCGCCTCCGCCGCAACCCACGACGTAAGCTCTGCTGACGAGCTGATCAGCGCTGTGAACGGCGCTGTTGCAGGCGACGTCATCAACGTGACCGGCTCGATCGATCTGACCGAGACGCTGGTGATCGAAAAGGATCTGACCCTCCAGGGCACCGGCACCGTTAAGGTCAAGGGCAACGCAAATCTGTCCAAGATCCCTGCCTTGATCAAGGTCAAGGGCAGTGCAAAGCTCACCGTTCTGAGCGGTACTTACGTATCTCCCACCACTGTATTCCAGATCACCGATACCGCTCAGGCCGTGTTCGGTGACAAGGACAATATGGGAACCGGTTACCCGCTGGTTCAGAACACCAGCTCCGCCGCATCCGGCACTTATGCTGCTGTAGATGTTGGCACCACCTCTACGGTGGACGGCGCCGTTACCTTCTATGACGGCTGGTACTCCTTCTTCGGTATTAAGTCCGGCGTGTCTTCCTCCGGCAGTGTAGGTCTGTGGGTGCATACCGCCACCGACGTTAACATCAACGGCGGTAAGTTCAGCTTTAAGTACAACTACGACGTGAAGTCCTCCTCTATTCAGAAGAACGCTGACGGCTGCTTGTACGGCTGGGCACTTTACACTACCGGCAAGGCTGCGCAGATCGATATGATGGGCGGCGGCATGTACAGTAGTGACTCCAGCGCCACCATTTACAACGGCGTGGCAGGCACTAAGCTCAACATAGGCGGCACGTTCGAGATCTACGGCTACCGTATTCTGAACATGGCCAGCGGCTGCTCCTACACGTTGCACGTTACCGGCGGTACCTTCCGTCAGGGCGCAGGCCAGGCCAACTCCACCGCATTCGGTAATGCCAACGTGGACGGCGCCAAGATCATTATTGACGACGGTAATTTCCAGTTCAAAACCGGTAATGCCGCAGTTCATTTCTGGAATTTGACCGCCAACATGGAGATGACCATCAACGGCGGTACCTTCTACTACACCTGCAATAGCTCCGCAGGCGGCAACTACATGTTCAACTTGGATAATGCCAACGCCAAGCTGACCATCAATGGTGGTACCTTCGTTAAGTCCGGTATGGGCTGTACCATGTTCCGCAAGGTAAAGGGCACGCTGACTATCAACGGCGGTGATTTCACCAACAACGGTAGCGGCAACACCATTGATATCAGTGACCCGATTGGCAAGACCACTGTTAAGAACGCTGTATTTGGCGGCACCACCCTCGGTTACTGGCTGAACGTGACCGCTGAGGAAAACGATCAGGGCACCAACGCACAGGTGACCATCGAGGGCGTAACTGCCGAGACCACCAACTACACTCTGTTTGTGGCTTCCAGCGCCAAAGTTAAGGCTAAGATCACTCTGAAGGATACCACTCTCCACTCCACTACCTTCCGCGCAGTCAGCGACGCCAACGGTTGCGTTTACTCCGTTGTGAACTGTAAGCTGATTTCCGACGGCCCCGATACCAGCGCAGCGATCTTCCGTATCAGGGGTAACAGAAGAATGTACAGCTGGGATCAGGTGATCAGTAAGGCAAAGAATGGCGATATCATTGAGATCATCGGTAACGCAAAATGGAGCCTTACCTGGTCCGCTCCCAAGGATGTAACCATCACCTGCCTTGAGTATAAAAACGACGCAGGCGAAACGGTCATGAGTGCCATCGGCGGCATGGAAATTACGGCCGGCAACGTGACCTTCGATAACGTTGTGATGGAGTGCACCTTCGGCTCCGGTATCGTGATGAACACGGAGGGCACCTCTCTCACCATCAAGAGCGGCAGATATTACAGCTCTTCCGGTATTGCTATCGCCATTACCAAGTCCGGTGCCAAGGTCGTGATCGAGGGCGGCACCTTCGAGCAGAACTCCACCAACCATCTGATCGTTGTTAAGACCGGTGCTGCAGCAGCGGTGAAGGACAAATCTCCTCTTAAGATCACCGGCGGTACCTTCAAGAGCACTACACTGAGCCATATCGCCCAAATCGCCTCCTCCGATTATATCGACATTTTGGGCGGTCACTTCGAAGGTGGTCAGGCATGGTTCCATATCAGCGCTCCCGCTACTGTGAATCTCGGTGATCCCGAGAACCCCGAGGCCCTCACCGGTCTGAATGCTACCTCCCGTGCGATCTGGCTGACTAACGCCTCCAAGGGCGGCAAGCTGAACATCAACGGCGGTGTTTACCAGCTGGAGAAGGAAAGTGGCGCCAGCTACTTTATCAACGCAGCAGGTGCTTCCGTGACCATCAATGGCGGTAAGTTCATTGCCCGCGTCTCTATTGTATCAATGCACGACGGCGACTACGTATCTCACGTTGTGATCAATGGCGGTGATTTCCTGACCGAGTTCACTGCTTCCGCTGTAAACTTCAACGCGGCTGAATCGAGCGGCAGTGCCGAGGCGGCAGGCTCCCTGACCGTTAATGGCGGTACCTTCACTGCTACCGGCACCGGCGATATCTTCAATATCACTGCCGATAAGAAGGACGCCTTCGTTCAGATCAACGGCGGTACCTTCACCTCCACCAAGTCCCGTATCCTGAGATGCGAGTCTTGTATGGCAGACGTGACCATCACCGGCGGTGATTTCACCGCAAACGGTGCCCGTATCTTCTACTTTGGCTCTGCTTCTAACGTATTCCGCATTGAAGGCGGCATCTTTACCCTGCAGAACAAGACCACCGGCGCATACTCTGACGATACGCTGATCTTCTGCACCGGTAACGCTCCCTCTACCATTATCATTACCGGCGGTACCTTCATCAATGCTCGCACCAAGAGCCAGCAGCTGGTTCTGCTGCAGAACGAAAAGTGTGCGCTCTATTTCGCCGGCGGCACTTACCTGATGGCCAATGGCGACGGTATGTTCATCAACGATAGAAACGACGCCGGCAAGTGCGTTGACGTTAACAAGAACAAGAAGGATACCGTAGGCGAGGTTGAGTACTACGTTTACGCAGTACGTCCCGGCCATGCAGACGCTCCGCTGCCCACCTTCCAGCCCACCATGCGTGTGAATCTCGAGGCTCAGGGTCTGCGCTTCTCCTCTGTGATCATGAGCTCCACCATCACCAAGTTCCGCAGCGAGGGTGTGAAGAACATCAGCTACGGTACCGTCATCGCTCCTGCCGAGTACCTCAAGGACCTGGAGGTTGCCGATGGCAACTACATCGCCGCTCTGACCGCGCTTGCCGCTTCCAAGGGCGTAGATGCTTCCAAGATCTTTGTGGACGTTCCTGCTGTGAACGGTATCATTGAGGACGAGAACAGCGGTAATGTGACCATCAATGCCTCCCTTGTTAACATCAAGGAAGAAAACTGGGATCGCGCTATGGTTGGCATTGGCTACATCAAGGCCAATACCTCTGAGGGCACTGTTTACTACTTCTCCGCTGTAAACGTTGAGGGCGCCATCTCCCTTTCCAAGGCTGCAGAGATCGCTTACAACGATACCAAGGATGCATGGCAGAAGGTCGGCACCAAGGTTTACTGCTACAGATTCGTAGGCGACAACAAGCTGTTCAGCCGCTACGCTCCCAGCGTTCAGGAGTCCCTGAAGAAGTACTTTGCTCCTGCAGCTCCGGCTCCCGAAACCAACCCCGCACAGTAATATAACCCGCGAGCGTGAAGGCCTATGGCCTTGACAGCAAGCGACCTTGCCCCCTCCGGCCCTCAGCCGGAGGGGGCTTTTCGAATCGGAGAAGGTCGTTCGATGTCCCCGTCGTTTTTTCTTGGGGCTGCTATTGCATTTTGAGGGGGATTGTGGTAAAATAAAGACAAGAAGCCCGGTCTTACACACGGGCAGGGAGGTGTCAATATCTATGCTGAAGGATATTTTGCGGGCGGCCGTTGCGGTGCCGCCGTTGCGGGTGGCGGACGTCGCCTATAACGCCGCGGAAATAGAACGGAAGATCCACGCTGCCGAGGAGGCCGGTGCTACGGTACTGGTACTGCCGGAGCTGGCGCTGACGGGCGCCTCCTGCGGGGATCTGTTTGCCTCGGAGCTGTTGCAGGAGCGTGCAGCAGAGGCGCTTTGCCTTTTAGCGGGCGCTGTGCCGGAGGGCATGCTGGTGGCCGTTGGCGCGCCGCTTTCCGTGGGCGGCGTGCTGCTGAACTGCGCGGTGCTGCTTTCGGGAGGGAAAATTTTGTGCGCTGTACCCAAAACCCATCTGACGGGTGAGGAGGCACGTTGCTTTGCCTCCGGCAGAGAAATAGAGGGGGCACTTGTCACGGTGGGTTGCTTTACCTTCCCGGTGGGCACTGCGCTCCTTGTGGAGGCGGCTGACGGCACCACCGTGGGCGTGGAGCTGGGGGAGGATCTTTATGCGCCTCTGCCTCCCTCTACGCTGCTGACCATGGCCGGCGCGGAGGTAGTGCTGCATCTAGGTGCCGACGGTGAAATGGTTGGCCGGCGGGAGTATCGCCGTTCTACTGTATTGCAGCAGTCTGCCCGTACCTGCAGCGCCTATCTGATGGCCAATGCAGGGCTGTGGGAGTCGGGTGCGGACGGTATCTGTGCCGGACATGGCTTGATGGCCATTGGTGGCAAAACGGTAGCGGAAAATGCTGATTTTGTGGCAGAGGATTATCTGCTGGTGGCAGATTTTGATCTGGCTGAGCAACGCTATGACCGTCGGTACCGCAAGAGCTTTTCTGGCAGCGCCGCTTATTATGGCGCAGGGGATAGCGTGGAGCGCGTGGCACTGACGCAGCCCTTGGCTATCTCTGACGGCGCACTGCTGCAGGTGAGCCGCCTGCCCTTTGTGCCGGATCGCAAGGAGGAGCGCACCGCGCGTTGCCTTGAAATTTTTGAGCTGCAGGCAGCAGCGCTTGCCCGCCGTCTTTCTGTGGTGGGTGGCAAGCTTACCATCGGTATTTCCGGCGGTCTGGATTCTACGCTGGCCGTGCTGGTGGCCGTGCGGGCGATGGAACGCTTGGGGCTTCCTGCCACCAATATTACGGCCATTACGATGCCTTGCTTCGGCACCTCCGGTGACACACTGAAAAACGCGTTGGAGCTGATGGAGGTGCTGGGTGTCAGCGCAAGAGAAATTCCCATCAAGGAGGCTGTATTGCAGCATTTCCGCGATATTGGACACGATCCTGCCGATTATTCCGTGACCTATGAGAACAGTCAGGCGCGTGAACGTACGCAGGTGCTGATGGACGTGGCAAATCAAGTGGGCGGCATCGTGCTTGGCACCGGCGATCTTTCCGAGCTGGCGCTGGGCTGGTGCACCTATAACGGCGACCATATGAGCATGTACGGCGTCAACAGCGGCGTGCCCAAAACGCTGGTGCGCTGGATCGTGGAAACTGTAGCTGACGAGGAGCTGCTCCCGGCGGCAACGCCTGTGCTGCTTCGGATTTTGGATACGCCCATCAGTCCCGAGCTGCTGCCGCCCGATGCGGTAGGCAAGATCTCCCAAAAAACGGAGGATCTCGTGGGCCCTTACGCCCTGCATGATTTTTTCCTTTATTACGCTGTGCGCTACCAGTACCGCCCCGCGCGGATCTATGCGCTTGCCCTCAAGGCTTTTTCCGGGGTATTTGACGGTGCAACGGTGAAAAAGTGGCTGACGGTGTTCTGGCGGCGGTTCTTTAACCAGCAATTCAAGCGGAATTGCCAGCCGGACGGTGTGAAGATCGGCTCTGTCGCGCTTTCTCCGCGAGGCGAGTGGCATATGCCCTCGGATGCTGTTTCTGCCGAGTGGCTGCGTGAAATAGAGGAAATTGAGATCTGATATAAAAAGGCCACCGCGCGAAGCGGTGGCTTTTTTGCGAAAACTGATACCGTTTTGGGGGTTATTTGATTAGGAAGCGCCAAGGGCGCCGAATATCCTCGGGTGAGGCGTAGCCGATTCCAACCCGGGGGAGAGCCTCGAAGGATGGCGTCGGGGAACCGTCGTCCTCCACCCAAATGCCGCACTCCGGCGTGAGGGGAAGGGCGTTTTGCCGGCAGCTAAGGGCCAGAAGCTTGGTGACACGACCGGGGCCGGAGGCGCCCTCAATGCCGCGGATCAGCACCGCCTCCGGGTGTCCCTCGGGGCCGGTGACAAGATTCAGGAGGCTGTGAATGCCATAGCAGAGGTACACATAGGTGATGCCTCCGGCACGGTACAGCACCTCCGTACGGGGCGTTTTGCCTTTGTGAGCGTGGCAGGCGGTGTCTTCCTCACCGAAATAGCATTCGGTTTCTGTGATGCGGTGGCGATGAAGCACGCCATCTAACTTTACGCAGAGCCATTTGCCAAGCAGGATGGGCGCCAGCTCCGTGGCGGGTCGTGCCCAAAAATCCTCGCCCAAAATCATACCGTTTGCCCCCCTTTGTTGTGTTTGTTACGTGTATTATACAGTAAAAGGGGCGTTTTTGTCAAGCTTGGAGCACTTTTGGGACTCTATGAAAAGAAAAATAATTTTTTTTCAAAAAGGGCTTGACAAGAGCCTCCGAATATGGTATAATGCTCTCGTTCCGAAATCGCTGGTGTGGCTCAATGGCAGAGCAGCTGATTTGTAATCAGCAGGTTGTTGGTTCGACTCCGATCACCAGCTCCAGTGATATTCGGCGGCGGCTCCGCCGCCGATATCATCAAGCTTCATACGGGAGCGTTCCCGAGTGGCCAAAGGGGACAGACTGTAAATCTGCTGGCAATGCCTTCGGTGGTCCGAATCCACCCGCTCCCACCAAACAAAAGACCCGCACGTATGTGCGGGTCTTTTGTTTGGCGAGGGTGGGCCCTTCGGGACACCGCGTGGTCGCAAGAATTTGCGTGCAAATTCTTGCCAGTAGGCCGTAAGGCCTACGTGACGAATAGCCTCGCTTGCGAGGCGTCCACCCGCTCCCACCAACAAAAAAGCCTAATTTGTCTACCAGACAAATTAGGCTTTTTTGAATGATGTTTGCCTTCGGCAAATGATGACGGCTTCGCCTAATGATGTTCGCTTCGCGAATGATGTGTGGCTTCGCCACATTTTTTGGCAAACATCGCATCATTGCGGAACAAAGTGGAGCAACATCATATTTGCGAAGCAAATGCATCATATCGCCGCAGGCGATGCATCATTTGACAAGCATATGAATTTATGATATAATATTGGAAAAGGAGGTACGACTATGCAAGAAAACAAACTCGTCGAACTTTCGATGAACTTTTCGGTTGATATTATAAACCTCGTTAAATATCTGAAATCCAATCACGAAACGATTATATCTAACCAAATCGGCAGAAGCGGCACCTCTATTGGAGCTAATATTCACGAAGCACAATACGCACAAGGCACAAAGGATTTTATATCCAAATTTGAAATTGCTCTCAAAGAAGC
>SVTA01000012.1 GCA_015064005.1 Oscillospiraceae bacterium
CGGCGGAAACGTTCTGCTCGGCAAGAAGTGCTTCGCTCTTCGTATCGCATCCTACCTCGGCCGCAAGGAAGGCTGGATGGCTGAGCACATGCTCATCCTCGGCGTGAAGTTCCCCAACGGCGAGAAGAAGTATATCACCGCCGCATTCCCCTCTGCTTGCGGTAAGACCAACCTGGCAATGCTCATTCCCCCCAAGGCTCTCAAGGCTGAGGGCTACGAGGTTGAGTGTGTTGGTGACGACATCGCTTGGCTCCGCGTAAATAAGGAGGACGGCAAGCTCTACGCTGTTAACCCCGAGAACGGTTTCTTCGGCGTTGCTCCCGGCACCAACGAGAAGTCCAACCCCAACGCTCTGCACACCTGCCTGCGTGACACCATCTTCACCAACGTTGTTCACAACACCAAGGACAACACCGTTTGGTGGGAGGGCCTGGATAACAATCCTCCCCAGCCCGGTAACGCTATCGACTGGAAGGGCAATCCTTGGGACTGCACCAAGTATGACAAGAAGGACAAATCCACCTGTGGCGCTCATCCCAACTCCCGCTTCACTGCTCTCGCTAAGAACTGCCCCTGCATTTCTCCCGAGTTTGACAGCCTGAAGGGTGTTCCGGTATCCGCTATCGTATTCGGTGGCCGTCGTGCCAAGACCGCTCCTCTGGTTTACCAGTCCTTCAACTGGCAGCACGGTTCCTTCGTAGGCTCCATTATGGCCTCCGAGACCACCGCAGCAGCAGCCGGTGCCGTTGGCGTGGTTCGCCGCGATCCTATGGCTATGCGTCCCTTTGTTGGCTACAACATGGGTGACTACTGGCAGCACTGGCTCAACATGGGCAAGATGATCCCCAACGCTCCCAAGATTTTCCACGTGAACTGGTTCCGTACCGATGACGAAGGCCACTTCATTTGGCCCGGCTTCGGTGACAACCTCCGTGTTCTGCTCTGGATCCTGGCTCGCTGCGAGGATAAGGTCGACGCTGTTGAGACTGCTATCGGCTACGTTCCGAAGGCCGAGGACATCAACATCGAGGGTCTTGAGAACGTAACCATCGACACCATCCGCGATCTGCTTTCCGTTGACGTTGAGTCCTGGAAGGCTGACGTTCAGAACATCAAGGACTTCTACGCACAGGTAGGCGACGCTGTTCCCGCTACCATGTACGAGGAGCTTGCTGCTCTTGAGAAGAGACTCGGCTAATTCCGATCTCAATCAAAAAGAACCGCCCTCGGGCGGTTCTTTTTGATTGCT
Organism: Oscillospiraceae bacterium; assembly: GCA_015064005.1. Lineage (GTDB taxonomy): Bacteria > Bacillota > Clostridia > Oscillospirales > CAG-272 > Firm-07. Next base: position 1,250 of record SVTA01000012.1, read on the forward strand.
CATGCCTCCGGCTTTTTCTCCAGCTTCAGCGGATAGTCGCCAAGATGCTCTACCTTGAAGCCGTTCTGCTTGTACGCCTCGTAATCAAAGGCCTCCAGCTCATCGATGGCCAGCTTATGGAACTCGTAGAAATTTTTCCACCATTCATATCCGCTGCCAAGCTCGGCGCCGAGATAAGCGTCGGCAATGTCACAGCCCATGGCAGGCGCCACGTAGAAGGCGCCCATGGCCAGCACGTTGACACCGTTACCGGTAATAGCGCGCAACGCCGCCGGTACACTCTCCACCACGCCCGCATGAACGTGAGGACACTTGGAGGCGGCGATATGGATGCCCATACCCGTGCCGCAGAACAGCAGCGCACGCTCGAAATTTCCTTCGGAGATCTGGGCGCCCACGCGCAAGCCAACGCGGTGGAACATATTTTCAGTATCGTTCGGGTCGCTGTCAGCGGTTACACCCAGATCGGTGATCTTCCACCCCTTTTCCTTCAGGTGGGCTACCACCGCCTCTTTCAACGGGTAGCCCGCAAAATCGGCCCCCACTACCAAATACTTTTCCTTAACTGTTTTCATGTTTTCTTCTCCCTTCAAGAAAATAATTCAGATGCGGCTATCAACCATTTTTCAGCAAACAGCTCCTGGCCCTCGACACTCAAGTGTATGCCGTCCGGTTCAAATAGCTCCGGCTGATTTGCCAGCCATCGGTTTGAAATCACCGCAATTTGGTTTTCCTTTGCGATTTTCTGCAACACCCTGTTGTAGCTTTGAATGTTTTGATTGCTTTGAGATTTACGGTTCGGCGAAAAGTGCTTTTCAAACCTACTCTCGATCACAGGCGGGATCTCAAACAGCAGCACCGCTGCACCGTACGTCCTTGCCCAAGACACCATTTGGCGGAGATTTCGCTCGTACTCGGCTATACCGACGTGATGAAGACCGTCGATCATGACGGAATCATTGCTCCCCACCATAATGGAAACCACGTCCGGCCTTTGCCGCTCCGCAAGCATCCTTGCGTCGTGCAGCAGCATAGAGGATACACCACCCGATATGGTAGCATCATACGCCTCCAAGCCTGCCGCTCGCGTAACGGAGCTACGGTAACCGAGATTGTCTGAGGAAATGGAATCTCCCAAAAATACCACTTTTTTGTGTTGCAGCCTCTCGATTTCCAAAGCATATTTTTCCTTTAATCTCTCTACTCGCGCTTTTTGTATGGCTTCAAAATCCTCTAACTCTTCGATAAGCTCCGCCCGGTCATAAGGCAGCAACCTCTCAAAAATATCTACTGACACCGGAAAATGCCCCACGCTGTTATGTAGATTGAAGCGCATAAAAAATCTTCCTGACACGGCCGAATCACCTCGCTTGACACTTCATTGTAATAGGATCGCACACAAATTCGTTTACCCCGGCAGATAGCGTCTGCCCACGAAAAGTGGCCTTGATCCCCTCCGGAACCACGACCTTGTAAACAAATGCTCCCTCCACGTAGCTCCACTCAGCCTCAATGCGCCCTCGAACCGTATCCTCAAAGCCGCGGACAAACCCAAGCTCCTTGATAAACACAGGCTTGAGCTCTACCTCCGCAAAGCCGGGTGCCTCCTCCCGAGGTGCGATGCCCAGCAAGGATTTAAAAAACCACCCCAGCACGTTGGAGAACATATGATGATTGTGCGAGCCCTTGTCCTTACCATCCCAAGTCTCCCAAAGCGTGGTAGCGCCTGCTTCATACCAGGTTTTATAGCCGGGCTCACTTTCGGTGATGATCTTGTAGGCATACTCGGGATGTCCGCAGGCCGTCAACGCGTCGTAGAGATACTGAATGCCCACCATGCCGCTGGTCAGCTTGAACTCGTCGCGCACCACTGCATCGACTAACTGTCCTGCAATGATTTCTCTGCTCCGATAGAGGCCGTTTTCAAGCATAATGGCAAGAGCCGTTTGCGAGGTCACGGTGGCAGCACCGTTTTTATCCAGATAGCGATGTAAAAATTCCTCGGTCAATTCCGACAATCGTGCCGTAAGAGCAGGTGCATCACTTCCAGCTAACCGATGTGCCAACAGCGTCACCCGTAAAAAGCGGATCAGATAAAAATCACGCACGAATTCCTTTGGCGTCAGCTTGCTGCTACCGCGGCCCAGCCAATCGCCCAAAATGAATACGTGATCCTCTTGCTTCTTTTGCCAAAGGAATGCAACGTACCGTTCAAAATAAGGAATGGCTTCTGTCAGCATACTGCTGTCGCCGGTGTAGACATAGGTGCGGTAAGGCAGCTCAAATAACAAATTGTCACAAACAGGCCCCCAGTTATCTCCCCAACCGTTGGAAGGAACGATACCGGGCATCTCGCCGTTTTCCCGCATCTCTACCTTGATATCCTCAAACCATTTTTCGAAAAGGGGCTTGATATCAAAATTGACGAGGATCTGCTCTGCGGTGGCGGCAGCATCGTTCGTCCAACCGAATTTTTCTCTGGTGGGGCAATCCGTGAGGCACCAGAAAAGGTTTGAATACGTGGAGCGTATACCCGCATTATAAATAAAATTGAGAATGGGGTTCCCCGACTGAAACGCTGCCGTGCGTGCCACATCCTGATGGGTAAAATAAGCGCAGATCAATGCAGGATCCGGTGCCTTTGACAATCCCTCGATCAGCACGTAGCGGAAGCCGTGATAGCAGAATCTCGGTTTGAAGGTATCCACGCCCCCGGAGGCGATCAGCTTATTTAAGTGAAAGGGCGACTCAGGATAAAAATAGGGCTCGTCCATTTTATTGTATTTTGGTCGCAGATATTCGTCCAGATCCTCGGTATAGCGAAACAAGATTTCACTTCCACGCGGTTCTTGCAGGGTGATCTCCATATAACCAGAGATCGTCACGCCAAAATCCACCAAATAGCCCTCAGCTGTTTTTTGCACAGCAACGGGTCTGATGCGCTCTGCCTCCCGCACAGGCTGGCAAGAGATGGGGCGAAGCGCGGCGCCTTCCGGAATCGGTCGACAGTAAACACCATGCCAATCCGCATCGTTATACCCCACAAAAAGCCAACGATCATCCGCCTTGCGCGCATCGTAATACTCACCGCTACGCAAATGACTGTAAATAATAGGAGAATGCTCACGGCTGGCCTTCCAGCTACCGTCGCTGTTCAGAACAGTCTTGCCGTTAACCTTTAGAGACAGTAGAAATTGCGGCGCATCTCTCCAAAGGGAGTTCTGGTAATGCCAGACCGTTTTAAAGGACTCGTTAAAAAAGCCGTTTCCTGCCATTACGCCAATGACATTTTTCCCTTCCCGTAGCAATCCGGTCACATCGTAAGTATTATACCAAAGCAACTTATTATAGTTGCTAAGGGGAGAGATAAATATATCCTCCGTGATAGAAAGGCCATTGATGTAGTAGCAGGCAAAGCCAGGGCTTTGTACGACAATTTCAGCCCTTTCAATCTTTCCCTCAATCACAAACTCCCTGCGAAATAGCGGAATAGGATCGTAAAGCGAAAAGCTTGACGGTTCTTTTTGCGCCTTGATAAATACAGCACCACCAAATATGTTTTGCAGCATAATGATCACCTCTTGCCCTCATTATGACACAAAAATCTTCCGCTGTAAATGTTAAAAATCACATTCTCATATCCAAATGTGATCTTTTTTTGACAAATTTATTGACAGAAATCTTGAAAAAGGCTATAATGGACACATTATGATCGTTCAAAGCTTATTATTATCAAATGAATCCTACACTCACGCAAAATGGAGATACAAGGACATTACCGTGGGATTTTCAAGACTCTACTACATTATTTCGGGTGAAGCCTACTACGAGGAGGAAGGCCGCAGTTATCCGTTTAAGGTAGGGTATCTGTATCTCACACCGGTCAAAAAGCCCTTTTCACTTTACGAGAATCCGGAAAGCAAGCTGCTCCACACCTACGCGCACATCATCACTGTACCGTCTGTGGATCACTTCATAGAAATCCCCGTAAAAGAAAACACGCCTTTAGGTGATGCCGTTGCACTATGGCGCAAATACGCCGCAAGTGAAAACGACGGATTTTTAAAAAGCGTCATTTCCCTGCTGCTTTCCTGTATCGAAAAGGAATTTACCCAAGAGCACATCGCCGCCAGAATGGTCAAAGATCACATTGATCAAAAGGATGACTACTCATTCGATATGCGCAGCCTGAGTGCCGTAGTGGGCTACAGTCGGGAGCATATCACTCGCAGTTTTCTTGCCACCTATGGCATGACGCCAAAGCAATATTTCAATTTGAAACGTATGAACGCGGCGCTGGAGCGCCTTCTTGCGGGTGACAAGGTGGGAGATGTAGCCGAGGAGCTGTGCTATGCCTCCCCCTACTCCTTCAGCAAGGCATTTAAAAACCATTTTGGGATGTCGCCGCAGCATTATCTGCATACGTTGCGCGTGGAGCAAACATCCTCAAGCACTGCGCCGAAAGCCTAAAATAGCCGCCGTCACACGCTCGCACACGAATATTTCGATAACAGACAGCAATACACTATGCAGATTTCCGTAAACAAAAAAGGAAACCGCCACCACCGCAAGACTGAGCATGGATATGATGCGTTCCACGCCCCGATGGGGCATTTTGCGCTGAATCATAGACCCCATCACGTCCACCCCTCCGGAGGAAGCACCAATCCGCAGCATCACACCCGTCAAGCCTTGCGCTACGCCGCCGAACAGTGCGGGCAATATACGTTCCCCTTCCGGTACATACTGATAAAAAGAAAAGCGATCCAAAAGCATCAGAAACATCGAAAGAAAAATCGTGTACAGTACTGTGTATAGCACGTAACGTTTTGACAGCACACGCCACGCCACAGCCAGCAATGGCAAATTGATGGCAAGGTTAAATACACCCGCATTGATGCCTGTTAAGGCTTGTAACATCGTAGAAATACCGTCCACACCACTGGGGGCAAAATCCGTCGGATACACGAACACGTGCATTCCCAGCGCCACGCAAAAAGCTGTGATCACCGTCAACACGGTAAAAAGCAGTTCCCTTTTGATGATAGCCACCGCCTTCCAAACAAGATCCCGTTATTAGTATATTCCGTGGAAAACGGCTTACACATTTCAAAAGCACGAAAAGCATAGAAAAAGAGAGCGTGGACGCTAAGCGTTCACGCTCTCTTTTTGAGAATCAGATCTTCTCCTTAACCTTGGATGCCTTGCCCATACGGTCACGCAGGTAGTAAAGCTTCGCACGGCGAACCTTACCCACGCGGGTAATCTCTACCTTAGCAACGTTGGGAGAGTGCACAGGGAAGGTCTTCTCCACACCTACACCGTAGGAAACGCGTCTTACGGTAAAGGTCTCGGAGATGCCGCCACCGTGCTTAGCGATAACGGTGCCCTCGAAAAGCTGGATTCTCTCCTTGGTGCCCTCAACGATCTTGTTGTGAATGCGCACGGTATCACCGATGCGGATCACAGGCACCTCGGTCTTCAACTGCTCGTTTGTAAAAGCCTGAATCAAATTCATGTTTGGCCTCCTTATAAATCCGGATGTTCATGCAGAGCTTGGCAGCGGACCACCCTTATATTCGTGCGAACGCACACAAAATGAATTATACCATATTCTTTTCCAAAATGCAATAGCTTTTCAAAAACTTTTTTATGATTTCATCAAAAAAGCGGGAATTTTCCCGCTTTTTTGATGAAATGAGGCTTACGCCTTTTTCTTGTTGGTAAAGTGACGAATCACGAAAAGCGTGCCGATCATCAAAGCGATAGCAACGGGCAGGGATGCGTACCAGTAAAGGCCAACCGCCTGCATCAGACCTGCGATGATGTAGGACACAAAGGAAACGGCTGCCACAGTAATGGCATAGGGCAGCTGCGTCGAAACGTGCTGCACATGGTTGCACTGTGCGCCGGCAGAAGCCATGATGGTGGTATCCGAAATGGGCGAGCAGTGGTCACCGCACACAGCACCCGCAAGACAAGCGGACATGGCAATCACGCCAAGCTCGCTGTCAAGGCCAATACCGGCCTGCACGATGGGAATCAGAATGCCGAAGGTGCCCCAAGAGGTGCCGGTTGCAAACGCGAGACCGCATGCAATCAAGAAGATGATGGCGGGCAGGAAGAGCTTCAGCGCACCTGCATTTTCCAGAATCTCGGCAACAAACATATCGGAACCGAGCAGAGAGGTTACATTCTTCAACGCGGTTGCCAAGGTCAGAATGAGGATAGCGGGCACCATAGCCATAAAGCCCTTGGGCAGCGCTTCCATAGAAACCTTGAAGGACACAAGACGGCGAGCCATCAGATAAATCATAATCAGGATCAGCGCGAAGAGAGAACCAAGCGGCAGACCGACGGTGGCATCCGTATCACCAAAGGAGGAGATGAGATTCCACTGATTTGTCCCCTCGGTAAAGAAGCCGCCGACATACATTAAGGCCGCAACGCAGGAAACGATCAGAATGCAGATGGGTACGATCAGGTCGGAAACCTTGGCACGCGCCGCAATCTTTACCTGCTTTTCGTCCTCCAGCTCCACCTCATCCAGAGCACCGAGATCGCCATCGTTCATGGCTGTGAACTCCACACCGGCCATCTTGCCGTAATCATAGCCCATAATGGAAATGGCGATCACAAACACGATGGTGAGCAGCGAATAGAAGTTATAGGGAATGGCCTTGATAAAGAAGGTCAGACCCTGGCCGTCAGCCACGTACTGGGAAACGGCAGCAGCCCAGGAGGAAACCGGCGCGATCATGCAGATCGGCGCGGCGGTCGCATCAATGATGTAGGCAAGCTTTGCGCGGGAGATCTTGTGCGTATCCGAAACGGGACGCATCACACTACCCACGGTAAGGCAGTTAAAGTAGTCGTCTACAAAGATCAGCACACCGAGAGCGAAGGTGGCAAGCAACGCACCCACGCGAGTCTTTACGTGCGTCTGAGCCCACTGACCGAAGGCCTTGGAGCCACCGGCCTTATTCAGCAGCACCACGATGGCACCGAGGATCACAAGGAAGGCGAAAATACCGGCCGTACCGGAGACCGCACTGATCAGACCGTCGTTCACGATGGTATCCAGCGCCTTGACGGGATGGAAATTGGCGTAAAAGATGCCGCCGGCAACCACACCGATAAACAAAGAGCTGTATACCTCCTTGGTCATCAGCGCAAGACCGATTGCAATAATGGGAGGCACCAAGGACATGAAGGTGGCATAGTAGGGGCTGGGAGCAGCCACCTGCTTTGCGCCCTCGCAATCACCGCAGGTGCGCTCGGAGCCGGGGAAAATACCCGTGCCCAGACAAGTTGCACACTGAGGTGTATCGCCGTCGCAATCCGGGCAGGCATATGCCACGGTACCGGTTCCCTCGCAGGTCGCGCAATCCACAAGGGTTGCACTCTTCAGCACGAAGGAAAGCACCACGACGATCACCAGCGCCAACGCAATGATGATCAGATTTGTCAAATGCTTTTTGTTCATAATCTTCTCCTTTTTAAAAAAATAAAACCGCGACGAAGCGCCGCGGCAAACCAAACAAGGCTGTCGAAGATAGCACTCCACAAAACTGTGACAGTACCGGACATGTTTTGCCCGATCCCAACAACCATCCACGGAAACAGACGGCCATTTCGGCAATGCTCCCTTTCGCGTGCGGCATTTCCGTGCCGATCACCACGCTACTGATGCGCATTGCGCCTCTATCTTTTTCTATTATAAAGCATCTATCTGATTTTGTCAATATCTTCTTTGCTTTTTTGCGTTTTTTTCAAAGAAAATGGGAGCATTTGGCGAATCAACCCGAAAGCCGTCGGTATTTCCTCAAAAAACGGCAACAACGCAAGCGCAGAAATTATGCTTGCTGTGACATACATATCACGTGCAGCAAAAACAGCAGCAAATAACAGTAATAAAGCCGCAAGCGTGACCTTGTGCGGGCGGGTATCAAAGGCCAGCAGCCGTCGTGCGTGAAGCGCCCGCAGCAAAAATATCAGATAATACGATACGAGTGTAGCCAGCGCCGCACCCATGGCGCCTCCCGCAGGGATCCACCAAATATTCAACACCAAATTGCAAAGGCCGCCTGCAAGCGTTGTCAAAAACGAGGCGCCGGAGCGCATTCTGACCGTATAAACGCTGCCGAGAAAGGTAACGATACCGGAAATAAGTGACGCCACCGCCAGAATCGGCACATAGCGCGCCGCCTCACCGTAGCCCGCCGCATACAGGTGTGAGATCACCGCCCGCGCACTGACGATCACTACTCCTGTCGCCGTGACCAGCACCGGCAGCATGGCGCCGTAAACGCGATCAAAAAGCCTCTCCCGTGATTCTTGCTCACACAGAGCGGCATAATGCCACGCCTCCATAAAAATGCTGACTCCGAGGGTCAGCACCGCAGGAATACGTCCGGCGGCCGCATAAAGCCCGGTCAGCGCCTCTCCGTGATAAAAAAGCAACACGTAGCGATCGGAAACCGACATCACCCACCAAAGGATAGCCGTGGGTACCAGCGGCAGCGCATAACGGAGCATCCGTGTGACAAGACCACGATCCAAAGCCCGCCACGAAAACAGACGCCAAGGCGGCGCGTGCAGGAAAAGCAGTAAGCACGTCATGCCATCCGCCAAAACCACTGCCGCCAGATACCCGCTCACACCCAACCGCAGAACGGGCAAAAACAGCAGCTCCAGCAGTGTTGTAGCCGTAACGCAAAAAAACTGCTGCAGTGCAAAAAGCCCGTATTTCCCCTGTCCGCGCAAATAATGCGCGAAAAAACTGCGCATCATAGATGCCAGCACGTAAAAAAAGAGCAGATACCGATAGGGTGCCATCGTGGCGGAAAGTCGAAAAAGCGGCAGAACCATTCCAAACGCCACCGCTCCCGTCAAGGCCATGATCAAGCCGTTTGAAAAAACGGTTCTCTCCCCTGCCCCACCCGCACCAAACCGGAAAACCGCCTCCGGCGCATTCAGTGAAACCAGTGGTATCAGCAGCACCGCCGTGCTGACAATGATATCCACCGTGCCGAAATCCGCCGGAGTGAGATATGCTGTATACAGCGGCATCAAAAAAAAGACGGCGATCTTTGAAAGCGCCGTGGCGCCACCCAAAAGCAGTGTGTGCCGCATCAGCTTCTTCTCGGCCTGCATGCTGTGCCTCCTCATCCGAAATCTTCAATATTCATTATGAACGGAATCGGAGAAAACACACGCGGCAAAATATGCAAAAAAGACGCAAGCGCTGCAGCGCCTGCGTCTTTTTTTCTTAATCGCAATTTTCCCAGTTGTGGTAGACGTTCATCACGTCGTCATCCTCCTCCAGCATCTCGACAAGCAGACCCATAAACTTCAGGTCGTCCTCGGCAGTCAGCGTCACGGAGGTGGTGGGGATCTTGTCGGGCTCGGCGGAAAGAATGGGATATCCCGCCTCAGCCAGCGTATCCTTTACGGCATAGAGATCGTCGGGAGTGGTGTAGATCTCAAACACACCGTCGCCGGCGGCAAAGTCCTCCGCACCGGATTCCAGCGCGGTTTCCATCAGCTTATCCTCGTCCACGTCGCCATCCTCGTTGTTCACGATGATCACGCCCTTATCCTCGAAGAGGAAGGAGACGCACCCGGAGGTGCCCATATTGCCGTGGTACTTGTTGAAATAGGAACGGATATTACCTGCAGTGCGGTTCCGGTTGTCAGTGGTGGCTTCCACGATCACGGCAACGCCGCCGGGGCCATAACCCTCATAGGTGACCTCCTCGTAATCCTCGCCGGTGCTACCCATGGCCTTTTTGATGATACGCTCAATGTTATCATTGGGCACGTTGTTGGATTTGGCCTTCTGAATCAGGTCACGCAGCTTGGAGTTGGAGTTGGGATCACCGCCGCCTGCCTTGACGGCTACGGCAATCTCCTTGCCGATCTTGGTGAAGACCTTAGCCTTCTGTGCATCGGTTTTTTCTTTCTTGTGCTTGATATTCGCCCATTTGCTATGTCCGGACATTGTTTTATTCTCCTTAAATTTTTTCCATGGTTTTCAAACAGATCAGCGGGAAGGCGTTGCCCAGCACCACGTTGACGGCGCGGGTCAGCGCTACGCGGGTCGCACGCACGGTTGCGTCCTCCGCATTCAGGATCTGGCAGTTGTGATAAAAGCGGTTGAAGGCGGCGGCCACGTCAAGGATGTAGCGCGTGATGACGGAGGGCTCATAATCCGCAATGGCGGCATTTACCTTCTCCGGGAAGCGTGCCAGCACCTTCAGCAGCGCGGCCTCGTCGTTTTCGGTGATCTGCAGAGGTATTTCCTCCATATCGCCCGCGCGGCGCAGCACCGCGCAGGTGCGCGCGTAGGTGTACTGGGCATAGGGGCCGGTGTTGCCGTCAAAGTTGAGGGCATCCTCCATCACGAAGTTGATATCCTTGATGCGGCTGTTGGAGAGATAATAGAACACGATGGCGCCCACGCCAACGGCCTCTGCCACCTCCTGCTTGTTTTCAAGATCGGGATTCTTCTCCTCCATAATGCCTGCAACCTCGTCGATGGCGGCCTTGAAAAGATCCTTCAGCAGCACCACGTTGCCGGTTCTGGTGGCAAGCTTTGCACCGTTGATGCTGACCGTACCGTAAGGCACGTGCACCAGCTGATCGTGCCACTGGTAGCCCATCAGCTCCACCACCTTGAACCACTGGGCAAAGTGCAGGCTCTGACCGGCAGAAGTCACGTAGATGGCTTTATCAAAATCGTAAGTTTCCTTACGGTAAACGGCGGCAGCAATATCGCGAGTAGGATACAGCGTGGAGCCATCCCGCTTCAGAATCAGACAAGGAGGCATATTGTAGGGTTCCAGATCCACGATAGAGGCGCCATCGTCGATCTTAAGAAGTCCCATGTCCCGCAGCTTCTGCACCTGTGCGGGCATTTTGTCGGTATAAAAGCTCTCACCCTTATAGCTGTCAAATTCAATGCCAAGCTGCTTGTAGGTCTTTTGATACTCTGCAAGGCTGATATCAATAAACCAGCGCCACAGCGCGAGATTTTCCTCGTCGCCCAGCTCCAGCTTTCGGAACTCGGCGCGAGCTGCGTCGCCAAGTGCGGGATCGGCGGGAATACCCTTTTCCTCGTTACCGGAAATGGCGTTATTGATGCGCACGTAAAGCTCAACCAGCTTATCAATGCCACCCTCCTCGATCTGTTGGCGGTCGCCCCACTTTTTATAAGCCACAATCAGCTTACCGAACTGGGTGCCCCAGTCGCCAAGGTAGTTGATACCTACGCACTTGTAGCCTGCAAACTCGTGCAGCTTTTTCAGAGAATGACCGATCACGGTAGTGCCGAGATGACCGATATGAAAGGGCTTGGCCACGTTAGGAGAGGAGTAATCCAGCACCACGGTCTTGCCGCAGCCCACGTCGCTGGCGCCGTAACGGGCACCGGCATCGAGAATGCCGGAAAGCACGCTATCCGTCAGATACTGATGGGAAACAGAAATATTCAAATAGCCGTTAACGGCCTCGGCCTTGCCCACACAGGACAACCCCGCCAGGCAATCTGCCAGCGCCGTCGCGATCTGCACCGGCGCGCGACGCAGCGTGCGGGAAAGCTTGAAGCAAGGCAGCGCAAGATCCCCCATACTGTCATCGGGCGGATATTCCAGCATCGAGGCCAGCTCCTCCGCAGTGGGAGCACCGGGCACACCAAGGGCTGCAATGCCCTCCCCAAGGCGCTCCGCGATCATTTTTTTGATAGTCAGCATATAAAACCTCTTTTTCGTTCCTTCGCGCGTCTGCATTGCGCGAACAAGTAATTATATAACAAAATTCCTCAATAATCAAGGTGTTTCGGAAAATTTTCGCTCATTCACCTGCAACGGAAATATCACGCACCAGCATAGCGGGGGCAGCACTCATAGAAAATCCACAGGTGCCCACCTCGATCTCGGAGCCGACGGCCTCAATATTCTTTAACAGATCAAAGAAATTGCCCGCGATGGTAAATGCCTTGACAGGGCCGGCCTTTTTGCCGTCCTTGATGGCAAAGCCTGCGCTCTCAATGGAGAAATCGCCGGTCACGGCGTCGCAGCCCGCGTGCAGACCCTTCATCTCGGTGATATAGATGCCGTCACTAACCCTTGCAAAAAGCTCCTCAAGCGTATCCGTGCCGGCCTCAATGGAGCGGCAGTAGCTGCGAATAGCCACGGGATCGGCATAGGAGCCGCGTCCGGCATTACCGGTGGACTTGTTGCCGGTCTTTTTGGCAGTGGTCAGATCGTACAGCAGCGTTTTCAACACACCCTTTTCGATCAACGCCTTCTTGTAGGTGGGCACACCCTCTGCATCAAAGGGCATCTGCATCGTGTTGGCAGGATAGAAGGGATCGTCATACACCGTCAATGCAGGAGAGGCAACAGCAGTTCCCTCCTTGCCCTTCAGCAACGACAGGCCAAGCATGGCACTCTTGCCGCTGAAAATACCGCCGAAGGTAGAAAACAGCGTACGCACCTCCTTGGCAGAAAATACCACGTTATATTTGCCGGTCTTGACGCCCTTGCCACCAAGACGTGCAATGGCCTCGGCCACGGCCTTTTCGGCAATGCCGGATTTGTCGGGATCCAGCTCGGCGGACATATCCGCGCCGTAGGAGGGCTCTTTTCCATCGTTGATCACGGCCTCGGCATAGGAGTAGCGCATGGCGGCACTATGAGAAAGCGAAAGTCCGCGAGAGTTGGCAAGCGAAACCGTTACCTCCGCGGCGCCCGCGGCAGTAGAGGTGCCGTCGGTTACCATATCGCTGGCGCCGTAAATGCGTTCCTGCAGCTCCATGGCCGTACGACGCAGCTCCGCGGCGGTGGGCAGCTGTGCTTTTTCTACGGTCACCTTGCCGTAAATGTCGCCCTCGTCGGGCAGGAAGAAGATGGGCTCCTCGTCCGCATCCACCAACGCGGCGTTGGCGATGGCACGGGGGATCAGTGCCTCCAGTTCCTCCTTTACGATACACTCCGTGGAGGCCGAGCCAATCTTTCCCTCCACCGCGCAGCGGAAGGAGATACCGCCGGCATTACCGAAGGCGGAGGCGTTTGGCTCACGATTCAGTGCGTCCGCCGAAGCGTCGGTGGAAACACGGTAATATACATCATAATCCTTCAGACCTGCTTTATCAGCAGCGGCAAAAAGGATATCCTTCATTTCTTGAAAATTCATCAGCGACCTCCCACAGTAATTTTTTTCACGCGAATGAGGGGCTGGCCAACATCGGTAGGCACGCTACCGGAGGCAGAGCCGCACATTCCCTGACCCGTGGCCAGATTCTGTCCCACCATGTCGATATCCTGCAAGATCTCCGCGCCCGTACCGATCAGTGCCGCACCACGTACCGCCTCACAGATCTTACCGTTGCGGACGATATAGCCCTCCTTGACGGAGAAGTTGAACTCACCCGTCAAGGGATTTACGGAGCCGCCGCCCATTTCCTTGGCGTAAAGGCCGTATTCCATGGATGCAATGATATCCTCATTTTTATCGGGGCCGTTGGCAATAAAGGTATTGGTCATACGGGAGGTGGGCTCGTAGGTGTAGTTTTCGCGTCTGCCGGCGCCGGTCATGGGCATACCCATGCGGCGGGAGCCGAGACGGTCGATCATATAGCTCTTCAGCACGCCGTTTTCAATCAGCACGTTACGAGTAGAGGGCGTTCCCTCGTCATCGATATTGAAGGAGCCCCAGCCGCCGACAATGGTGCCATCGTCAATGGCCGTTACCTTGGGGTTGGCAATCTGCTGACCGAGCTTGCCGGCCATCTGCGAGGCGCCGATACCAACAGAGGTAGCCTCCAGAGAATGGCCGCAGGCCTCGTGGAAAATAACGCCACCAAAGCCGTTCTCGATGGCCACCGTCATGGTGCCGGCGGGGCAGTATACCGCGCCGAGATTGGTCAGCGCCTGCTTTGCAGCGCGCTCACCGATATATTTGGGCGTAACGGTGTCGAAGAACTCCACACCCACGCCGCCGCCCGGGCCAAAGAAGCCGGACTGATTCTCGCTGCCGTCACTGGCAACGGCGGAAACCGCAAGACGCGTTCTGATCTTGCGATCCTCGCGGCAAAGCCCCTCGGTATTCGCCACCAGAATGGAACGGTCGGTATCAAGATAAGATCCCTCCACCTGCACTATTTTTTCATCAATCGCGGAGGCGGCACCACAGGCAGCGCGCAGGATATCTGCCTTTTCCTTGGTAGGCACGTCATCGGGATAATGCTTGATCTGCTGACGGTTCACCACCACATCGGGGGTGAGACTGATGCAGCGCTTGCCATTTCCCTCCCCTGCGGCACCTGCCACAGCGGCAGCGCAGGAAAGGAGTCCCTCACGGCTGGTATCGGAGGTGGAGGCGTAGTAGGTCTTCGTGCCGCAGAATACGCGGATGCCAACGCCGGAGATCACCTGATCGCGGATCGACTCCACCTTGCCGGAAACATAATTCACGCGGGTAATGTGCTCGCGCTCGGCAAAGACCTCAGCAAAATCGCCGCCGGTAGAAACGGCAATTGAGAGGAGGTCGCTTAACAGTTCTTTGTTTATCATAATCGCTCCTTATAAGAGTTATTTTCATTCAAATCAGTCCGGATGACGCTCGCCGAGGATCAGGCGGTATTTCTGATAAAAGCTCTCGAAATAATCGCCGTCCAGCGCGTCGCGGATCTTTTGGGTAAGATCGTTGTAAAAATACAGATTGTGCGTAACCGCAAGCCGCATACCAAGGGATTCCTTCGCCTTCAAAAGATGGCGAATATAGGAACGGGAGTAGTGCCGGCAGGTGGGGCAGTTGCAGCTCTCGTCAATGGGACGGGGATCGCGGGCATATTTCTCATTCATCAGTGTGATCTTACCGTGCCAGGTAAAGAGACTGCCGTGACGGGCGTTGCGGCTGGGCATCACGCAGTCAAAAAAGTCCACACCCAAATGCACCGCCTCCAGAATATTGCAGGGGGTGCCCACGCCCATCAGATAGCGGGGCTTATTTTCCGGCATGTGGGGCTCTACCGCGTCGATGATGCGATACATTTCCTCGGTTTCCTCGCCTACGGCAAGACCGCCGATGGCGTAGCCGTCCAGATCCAGCTCTCTGATCTGCTGCATGTGGCGCACGCGCAAATCCTCGTACACACCTCCCTGATTAATGCCAAACAGCATCTGATGCTTGTTGATGGTATCAGGCAGGCTATTGAGGCGTTCCATTTCCGCCTTGCAGCGTACAAGCCAGCGGTAAGTGCGGGCAATGGAGTCCTCCACGTATTTATAGGGCGCAGGATTCTCAATGCACTCGTCAAAAGCCATGGCAATGGTGGAGGCGAGGTTGGATTGAATCTGCATGCTCTCCTCCGGCCCCATGAAAATGCGCTTGCCGTCCACGTGAGAGGCAAAGCGTACGCCCTCCTCGGTAATCTTGCGCAGCTGGGCAAGAGAAAATACCTGAAATCCGCCGCTGTCGGTGAGAATGGGCTTTTTCCAATTCATAAACCTATGCAGGCCGCCCATCTCCTTGATCAGCCCGTCACCGGGACGAATGTGCAGGTGGTAGGTATTGGAAAGCTCCACCTGACAGTTGATCTCCTCCAGCTCCACGGTGGATACACCGCCCTTGATGGCGGCACAGGTGCCCACGTTCATAAACACGGGAGTTTGGATATCACCGTGTACCGTATGCAGAACACCGCGTCGGGCGCGGCCATCCTTCTTTTTCAATTCATAATGTGACATAATGATCCTTTCGGTGTCGGGAGAACAGCCCGACCGCGTATTTTTAAGTGCGCTTGAACTGCCGATCAATAGCAGCGTGAGAAAGCTCCATCGCCACGGGCCTGCCATGGGGGCAGACGGTGATATCCGGCAGCGCCATCAGCTTTTTACAGAGCCATTCGATATGCTCCGGTGGGTATTCCCTTCCCGCTTTGATGGCAGCCTTACAGGCACCCTGATATAGCGCCTTTTCAAAGAGAATATCACGGGAAAGCGCGGCACTGCCGCTTTCCTCGGCCAAGGTCACCGGCAAAGAGGTCAGCAGCTCCGCCGCCGCGGCAGGCTCCAGCCCCTCCGGGATCTCACTGACACTGACGGCATGGCTTTTGGCCGTAAAGGCAAAGCCGATGGCCTCTACCTCAGCGCGGTAAGCCTCCAGCAGCCCCACGTCCTCTACGGACAGCGAGATCTGCATGGGCAGCATCAGAATTTGCGTGGCGTCGGTACGCTCCCGCATCCGCGCCCGCAGCTCCTCAAACAGCACACGCTCGTGAGCGGCGTGCTTATCAATGAGCAGCAGCTTGTCGTCACATTCCACGATTACGTAGGCGTGAAACGCCTCGCCAATGATGCGCCAAACGGGAGCGGCAGCCGGTACCGGCGCAGGCGCCTGCTCGGTAGCGGATATACAGGAAGGCTCCGGCTCCTTTTGCGGCGCGGGAACCGATACGGGGACAGGTGTCGAGGTTTCCGCAGACGTAGCAAGGCCAGGCCGGGGAATGGGCGTTGTGTGCGCTGTTTCCCCGCTTTCTGTGACGCCTCGATAAGCGCTGGGGGCAGCAAGGCCGCCCTTGGAGGCACCGCCGTACTGATTGGCATACGCCGCCGCGCTCATGCGCGTAAAAGCCTCCTGGGGTCTGGCCGGGGTATGATCAATGGTGATCTGCCTTGCGGCAAGCGATTCCCGCTTGCCCTCCTCAATGGGCGCAAAAGCGTTGGCGGCACCGGGAGTGGGCTTCAGCTGTAGATCAGGACGCGTTTCGTTAGCCTCCAGCGCCGTGCGCACAGCAGAATACACCGCCTCAAAAACCGGACGCTCATTGGAGAACTTCACCTCGAGCTTAGCAGGATGCACATTCACATCCACCGCTGCGGGATTGATCTTGATATTCAGCACACAGCACGGAAATTTTTCCGGCGGGATGTAAGAGGTATATGCCTGCTCCAGCGCCGCTGCGGCCGTACGGCAGTTGACATATCTGCCGTTGATAAAGAAATTTTCATAATTGCGCTTGGGGCGCACGTTATCAGAGCGGCCAATGAAGCCCTCCACGGTAATGCCCTCCCCTTCGCCTCGCACGGGAAGCATGCGCTGCACGAAATCCCGGCCGAATACCGCATACATCGCGGAGCGCAGATTGCCGTCTCCGGCGGTATCCAGCTTCATATTGCCGTCAATGATCAGACGAATGGCAATGTCCGGGCGGGAGAGCGCGATCTTCTCCACGTATGTGGTGACGGCAATGGCCTCGGAAACGTCCTTTTTGAGGAATTTTCTTCTTGCCGGCACGTTGCCAAAGAGATTCTCCACGATCACCGTGGTACCGACAGGACATCCCTGCTCGGTGATGCCGATGATCTCCCCGCCCTTCGCCTCCAGCTTGGAGCCGTAAGGCGCGTCCGCAGTACGGGTGATGATGCGAAGATCGGATACCGAGGCAATGGCGGCCAGCGCCTCGCCACGGAAGCCGAGGGTCTCGATACCGTCAAGATCTGCGGCATCCTTTATCTTACTGGTAGCGTGGCGGCGAATGGCCACGGGCAGATCCTCTGCCGACATGCCGGAGCCGTTATCCGCTACGCGCATAAAGCTGACGCCGCCATGCTGGATCTCCACCGTCACCCGCGTGGCGCCGGCGTCAATGGCATTTTCCAGCAGCTCCTTGATGACGGAGGCGGGTCTGTCCACAACCTCACCTGCGGCAATCAGATTGGCAACCGCGAAGGAAAGTACGTTTATCCTTCCCATGCATTCACCTCCTTACTGTAATCTTTTCTTCAAATCGAACAGGAATGTCATTGCCTCGTAGGGTGAGAGCGTATTGATATCCGTATTTTTCAGCTCCTCAATGATCTGCTCGTTCACGCAATCCTCCATGGTGATCAGTGCGTCATCCGTTTTTTTCACGGCATCGGGGGAAGGCGCGCGCAGCACGCGGGCGGTTTCCTCTACCTCGGCCAGCACCTCCTTGGCGCGGCGAATGACCTCCTGGGGCAGTCCCGCCAGCTTTGCCACCTCGATGCCGTAGCTGTCATCGGTGGAGCCGCGCACGATCTTGCGCAGGAAGGTAATGCTGTCGCCCCGCTTTTTGGCGGCGATGTTATAGTTCACCACACCGGGCATTTCGGCCTCCAGCGAGGTCAACTCGTGATAATGTGTCGCAAACAGCGTTTTGGCGCCGATCTTGCGGCTGTTGGTGTATTCCACAATGGCGCGGGCAATGCTCATACCGTCAAAGGTACTGGTACCGCGCCCCACCTCGTCATAAATGATCAGACTGCGGCGGGTAGCATTGCGAAGGATGTATGCCACCTCGTTCATTTCCAGCATAAACGTGGATTGGCCGGAGGCAAGGTCATCGGATGCACCCACACGTGTAAAGAGCTTGTCCACGATGCCAATACGCGCTTCTGCCGCAGGCACAAAGGAACCGATCTGCGCCATCAGCACGATCAGCGCCACCTGCCGCATATAGGTGGATTTACCCGCCATATTGGGACCGGTGATCAGCATCACTCGATTGGCAGCAGTGTCCAGCAGTGCGTCGTTAGGGACAAAATAGGTATCCCGCACAAACTGCTCCACCACAGGGTGACGCCCGTCCTTGATGCGCACCTCGTCGCCGTTGTCCACCTCTGGGCGCACGTATTTGTTTTTGGCAGCGACATCCGCGAAAGAGAGATAAACGTCAAGCTCCGCCAAGCGGTTGGCAACGCGCTGAATGCGCTCACCGGCGTCGGCCACCTTGGCGCGGATCTCCTGGAACAGCTCATACTCGAGGGAGCAGACCTTGTCCGCCGCACCCAGAATGGTGGCCTCCATATCCTTCAGCTCCTCGGTGATATAGCGCTCACCGTTGGTCAGCGTTTGCTTACGGATATAGGTATCCGGCACCTGATCCACAAAGGACTTCGATACCTCAATATAATAGCCAAAAACCTTGTTATAGCCAATTTTCAGCGTACGGATGCCGGTTTTTTCCCGTTCCTCTGCAGCCACTCGATCGATCCAGGATTTGCCGTCGCTCATCACCGAGCGCAGGTAGTCCACATCGGCATTATAGCCGGGCTTGATCAGTCCCCCCTCGCGCAAAACAAAGGGTGGATTCTCATCGATGGCAGCATCGATCATGCCGTAGATATCCGCAAGATCGTCAAGGCCGTCGTAAATGCGGCGCAGCTCCGGATCGCGGCAGGAAGAAAGCAGGCCCCTGATCTCAGGCAAAAGCGCTGCAGTGGTAGCCACGGCCCGCAGATCCTTGGCGTTGGCTGTGCCGTACACGATACGCGTGATCAGGCGCTCCAGATCCAGCACCCCGGAAAGGGCCGCGCCAATATCCTCCCGTAGCATAAAGCTGCCGAACAGCTCCTCCACAGCGCCCTGCCTTGCGGCGATCTCGCGGGAGGAAAGCAGCGGATGCTCCACATAGGAGCGCAGCAGCCGCGCACCGGGGGCGGTATGCGTGCGATCCAGCACCCAAAGCAGCGTGCCTCTCTTTTCCTTGTTGCGAAGCGTCTCTGTCAGCTCCAGATTGCGGCGGGTGTTGATATCCATATCCATATATTGCCCGTCAGAATAAACGTTCAGCTCCTTGATATAGGAAATGTCGTTGCGCTGCATATCGGCAATATAGTCAAGCAACGCGCCGACAGCGCTGACCATCGGGCGGGAATCCGCAAAGCCGGTGGGCAGCCGATCTCCAAACTGACGCTGCACGCGCTCACGGGAAATATCATAATCAAAGCGGCGCCCCTCGTTATCCGAAAGCATCGCGCCCACGCGGTTCTGCACGAATTCCGCGATCACCATTGCGTCCTCACGGGGCAGATCCACGATCACCTCGCTGGGGGCATAGGTGCCAAGCTCGCTCTGCAGCCTTGCCAGCATATTATCACCGGAGATTTCGGTCACAGAAACCTCGGCGGTGGAAACGTCCGCAAAGCAAAGACCAAAGGAGGCCTCGCCAAGACAGAGTGCGCAGATGTAGTTGTTTTTCTTCTCCGTGAGCATGCTGGGCTCCAAAAGCGTACCCGGCGTAACGATCCGCACGATGTCACGCTTCACCAGCCCCTTGGCCTTGGAGGGATCCTCCATCTGCTCACAGATGGCCACCTTATAGCCCTTCTCAATGAGCCGGGCGATATAGCCCTCAGAGCTGTGAAACGGAATGCCGCACATAGGGGCACGCTCCGCCTCACCGCAGTCTCTGCCGGTCAGCGTCAGCTCCAGCTCGCGGGATGCGGTCTTCGCATCCTCGAAAAACATTTCGTAAAAGTCACCCAACCGGTAAAATACCAGGTAATCTTTATACTGATTTTTAATTTCAAAATACTGTTCCATCATTGGTGTCATGGTACAGTCTCCTTTTCCGGTCAGATTTGATCAACGTTCATCAATGGCAGCCGCCACAGGTAGAGCAATCATGGGTGCAGCCGCCGGGCTCCTCCCCACTGATCTGAGTGGAGATGGTATTGTTGACAGCCTCCATCAGAGCGTTCACGGCCTCCTGGGCCTCCTCCAGCTCCTTGTACACGGCAAGGCCGGTGATCTCGTTGTAAAGCTCCTCAACACGCGCCTGGATCTGCTCAATGGCAGCATCGTCGCGATCCTCCTTGGCAGCCTCGTTTTGAATAGCCTGCTGCTGCACGGCGTATTCCATCGAAAGTCTGTTCACGTCCTCGTCAGCCTCATAGGCGCGGTGTGCCTGCTCCAGACGAACCAGACGCTCGTCCTCCTTCAGCTTTCTGCCAAGCTCGGCAGCAAGTTCAAAAATTTCCATGGTATATTCCTTTCTGTTGATGGATTGTTATTTGATCACCGTGCCGTAAAGCGCAAAGGCCTCGGCGCGATCCACACGCACGGAAAGCCATGTGCCCTCGGGGGCGGGCTCCTCAAAGAATACAATTTTATTTTGCGGTGTGCGTCCATTGTAGATGTCCGAATTCTTTTTGCTGACACCGTCGCACAGCACGCGCTGCACCGTGCCCGTCAGCGGCGTGTTTTGCTCGGCCGCGATCTCGGCTTGCAAGGCGAGCAGACGATCAAAACGGGCATTTTGTACCTCGCGCGGGATCTGCTGCGGCATTTCGGCAGCAGGGGTTCCCTTGCGGGGAGAGTAGATAAAGGAAAAGATCATATCAAACCGTGCCCGCCGAAGCATGGCGAGCGTGTCCTCAAAATCCGCCTCGCTCTCACCGGGGAAGCCCACGATAATATCCGAGGTCACGGCGATATCCGGCATTTTCTCCCGCATATAGTCAAGGATCTCCAGATATTGCGCCCGATCGTAGTGTCGGTTCATCCGACGCAGGATCTCATCGCTGCCGGACTGCAGCGGCAAATGGAAGCTGTGCGCGATATGCTTCCCCGCCGCCATCACGTCCACCAGCTTTTTGGTGGCATCCTTCGGGTGGCTGGTCATAAAATGCAGCATATGATCGCCGGGAATGCGATCAAGCTCCCGGAGCAGATCGGCAAAGTCGTAGCCGTCTGCGCGCCCCTTACCGTAGGAGTTCACGTTCTGTCCAAGTAAGGTGATATCCTTATATCCCGCCTCCACAAGCTCTTGCACCTCGCGGATCACGTCGGCAGGCTCACGGCTCCGCTCCCTGCCCCGCACGTAGGGCACGATGCAGTAGGAGCAGAAATTATTGCACCCGTACATAATGCTGACGTAGGCACGGTAGCCACTTGCCCGCTGAATGGGAAGCCCCTCGGCCACCGTCAGCTCCTCCTCGCCCTTGAAAAGACGCTTCCCTCGCGCCTGTACCTCGGCAAGATACTGCGGCAAGCGATACAGCACCGAGGTACAGAGCACAAAGCTCACGTAGGGATAGCTTTTCTGCAGCTGGGAGCGCCGATGCTCCTGCGCCACCATGCAGCCGCACACACCGATGATCAGGTGCGGATTTTGCTCCTTCAGATGCTTAAACTGGCCAATGATGGAAAGCGCCCGCTTTTCCGCGTGCTCCCGGATGGCACAGGTGTTGACGAGGATGAGGTCGGCATTTGCCGGATCATCTGTTCCCTCGTAGCCCATCTGCAGCGCCATACCCAGCAGCTTTTCGCTATCTGCCTCATTTTGCTGGCATCCAAAGGTCAACACGTGACACCGTGGAGCGCGCCCCTCCCGCAGGGCGAAATCCGACGTCCACGCCTTGACGGATTCGATAAAGGGCGCCATATCCGCCGCGGATGCGGGGATGACCTCGGTTTTCATTGCGTTCTCGTTCATGGCATACTCCTTCATCATACTATCATAGACTAATATTATACTATTAAATAAAGAAAAAGTCAATAGAGAAGCCGGAAAACCGTTGCAATTTTTTACAAAAAAACGCCGCGCCCTCGGCGCGGCGAAAATGATGATGCGGCACGGTCAACCCGGCTCGTTGGGCGCGGGCGGGGGCATGGAGTCGTCAAAGATCGGCTCCGGACGGCGCGGCTCTCGCCTTGGCACGTCGGAAAAGTCGAAAATTGCCTTTCCCTCCTCCAGACGCAGCGCGGCGTCAAAGCTTTTGCCTGTCTTTTTGGAAACAAAGCCTCTGATCGGTGCGGTTTTTCCTTCAGTCAGCAGCATCTGCATCTGCCGCACGGAGATCACGCGGCCACAGATCACCGTATTGACGCGGAAGCCGCAGCCCTCCTTGTATCCGGTGCAGCCGTAGCTGAATTTGCCGCGCACCACGGGCTTTCCGCAAAGCGGACAGGCACCAACCTCCACACCGTAAAGGCCGATGTCCGTATCCTCCTCAAGACTCGCTTCCTTTTTCTCGAATATCTCTCGAATATCTCGCGCGGCCAGCGCCACGCTGTCCTCCACGGTCATCTCACCGCGGAACACCTTCTTCAGCGCGCGGCCCATTTCGCTGGTGCGGAATTTATCCATACGGATCTGCATACGGTCAAGAGATTCCACCAGGTACTCTCCCTGCGGCAGGATGGTGTAAACATCCTTATTTAGGGCAATGTAACCGCTTTTGCGGGCATTGTCGATGATGCCCGTACGGGTGGCCTCCGTGCCCAGCTCCAGACCCTCGAAAACCGCCTTGTATTCCGCACTGTCATCACTGCCCACCGTATCCTCGGCAGCAGCCTTTTCCTCGCGGAAGGGATTCTTCAGATAGTTATTCAGCGTTTCGATAGTGTAGTGCTTGGGCGGAGAGGTTTCCTTCTCCTTCGGCTCAAAGCGTATGTTGACCGCGTCCCCCTTCGCAAGCTTCGGCAGCACCTTGTCCTTTTGTGTGGCGTCGTCGTATTTCATCCAACCGCGCTCCAGGATCACCAGCCCCTTCAGTACAAACTCCTCAAGTTCTCCTACGGCTACCGTGATCTCGGTGCGCTCTGCCGTGCAGGGTGTTGCACAGAAGACCGCCGCAAAGCGTCTGAACACCGTGGCATAGACTTGATTTTCTTTCTCTGAAAGCTCGCCCTTTTTGGGGATCTTGTAGGTAGGCGTCAGTGCCGAGTGGGATTCGATCTTACTGTCGTCGAAAATCTTGGGAGAATCCTTGAAGGCGACGTCGTACCCCAGCTGCTTGCAGCTCGCAAGGATTTTTTTGATCTTATCCTTCTCCGCCGTTGCCAGATACTCGGAGTTGGTACGGGGATAGGTCAGATAGCCGCGCTCGTAAAGGCTTTGGATAATAGCAAGGCTATCCGCCATGGACATTTTATACTTTTTGCCCAGCACGTTTTGCAGCTTGGAAAGCGAAAACAGCTTGCCCGGTGCCAGCGTATCCTTTTTGCGTTTGACGGATTTGACAAAGGCGCCGGTTTCGTTATACAGCGCGCAAAGCGCCTCGGCCCTTGCGCGGTCCTTTTCATCAAATTTCTGCTTGCTGACAAGCTCCACGATCTCGCCGCCCGTTTCCTCACGGCTGACGAGAGCAAGATACTTGCCCGGCACAAAATTCCGGATGGCCATATCCCGCTCATAGATCGCCCGCACAATGGGCACGATCACACGTCCCACGCGCAGGAGAGAGCCGCACTTCAAGGTGGCGTAGCGTGTCAGATTCACGCCGTAGAGCCAGTCAATATAAGTACGGGCAAATCCTTCCGCCGCAAGGCTTTCGTAAGCCGTGGCGTCACCGAGATTCGTCAGCGCCTCCCGGACGGTTTCGGGGGTCTGATCGGGCAGCCACAGACGCTTTTGCGTTTTGCCGGCGGCGCCGGCATGCTGCACGCAAAGGCGCACGATGATCTCCCCTTCTCTGTCCGCGTCCCCCGCGTTGACGATGGTGTCAACGTCGGCGCGGTTGCAAAGGCTCTCGATGGTTTTGAACTGCTTTTGGACGCCCGCGTCCACTTTTTTGGTATCCTTGTCCTTTTTGAGGTCGAAGCGGAAGGTGTCGGGGATACAGGGCAGATTATCCATCGTCCAGCGCACCTTTTCCGTAGCTGGCACGCCTTGATAGTCCTCTATATCCGCGAGAGAAAAGAGATGACCGAAGGCCCACGTGATCAGGTAACCGTTCCCCTCAAGGTAACCGTCCCGCCGCGCCATGGAGCCTATGCCGGCCGCGATATTCCGCGCAAGGCTCGGCTTTTCCGCGATAATGAGAATCATAGGTCACTTCCTTTCTCCGTTGCTTTATTTTTTCCGAAGCCTTGCAATGGCCTCCTTGTCGGGAGAAACCACAGCGCTCCAGTTGGTGTGATAGATCACAAATCCGGGCTTGCCGCCGGGTGCCTTCTTTAGGTTACGCACCGTGGTGTAATCCACCTCCGTCAGCGGAGCCCCGGCAGCGGCAGAATACAGCGCGGCAATAGAGGCCGCCTCCGTGAAATCCACCGCATCCGGCTCCTCCTTGCCCTCCAGCAGCATCACCACGTGAGACCCGGGCACGTTCTTGGCGTGAAACCAGAAATCCCCCCGCTCTGCGATTCTGTGGGTAATATGCTCGTTTTGCAGGTTGTTTTTGCCGCAAAGCACCCGATATCCGTTGGTGGTCACGTACTCCGCATAGGAGGTCGTGCCGGATTTCTTACCCGGCAGGGAGTGCTTTGTGCGGGAGGCGTATCCCGCCCGCGCCAGCTCCTCACGGATCTCCAGCAGATCCGTGGGCGTTTCCGCCGTATCCAGCGCCGTCTGCACCGTGGCAAGATAGGCAAGCTCTGCCTCGCCGATGGCGATCTGCTTTGCAAGCTCCACCTTGGCGGTTTTGCTCTTGTTATATTTTTTATAGTACCGTTGTGCGTTAGCTGTGGGAGAAAGCCTTGTATCCAGCTCCACCTCCACCGTACCGAAGGTACCGTCCTCGCGATAGTCGTTATAATCGGTCAGCGTGACTCGTCCGGCGCCCCTTTGCAGCTGATAGCAGTTCGATACGATCAGATCGCCGATCCGCTTATATTCCTCTCCCTGCTCACAAAGCGCCAGCTCTCCGCGCTGCAGCTCCAGCTTGTGAGAAATACGCGTGCGGGCGTTGGAAAGCAGCTTCAGCACATCGGCGGCGCGCTGATGTACCCGCGCCTCCTGATCTCTTGTGCCAAACCACAGATCCAGCAGTGCCGAAGCGCTTTCAAAGCCGCGGCACGAGCCGTATTGCGTCAACGGTAAAAAGGCGTATTCGAGGGGCTTTTCCTTGTCGTCCAGCGCCATTGAGGGGGCAAAGCGCCCCTCACGCACATCGCCGTAGATCTTCAAAAAGCAATCCGCCAGCGCTTCCCGATCCAGTGCGGAAAGCGACGTATCCACCTCACCCGCGGTGCGGTAGACGATCTCCCTTGCCACAGCGGCAGAAACGCCGAGAAACGTAGCCGTCAGCCACTTATCCGCCGGACGCTCACCGCCGGCATCAGAAAGCGCCAAAAACGCCTCGCGACTGACCTCAAGCGGGTTTTCCTTATTCTGTGGGGGTGGCAGCTCATAGCGCATACCGGGCAGAACCTGCCGCAGACTGCTGGTGGTGAAGTCCACCGGACGCAGCACGGCAAGGATCTTTCCCTCCCCGTCCGTAAAGATCAGATTGCTGTATTTGCCCATGATTTCCGCCCAAAGGCAGCGCTCGCAGGTATAGCCCATTTCATCCCGGGTCTCAAAGCGCAGCGTGACCACACGCTCAAAGCCCGCCTGCTCCACAGAAAGCAGCTTGGCACCGGAAAGGTGCTTACGGAGCAGCATACAGAACAGCGGCGGGTTTTGGGGATTTTCCATAGGGATCTCACTAAATCCGATGCGGGGATTGGCAGAGCCGGCGTTGATCAGCAGGCGCTTACCACCTGCAAAGGTACGCATCTGCAGCACGACGGCATCGCGCTCGGGCTGATAGACCTTCTCTATCCTCGCACCCAGCGCCACACGACGCAGCTCCTCGGCCACAGCCGCCAAAAATCCAGCGTCAAATGCCATATGCGTCCTCTTTAACCGAACAGAAGATGATCCACGTCATCCAGAGAATCAAACACAAAATCGGGCTGATCGGCAACGGCGGCTGCGTCCACATCCTCGGCCGTCGTTTCACCGGAAAGCACCAGTGTAGCCGTGACGCCATGGCGCTTGCCAACGGCAATATCCGTGTACAGGCGATCCCCGAAAATACACATTTGCTCGCAGGTGTAGCCCGTGGCCTCGCAGATCATTTCAATGGTTTCCTTATACGGCTTGCCGAAATAGGTGGGGGTCTTGCCCGTGGAGGCGGTCACGAAGGCGGCAATGGCGCCGCTATCCGGGATAAAGCCGGTTTCGGTAGGACAGTTAAAATCCGGGTGGGTGGAGAGATACTCCGCACCGCCACGTACCAAACGGCAGGCGTTATCCAGCTTTTCGTAGGTCAGCGTGGTATCAAAGCTGGTCACCACGATATCGGCGCCCTCCTCCTTGCCGGTGAGCATGGGAATGCCGTTTTCGCGGAAATTCTCTACCAGCTCGTCCGTGCCCACCAGATAAACGCTCTTCCCTGCGCGGTGGCGCTTCAGATACTCAATGGTCACGTCACCGGAGGTCATGATCTCCTCGCGCTTCGGCGAAAAGCCCAGCTTGGAAAGCTTCTGGACGTAGTAATCGGTGGTGTGAGAGGCGTTGTTGGTGAAAAACAGCACCTTTTTGCCTGCAGCGCGCAGGTGATCAATGAAACGGATGGCAAAGGGAAACACCTGGTAGCCGAGATAAATGGTACCGTCCATATCGAAAATATACAGCTCTTTTTCGCCAAGAGGGGCGGTATTCGGATTTTTGAAATTCATATCGTACCTCGCTGAAATAAATTTGGATAATATATTATAACACTATCTTGATTTTTTTGCAAGGTTATGTTAAAATAAAGTGTAAATGATAGCAAAAGGAGACTCTGACATGGCAAAAACCGTGCTTGGCATCGACGTTGGCGGCAGCACCACCAAAATCGTAGGCTTCCGCGAAGGCGAAAACGGTCGGGAGCTGATCTCTCCCCAGTTCGTGCGTGCCAACGACCCCATCACTTCTATTTACGGCGCCTTTGGCAAATTCACAATGGAAAACAATCTTTCCCTTACCGACATTGACCGTGTCATGATGACCGGCGCCGGCTCTGCCTTTATCGACCGACCGCTTTACGAGGGACTCCGTTGCCATACGGTTCCGGAATTCAACAGTGTAGGTCAGGGCGGACTCTATCTCTCCGGTCTTGACGAGGCCATTGTAGTCAGCATGGGCACCGGCACCGCATTGATCCACGCCAAAAAGGAGGGAGACTCCACAAATATCGAATATTTGGGTGGCACCGGTGTTGGCGGCGGCACCCTGCTGGGTCTTTCCCGGCAGATGATCGACGTGGATAACATCGACCACATTGAGCAGCTTTGCGTGGACGGTGATCTTTCCAACATCGACCTGCGCATCAGCGATATCTCCAACCGCAATTTCTACGACGGCGTCAACTACGAGCTGACCGCCTCCAATTTCGGCAAGCTGAGCGACCTCGCCAGCAAAAACGACATTGCCCTCGGCATTGCCAACATGGTGGGCGAAACCATCGGCATGCTGGCGGTATTTGCCGCCCGCAGCTATCGACTCGACCGGGTAGTACTGACGGGCAATCTGACCACGCTGGCCCCTATCCGCCGCGTATTCGATATTTTGGAAAAAACCTTCCAGATCCATTTCATCATTCCGGAAAATGCCCGTTACGGCACCGTCATCGGCGCCGCACTTACAAAGCTGTAATTCGCAAAAACCACCGGGAGCCGTGGCTCCCGGTGGTTTTTTTAGCGTTTGATAATACATCCACCGTATTTGACAATGGGTGTGTAATCGTTTTCCTGATTTCCGGCAGCCGTGATCCCCGCATTGTATAGACCGGTTTCGCTTTCGCTTTGCAGGCGATAATCGGCGCCGTCCTTGGTGATGGTTACGGTCGTATTGTATCCGTCCTGAATGATGATATACTTGACGGACGGAAGACCGTTTGCCACAGCAGCATTGATGCCAAAAGGCCAATAGGAGCTGCTTGCATCAGTGGCAACGTAGAAAAATTCAAGGCTGGAGGGCCACCACACGCAGGTGGGCGCTACCAGGCGGTAAAGCGCCAGTTCGCAGCCCTGGTAGCCGTGATGCGCCAGCTGCACCATATCGGATTTCAGATAAGAGCCGTACATTGCCCGCAGGCATTTGCTGCCGTTCAGATAGAGATCTCCCAGCCACAGCGCGCTGGTGGGCACCCCCTGCCGGTTGCCGTTGCCGTCGGTGCTGTGAAAGGTGGTGCGAAATACGGTGGTGCTGTCATTAAAATACGTGTAACGCACCTCACCCAGATCCTCGTGCGTGTACAGCACCTCGATCTCCATATTGCGCAGATAAAATTTCTGCCCCGTGTGCAGCTTGATGTAGGTCATGCCGCTTTTGGTCAGGCGTTGAATGCTATTCAGCTGATCCCGTATCTTGTTGTTGGGATTGTACGCGTTAAAATCCTCCTCGTCGGAGGTAAAATTAGTCAGCAGCTTCTCCACCGCGATCTGCCCGCCGTAATTCTCGCACAGATTCAGGAAATTGCCGTAATGATCGCCGTGACCGTGAGAAAGGATCCATGCGGCAACCGTCAGAGGGTGGGTAGAGGTAGGCAGTTCTCCAAAGGACTGGCGGTGAAGATCCCGCAATACGTTGTAGAAGCGATAGGTATCCGATCCGATGCTCATACCGCTGTCATAGACCACCATGGAGCCATCCTCCAGCGTGAAAATATAGGAGTTGCCGTATACGCTGTGATCACTCTTATAGGAAAGACGAACGGTAGTGATCTTGCTTTCCGTTACCTTGGTATAGCTCCCGTCGGGAGACAGCTCCTTTTCGTCAATAAGATTCACATTTTTGAGCAATGCCGAGATCACGCGCAGGGTGGGAACGTACAGATGGACGCCCTGCTCCTCGGCGTGCTCAAAGGCCTGAAAGGCTACGTAAAGCACGGCCTTGTCGTTGACCATCGTAGCAAAGCGACTCTCGCCGATCTGATTTTCCTCCCGCACCGTATAGCCCGCAGCCTTCAGCTCAGACACGTACGCATCGTAGCTTGTCGCACCAACGCCGCTGCCGGTATAGTAATAGGCGACTGCGCCATCCTCCACGTCTCGCGTATGCGACAGAGAGATCCCCTCCCCCGTGGGGCGCGGGAAGTCCGTATACCAACCGGCATTGCGGGTGGCGATCCAGTTGAGATTGGCAGGCAGACGGACGACCGTTTCTCCCTCGTCATTGGCAGCTTTGCTTACGTCGATCAGCATCTTAAACAGCGAAACGGCCGCACGCACTCCCGCGTCATTGGTGCCCGTCACGGCAATTTTGCCGTCTTGGATCCTCACGCCGTAGGTGTCAGCATCCAGCTGTGAGAATAACGCCGCCGTCACTTGACGGTTGGTCTTGCCCACAACGATCTCTTCAGAAAGCTCTGCCACGGAATCCTCCGCAAGCTTGATCTTCATAGTGTCTGCTTTCAGCGCGTTGGCCAGATTGGCGCGCAGATCGTAGGCAGCCTGCACGGGATAATCGTAGGCGTTGGGGTTGGCCGCAATCGTCACGCTGTTATCGTAATCGTTTCCGCGCTTGTTATCCAGCTTGGAGGAATACACGATCACATAGCTTTGATCCACATCGACCATCTCCATATGGGAAACCACGTTACTTTTGGGAACAGGCACCGCATCGGCGGTGGCTGAAAGGCAGATCTCGCGGAACACGTCCAGCGCCATCATGGTCAGCACCCGCGTGGTACCCACGATCACGATCTTATCCCCACTCTTGCAAATCGCGTATCCGTCGCCCTTGATCTTGTTGACAGCATCAATGGACTCCATGCGCCCGGTATCGCCTACTAAAATTTCATACTGTGCCTCGCCGGTGCGGTCAGTGGTGCAGGCAAGCTCCGTTCCAAGTGCCTGATTCACATCCCCGGCAAAGTCCTCAACGCGCACCTTAAACACACTGTTGGAGAGATCACCGGCATAAACAATGCGGTACGCCGAAAGATCCGTATGTTTCTCCTTCTGACAAGCGGAAAGCAGCGTCACCGCCAGCACGCAGAGGATCAGAACCGACAGCAGCGAAAATGTTTTTTGAAAAGCTCTTTTGTTCATAAGCACCTCGCAAACGGCAAAAGCCGTTTTTCTTTTGCTGGAAATATTATAGCACGGACGCCTCATATTTGCAAGCAACGTACCCCGCTTTGGGAAAACAAAGCTTTATTTTCATCGTTTTATACAAACGAAGCGACATCTGCTTGTGTGAAAGCGACGGAAAAGTTTCGTTTTTATAAAAAAACTGGCGCAATTCCCTTGACAGGCAACCGCTCAAAATGGTATAATATCGTCGTATATGCTTATTTCTTTTATGAAAGGTTTTGAATGCTATGAAATGGACTTCCCTTAACGACTTGCGCGAAAAATACCTTGCCTTCTTTGAATCCAAGGGTCATCTGCGTCTGCCCTCTTATCCGCTGGTTCCCATCAACGATAAATCTCTTTTGCTCATCAACTCCGGCATGGCGCCGATGAAAAAGTTCTTTACCGGTGAGGAGGAGCCCCCCCGCCGCCGTGTCACCACCTGTCAGAAGTGCATCCGTACCCCTGACTTGGAGCGTGTAGGCCACACCGCCCGCCATGGCACCTTCTTTGAGATGCTGGGCAACTTCTCCTTTGGCGATTATTTCAAAAACGAGGCCATTCCGTGGGCTTGGGAGTTCCTGACCGAAACGCTGGAGATCCCCGCCGAGCTGCTCTGGCCCTCTGTTTACGAGCAGGATGACGAGGCCTTCGAGCTGTGGAACAAGGTGATCGGTGTCCCCGCCGAGCGCATTACCAAGCTGGGCAAGGCAGACAACTTCTGGGAGCACGGCACCGGCCCCTGCGGCCCCTGCTCCGAGATCTACTTCGACCGTGGCGAAAAGTACGGCTGCGGATCCCCCGATTGCCGTCCCGGCTGCGATTGCGACCGCTTCATGGAGATTTGGAACAACGTATTCTCCCAGTTCAACAACGACGGCAACGGCAATTACACCGAGCTTGCACAGAAGAACATTGACACCGGCATGGGCCTCGAGCGTCTTGCGTGCGTCATGCAGGGCGTGGACAATATGTTCGAGGTAGACACCATTCGTAAGATTCTGGATACGGTCTGTGCTATCGCCGGCAAGACCTACGGCGCCGATAAGGCCAACGATATCTCCATCCGTGTTTGCACCGACCACATCAAGAGCTCGATGTTCATGATCGCGGACGGCGTCATTCCCTCCAACGAGGGTCGCGGCTACGTGCTGCGCCGCATCATCCGCCGCGCCTGCCGCCACGGCAAGCTGCTCGGCATTGACCGTCCTTTCCTTGTGGAGCTTTGCGAGGTGGCCATCGGCGAAAACGTGGATGCTTACCCTGAGCTTGGCGAGAAGCAGGACTACATCAAGAAGGTCATCTCCATTGAGGAGGAGCGCTTTGACGCTACCATCGACTCCGGCCTTTCCATTCTTTCCGATATGATCAAGGATACCCTTGCCGCCGGCAATACCACGCTTTCCGGCGAGGATGCCTTTAAGCTCTACGACACCTACGGCTTCCCCCTCGACCTCACTCGCGAGATCGCAGAGGAGAAGGGCCTTGCCATTGACGAGGAGGGCTTCACGGCTCTCATGCAGGAGCAGCGCACCCGCGCCCGTGCCGCTCGCGGCAACATCAGCGGATGGAGCGATTCCTCCAAGGCGCTGCTGAATGATCTTGCCAAGACGGAATTTGTCGGCTATGGTAACACTGTCGCTGATGCAAAGGTGCTGGCCATCATCGTGGACGATATGCTGGTAAACGAGGTTTCCGAGGGCGACTGCACGCTGGTGCTGGACAAAACTCCCTTCTATGGCGAGGGCGGCGGCCAGGTGGGCGACACCGGTCTGCTTTCTGCCGAGGCGAGCCAAGCCACCGTGGTGGACACCAAGAAGGCCGAGGGCATTTATCTCCACATCTGCACCGTACAAAACGGCATCATCCGCGTGGGCGACTGCCTCAAGGCCGAGGTGGATGCCGCAAGACGCGCCGCCATTATGCGCAACCACTCCTCCCTGCACCTGCTGCAGGCAGCTCTCCGTCAGGTGCTGGGCACCCACGTGGAGCAGGCCGGCTCTTACGTAGACGAGCAGCGCGGCCGCTTTGACTTCACTCATTTTGCCGCACTCACCGCCGAGGAGATCGCCAAGGTGGAGGCTGTGGTAAATGCCAACATCCTTGCGGGTGTTGCCGTTGATACCGTTGAAACTGATATCGAGAACGCCAAGAAGATGGGCGCTATGATGCTCTTTGGTGAGAAATACGGTGCTACCGTACGCGTTGTCAAAATGGGTGAGTGCTCCACCGAATTCTGCGGCGGTACCCACGTGGATAACACCGCCAAGATTGGCCTCTTCCGCATCGTTTCCGAGGCCTCCGTCGCCTCCGGCGTGCGCCGCATTGAGGCTGTGACCGGCGCTAACGTGCTGGCTCTGCTGGACGAGAAGGACAAGCTCCTTGCCGACACCGCCAAGGAGATCAAGGCACAGAACGTCACCGAGCTGGTGAAGCGCTCCGCTGCCGTGATGGCCGAGCTGAAGGAGCAGAAGAGAGAGATCGATTCCCTCAACTCCAAGCTGGCCGCCACCAAGCTGGATGCCATTCTTTCCGGTGCTGTTGCCATCAAATCCGCCAAGCTGGTTACCGCACGCCTTGACGGTATGCAGCTCGACGTAGCCCGCACGCTGGCCGACGAGATCAAGGCCTCGAACGATGACGTTGTTGCTGTGCTGGCCGTTGCCGCTGACGGCAAGCTCAACTTCATTGCCGTTGCCGGCAAGAATGCCGTTGCAAACGGTGCTCACGCAGGCAAGCTGGTTGGTGCCGTTGCTGCCGTGACCGGTGGCAAGGGCGGTGGACGCCCCGATAAC